>NZ_JANRML010000002.1:0-336888 GCF_026930265.1 Corynebacterium pilbarense
CCATGTCCAATAAGTCACCAGACTCCATGTCCAATAAGTGACCAGACTCCGCGTCCAAAATGTCCATAGACATAACACCAGCCTGCTAGACCATCAGAGTCGAGGCTGAGCGTTTCCCCAGGTGGTAATGACACTCAGTGCCGATAAAACACAGATCGTCTAGCGGGAGTCGTCGGCTGCTAGACGATCCGCACAAACCGCCCCGGTCCCGCGTGCTGCGGGCCGGGGCGGTGGGGCGCTTGAGACGTCGATAAGCAAAACGCGCTTAGGCGTGCTTCTCCTCGACGCGCTTGATGGCCTCGTCGGCCACCATCTCCTGGATGCCCATGTCCAGCTCGGAGGTGAAGCCGACGCAGGAGCAGTTGATCTCGCCGAGGACGTAGGTGTCCTCGCCGGTCTCGTCGTCGTCGGCGAGCATGAAGTCCGCGGTCCAGATCAGCGGGATGTTGTCGCCGCCGAGGTTCTCGGCGATGACCGGGCGAGCCTCAGCGAACATGTCCACGAGCTCCTGCCACTCCTCCGGCTTCTGGTAGGTGTACTTCGCGCCGGAGAACAGGGTTGCGGAAAACGCGTCGCCACCCTCGGCCGGCTTCTTGTGCACGACGAAGACCGGGTGCGGGCCGACCAGCAGGATGCGGATCTCGCCCTCGACGATGCGCGGCATGAAGCGCATGTCCACGAGCATGCCGTTGTCGCCGACGATGTACTGGTCGCAGAAGTCCATGAACTCGCCGAGCTCGCGGTCCTCGGTGTGGTTGTCCACGGCCTCGGTGCACTTGAGCTTGGTGTCCAGCGGCAGGGCGGTACCCGGCTCGACGGACTCGGCCAGGGACTCGTCGGCAAGACGCACGCGCCAGATGCCGGAACCGGTGGAGCCGCGGTTCTGCTTGAGCACGCGCTCGCCGTAGGACAGGGACTTCGGGAAGGTGTTGTGGAACTCCTCCACGTCGTAGTACGCGGCGGTATCTTCCGGCACAAGGTCGGTCTTGTTCAGCTTGACCAGGGCGTCCTTGGCGCCGTAGGAGATCATCTCCTGCGGGGTGGACATGCCCACCAGGCCGGCCTCGGACAGGCGGGTGAGCAGGTCGAAGTAGCCCTGCTCGCCGCCCGGGATGTTGCCCGGGTTCACGCGGGAGATGTAGGCGTCGAAGTTTTCGGAAACGTAGGTGAACAGGTCGTCTGCCCACTCCGGGCGGAAGTAGACAACCTCGGAGTTCCAGCCCTTTTCCTTGATGGCGTTAACGATGGGCATGGTGTCCTTGCGGTGGCCGTCGAAGGACTTGTCGGAGCCGCCTTCGACCTCGAAGACAACAATCGCCTTGTGCACGGTTGGTCCCTTTCATGGTTCACGCCCCGCGCCACTCACATACCGGTGCCGCCGGGGCTGGTCAGATACCCAGAACAAACGGGCCGTAACCTGTGTGTTCCTACCTCCGACTTTAACCGGCGGCAGTGAGTTCCACCGGACGAGCAATTTGATAGTGTGCAAGTTCACACCGCCGTATTTCTCGGCCAAACACATCAAGCTCCCCGCATTCGTTTCTGTATCGTTGACGGTGGTTTTACACACCGTTGTTGCAGATGTTGCACACCGCACACGAGCGAGAAGAAAGGTTGCCGCCATGGGCATCGAGCTCGACGACACCCCGCAGTTCCAGCAGTACGCGCACCCCGAAAAGTTCGTTTCCGCGGCGTGGCTGTCCGCCCGCCTGGGCGTGCCGGGGTTGAAGGTCGTGGAAAGCGACGAGGACGCGTTCCTCTACGACATCGGCCACATCCCCGGCGCAGTCCGCATCGACTGGAAGCAGGATTTGAACGACCCGCTGGTGCGCGACTTCATCGACGGCGAGGCGTTTGCGGAACTGATGCGCTCACGCGGCATCAACCGCGATGACACTGTGGTGGTCTACGGCGACTCCTCCAACTGGTGGGCCGCCTACACCGCGTGGGTGTTCGAGCTGTTCGGCCACCCGGACGTGCGGCTTCTCGACGGCGGGCGCGACGCGTGGATGGGCGAAGAGCGCGACACCTCCTTCGTGGTGCCGGACTACCCGCGCTCGGACTACCCGGTGGTTCAGCGCCAGGATGCACCCTTTCGCGCCTTCGCTTCGGAGTTGCTGGAGCGCACACCAGCACAGCTTATCGACGCCCGTCCGGCCCCCCTCTACCTGGGCGAAGACCCGAATCCTGAGTCTTGCTCCGCGCCGTCGCTACGCCAAGGCCACATCCCCGGCGCTGTGAACGTGCCGTGGGGCCGCTCAGTGTTCCCCAACGCGCGCTTCCGCTCTCTGGAGGACATCCAGGCGATCTACGCCGACTTCGACAAGGACGCCGAGACGGTGGTGTACTGCCAGCTCGGCGAGAGCTCCTCGCACACGTGGTACGTGCTCAAGCACATCCTGGGCTTCACCAACGTCGCGCTCTACGACGGCTCCTGGGCCGAGTGGGGCAACATGGTGCGCATGCCGGTGGTTAAAGGCGACGCGCCCGAAAACGCTGCTGAATAAACGCGCCAGCGCGGTGGCGCTGTAACATGGTTCGACGTTTGTCCGACGTTTCTAACGGTTTGTTTTTCCGATTGTAAGGACGGGATTGCTTCGTGCCTACCACTGCAGCGACTAAAGACCTGCCGAACAGCGTGACCAAGGTGCTGGTGGCCAACCGCGGCGAGATTGCCGTGCGCGTCATCCGCGCGTGTGTGGACGAGGGCATCGCGTCTGTCGCCGTGTACGCCGAGCCGGACGCGGATGCGCCGTTTGCGCAGCTTGCCGACGAAGCCTTCGCGCTTGGCGGTTCGAGCGCGGCTGAAAGCTACCTGGACATGGACAAAGTCCTCGCTGCGGCGGAGAAGTCCGGTGCGGACGCGATCCACCCGGGCTACGGCTTCCTGTCGGAAAACGCGGAGTTCGCGCAGAAGGTCATCGACGCTGGTCTGACCTGGATCGGCCCCTCCCCCGAGGCTATCGCCGCGCTGGGCGACAAGGTCACCGCCCGCCACATCGCCGAGGCCGCGCAGGCCCCGATGGCGCCGGGCACGAAGGACCCGGTTTCCGGCGCGGACGAGGTCGTCTCCTTCGCTGAAGAGCACGGCCTGCCGGTGGCGATTAAGGCCGCGTTCGGCGGCGGCGGCCGCGGCATGAAGGTCGCCTACACGCTTGAAGAGATCCCGGAGCTGTACGAGTCCGCCACCCGCGAGGCCACTGCGGCCTTCGGCCGTGGAGAGTGCTTCGTGGAGCGTTACCTGGATAAGGCCCGCCACGTGGAGGCCCAGGTGCTGGCGGATCAGCACGGCAACGTCGTTGTTGTGGGCACCCGCGATTGCTCCCTGCAGCGCCGTTTTCAAAAGCTCGTGGAGGAGGCCCCGGCGCCTTTCCTCACCGACGAGCAGCGCGAGCGCATCCACGCCAGCGCCAAAGCCATTTGCCGCGAGGCCGGGTACTTCGGCGCGGGCACCGTGGAGTACCTGGTCGGCTCGGACGGCCTGATCTCCTTCCTGGAGGTCAACACCCGCCTGCAGGTGGAGCACCCCGTCACCGAGGCCACCACCGGCATCGACCTGGTGCGTGAGCAGTTCCGCATCGCCCGCGGGGAGCCTTTGCTTTTCGACGGCGACCCCGCCGCCCACGGCCACGCCATCGAGTTCCGCATCAACGGCGAGGACGCGGCCGCGAACTTCATGCCGGCGCCGGGCACCGTCACCGTCTACGCCGAACCGGCCGGCCCCGGCGTGCGCGTGGATTCCGGCGTGCGCGCGGGCTCCGTGGTGGGCGGCCAGTTCGACTCGATGCTGGCCAAGCTGATCGTCACAGGCCGCACCCGCCGAGAGGCGATCGAGCGTGCCCGTCGCGCACTCGGCGAGTACGTCGTGGCCGGGTTCCCCACCGTGATCCCGTTCCACCAGGCCATGCTGAACAACCCGGCGTTTGTCGGCGACGAGGACGGCTTCAGCGTCTACACCCGCTGGATCGAGAAGGAGTGGGACGGCGAGCTGCCGTCCACCCCGGCAACCGACGAGGACGAAGACGCGGACACCGGTGCCCCCGCCCGCCGCACCTTCGCCGTGGAGATCGACGGCCGCCGCATCGAGGTCGCCCTGCCCGAGGAACTCGTCGCGGCAGGCCCGGCGAAGCGCAAGCCGAAGAAGCGCCGCGCGAACAAGGCAGCCGTCTCCGGCGACGCCGTCGCCTCCCCCATGCAGGCCAGCGTGATCAAGGTCAACGTGGAGGAAGGCCAGGAGGTCGCCGAGGGCGACGTGCTACTCGTGTTGGAAGCGATGAAGATGGAAAACCCGGTGAAGGCCCACAAGGCCGGCACCGTGACCGGTTTGGCCGTCGAAGTTGGCGGCCAGGTGAACAAAGGCGCCGTGCTGATGGAGCTGAAGTAGCCCTTCCGCTAAGAGCCCCAAGCCTGCATGATCCGCAGCGCGGGCTCGCGGTACTGCGGCGGCAGTGCGCCGAGAATTTGCGGCAGCGCGAACAGCACCCCGGCGAGGGCGACGAGCACGACCGCGGTGATTCCCACCGCGCTCATATCCGAGCTGCCGCCGTTTTTGACCTGCTCTGGCTTGCCTCCGGGCACCGCCGTTTCGTGCACCACCGGGGTGGTGATCCGCTTGGCCTGCGCCAGCAGCTCCATTTCCTCTTCGGGGCTCACCTGCGGGCCGTTGTCGGGCACGGAGCTGCGGTTGAGCCGGGCTTCTTCCCCTTTGCTGCCCACCGCCATGCTCACGCCGGTGTAGATGGACAGAAAACCTTTGCCTTCCACCCACACCGGGCCGCCGGAATCGCCGGGTTTGCCGGACGGGCCGTCCCAGTAGAGGTTGTTACCGATGGCGCCTGCGAAGCTGCCGCAGGTGGTCTTTTTACTGGTGCCGCCGTACACGCACACCGGGTCACCCGAGCGCATCAGCGACGGCGCCACCACCTCGTCGCCGGTGATGCCGTTTTCGCCCAGCTTCACGTCGTCGGCCCAGCGGATTACGCCCCAGTCGTTGGCGGTGCCCTCGTCCGCGTTCATCGCCGACGACGGGTGGAACGTGCCGGAGGCGCGGAACCCCTTCCCCATCACAATGGCGCGGTCGCCCTTTTCGCCGCAGTGCCCGGCGGTGTAGCTGACGTTTTGGCCCCGGTCGTTGAACGCAATGGTGCAGCGGCCTTTGCCCACAACGTCAACCAAGTCGCCCTGGGCCACCACGGGGGTGGCGCCCGATGCAGCCCCGGTGGTTGGCGCGACATCGTTGGCCACGGGCGCTGCCACGGCGTATGCCGGGGTTGCGGCGAGGGCCAGGGCGGTGGACGTCGATAGGCAAATGCGTCGAAGCATGGCAAAAGATTAACGTGGTGCGCATGGATTACACACCTGAGTTTCAACTGCGCGAGGCCACGGAGTCCGACCGCACCTATCTGCGGCGGCTGAATTACCTCACCGATGTCTTCGGCAACGAGGACGGCGACCTGGGCGACAGCGAGCGCGAAGGCTCCGAAAGCTACGTGGGCCAGTGGGACCCGGAGCGCGAAAGCGGCATCATCGCATTCGACCAATTCCATGTGCCTGCAGGTGGTGTGTGGTTGCGGTACTGGCAATCGCCTGACGACGGCTACGCGAACCTCGCCCCAAACATCCCCGAAATCGCCATCGCGGTGGAAAACCGCTACGCCGGAAACCGGCTCGCGGTACGGCTTTTGCAGGCCGCGGTGGAGCTGGCCAAGCGCCAGGGCGCACCCAAGGTGGCGCTGTGGGTGGACCCGGACAACGACCGGGCGCGCCACCGCTACGAGAAGTTCGGCTTCACAAACGTCGAGGGCGAAGACGACGTGATGGTCATCGACGTGGACGACTTCACCGCTTAGGCCGGTGTCGCCGGTGCCAGACCGCGCCGGTGCCAGACCGCGCCGGTGCCAGACCGCGCCGGTGCTCGACCGCGCCGGTGCCCGACCGCGCCGGTGCTCGACCGCGCCGGGCCGCAGATCTGCTAGTTCCCCCACGCAGCCTTGGTCGGGCAACTAGCAGATCACGCTGTTACTGGAATTCTTTTTCAACACCACCTGCGAAAACGCAAAATTGGACACTTAATCTGCTAGTTGCGCTTTTGGGCGAACTAGCAGATCCGTAAAACCCGGACCGCAAAGCGAACACCGCGCGGCCGCTCACGGTCCACGCGGTGCTGACAACGCTCCCCGCTTAGGCGATAACCACCACCAGGTCGCCGCCTTCCACCTTGGTCGGCTGGGTGAACGCGACGCGCTCGATCGTGCCATCCTTGGTGGCCGAGATCGCAGCCTCCATCTTCATCGCCTCGATGGAGGCCACCGGGTCGCCGGCCTTGACCTCGTCGCCTTCCTTCACCGTGACGGTGACGGCACCGGCGAACGGGGCTGCCACGTGGCCCGGGTTCGAAGAATCGGCCTTCTCCACTTCTGCGACGGTGGACTCGGCGGACTCGTCGCGCACGGTGATCGGGCGGACCTGACCGTTGACGGTGAGGATGACCTGGCGCATGCCCTTCTCGTCGGGCTCACCCACGGCGTCGAGGCTGACCACCAGCGGCGGGCGGTTCTCGTCGATCTCGCCGTACCAGATCATGGTCTCCTCGCCCTCTTCGAGGCCGTAGAAGAACGTCTTGTCGCCGAGCTGGTCGGTAATGCCGTAGGTGCGCAGGTGCTCCTGGTACTCCGCGTACTGCTTCGGGAAGAGCAGCTTGTCCAGGGCGGCGCGGCGGGTGTCGTGGTCCTCGGAGTCAAGGTCCACGGCCAGCTCCTCCGGCACCTTGACGGTGTGGTCGACCTCAGAGCGGTTCTCAAGCGCCTGGTCGCGCAGCAGTGGCCAACCGCCCGGAGGCGTGCCCAGCTCGCCCTGCAGGAAGCCGATGACGGATTCCGGGATGTCGTACTTGCGCGGGTTCTCCGCGAACTCCTGCGGGCTGACACCCTGGCCCACCAGCTGCAGCGCCAGGTCGCCGACGACCTTGGACGACGGGGTGACCTTGGTCGGGCGGCCGAGGATCTCGTTGACGCCGGCGTAGTAGTCCTCGATGAGCTCGAAGCGGTCCTCCAGGCCCAGCGCCTTAGCCTGCGTGCGCAGGTTGGACAGCTGGCCGCCCGGGATCTCGTGCTTGTACACGCGGCCGGTCGGGCCCGGGATGCCGGACTCGAACGGGGCGTAGACCTGGCGCACGGCCTCCCAGTAGGGCTCCATGTCAAAGACGGCCTGCAGGTCAATGCCGGTGTCGCGCTCAGTCTGCGCGAATGCCGCGACGAGGGCGGACATCGACGGCTGGGAGGTGGTGCCCGCCAGCGGCGCAGACGCCACGTCGACCACGTCGGCGCCGGCGTTCGCGGCCGCCAGGTAGGTGGCCAGCTGGCCGCCCGCGGTGTCGTGGGTGTGCACGTGCACCGGCAGGTCGAAGCGCTCGCGAAGCGCGGTGACCAGCTTGGCGACGGCTGCCGGGCGCATCAGGCCTGCCATGTCCTTGATGGCCAGGACGTGGGCGCCCGCGTCGACGATCTCCTCGGCGAGGTTGAGGTAGTAGTCCAGCGTGTACAGGTCTTCCGCCGGGTCCATCAGGTTGCCGGAGTAGGCCATGGCCACCTCGGCGACGGTGGTGTTGGTCTCCAGCACCGCCTCGATGGCCGGGCGCATCTGGGAGACGTCGTTGAGCGCGTCGAAGATGCGGAAGATGTCGATGCCGGAGGTGGCCGCCTCGCGCACGAATGCCTTGGTCACGGAGTCCGGGTACGGGGTGTAGCCCACGGTGTTGCGGCCGCGCAGCAGCATCTGGATGTTCACGTTCGGCATTGCCTCGCGCAGCTCGTCTAGGCGCATCCAGGGCGACTCGTGCAAAAAGCGCATGCCCACGTCGTACGTGGCGCCGCCCCAGGCCTCCACGGAGGTCAGCTGCGGGGTGAGGTGGCCGACGTGCTTCGCCGCCGCGACCAGGGTGTTGGTGCGGATGCGGGTGGCCAGAAGCGACTGGTGCGCGTCGCGGAAGGTGGTCTCGGTGACACCCAGGGCGGTCTGGTTGCGCAGCTTCTCCGCCCACTTTTTCGGGCCGAGTTCGAGCAGCTCGTCGCGGGAGCCGCGCGGCAGGTCGCCGTAGTTTGCCTCCGGCAGCTTCTTCGACGGGCGGATGTTGGTCGGGCGCGGGCCGTTGGGCTGGTTCACCGTCACGGATGCCAGGTAGTTGAGGATCTTGCCGGCGTCGTCGGCGGCGGCCGGGGCCTCGAGCAGGTTCGGGTGGTCCGCGATGAAGCCGGTGTTGATGCGCTCGTTGCGGAACTCCGGCTCGGACAGCAGGGCGCGCAGGAAGCCGATGTTGGTGGACAGGCCGTTGATGGTGAACTCGTTCAGGGCGCGCAGCGCGCGGTCCACCGCCACCTGGAAGTTGCGGCCTCGGCAGGTCATCTTCACCAGCAGCGAGTCGAAGTTCGGGGTGATGGTGGTGCCGACGGCCACGTTGCCGTCGAGACGCACACCCGCACCGCCCGGGGACTGGTAGCCGGTGACCACGCCGGAGTCCGGGCGGAAGCCGTTGGCCGGGTCTTCGGTGGTGATGCGGCACTGCAGGGCGGCGCCGTTGACCTCGATGAGGTCTTGGGTGAGGTGGATCTGCTCCAGCTTCGCACCGGCGGCGATGTACATCTGGTTTTTCACGATGTCGATGCCGGTGACTTCCTCGGTCACGGTGTGCTCGACCTGCACGCGCGGGTTCATCTCAATGAACACGTGGTTGCCCGCCTCGTCCACGAGGAACTCGACTGTGCCGGCGCCTTCGTAGTTGATCTCCTTGCAGAAGTTCACCGCGTCCTGGCAGATGCGCTGGCGCTGCTCTTCGGTGATGTGCTGCGCCGGAGCGATCTCCACGACCTTCTGGTGGCGGCGCTGCACGGAGCAGTCGCGCTCAAACAGGTGCACGACGTTGCCGTGCGAGTCGGCCATGATCTGCACCTCGATGTGCTGCGGGCGGATCACGGCGCGCTCGATATAGACGTTCGGGTCGCCGAACGCGGCCTCCGCTTCGCGGGAGGCTTCAGCAGCAAGCTTCTCGACGTCCTCCGGTCGCTCAATAAAGCGCATACCGCGACCGCCACCGCCTGCGACCGCCTTGACGAAGACGGGGAACTCGAAGTCCTTGGCGTATTCAGCCAGCTGCTTCGGGTCGTCGGACGGCTCGGAGTCCTTTAGCACCGGCAGGCCGGCGCGCTCCGCAGCCTGGACGGCGGCGGACTTATCGCCGGTCAGGTCCAGGGTTTCGGGGCTGGGGCCGATGAACTTAATGCCGTTGTCGCGGCAGGCGCGCGCCAGGTCGGCGCGCTCGGAAAGGAACCCGTAGCCCGGGTAAATCGCGTCCGCGCCGGTTTGCTTCGCGGCGCGGATGATCTCGTCGATGTCCAGGTACGCCTTCACCGGCTGGCCCGGCTCGCCGATCTGGACGGCCTCGTCCGCGAACGGACGGTGGAAGGAGTTGCGGTCCTCGCGGGGGTAGACGGCGACGGTCTTCGCGCCGGTCTCAAACGCTGCACGGAAGGCACGCACGGCAATTTCGCCACGGTTGGCCACCAGGATCTTGTTGAAGGTGGGCAGGTCGTGAAGCGGGAGATTATCCGGGTTCATCGGTTGCCTTTCACAAAGGAAGTTTTTGCGGTCATAGGGATAGCACAAGTTTAATACAGATCACATCATTTTCGGGGCGCTTTGGGGGACAATGTGGGGGTGGAAAACGCGGGCCGTCGACAAGCGACAGCCCGCGTTTCGGGGGTAGTGCGATCTAGCGCTCGATGTGGCGCTCCTCCGGGCCGTTGTAGGCGGACAGCGGACGGATCAGCGAGTTGTTCTCGAACTGCTCGATGATGTGCGCAGTCCAGCCGGTGATGCGCGACATCACGAACAGCGGGGTGAAGAACTCGATGTCGAAGCCAAGGATGTAGTACGCCGGGCCCGACGGGAAGTCCAGATTCGGGCGGATGTTGATGGAGGTGTTTTCGTACATGGTCTTGGCCATGATGTCGTACATCTCCACCCACTTCTGAGCGTCCTTTTCCGGGTGCTCCGCGGCAAGCTTCTTAAACGCGGCCTCCATGGTGGGCACACGCGAATCGCCCTTCTTGTACACGCGGTGGCCGAAGCCCATGACAAGCTCCTTATTCTTCAGCTTGTCCAAGCACCACTGCTCCGCCTTGGCCGGATCGCCGATCTCTTCCATGTGGTGCATGACGAACTCGTTGGCGCCGCCGTGCAGCGGCCCCTTGAGCGCGCCGATGCCGCCAGTGATGGCGGACCAGCCGTCGGACATCGTCGACGCGATGGTGCGGGCAGTGAAGGTGGAGGCGTTGAAGGAGTGCTCCGCATACAGGATCATTGTCTTTTCAAACGCCTCGATGTCGGAGGGGATGTTCGCCGGCGAGTTCTCCTCGTCGCCGAAGACCATCCAAAGGAAGTTCTCGGAAAAGCCCTTCTCCTTGTCCGGCGCGATGTACTCCTTGCCCTGTCGGCGGCGGATGTCCGTGGCCACGATGGTGGGCAGCTTGGCCAGCAGCTTGCGGCCGATGCCGCGCAGGTGGTCGGAGCTCGGGGTGAACTTCTCCGGGTCCTCTGCGCCCAGGTAGGACACGGCGGTGCGCAGCACGTCCATCGGGTGGCAGTCCTTGGGCATGAAGTTGATCACCTGGATCAGCTCTTCCCCGATGTCGCGGTTTTCCATGCAGCCGCCGCGGAATTCCGCCAGCTGCTCCTCGTTCGGCAGCTCGCCGTTCCACAGCAGGTAGGCCACTTCCTCGAAGGTGCAGTGCTCTGCCAGCTCCTGGACCGGGTAGCCGCGGTAGAGCAGCGAGTTAGTCTCCGGGTTCACCTTGGACACTGCGGTGTAGTCGGCGACGACGCCGTTGAGGCCTTTGCGGATGTCTTGGTCAGTCATGGGGGTTCACTCCTTGGGGTGAGGGTTGGGTGGGGTTACTGCTCGAAGGTGGAGCTGTAGGTGTCCTTGGAATAGGTGAAGACGGACTGGTCGAACTGGTTGTACTCGTCGTACCGGACCAGCTCGTAGAGCCGGGAGCGGTGCTGCATCTTGTCCAGCCACGGCACCTGGGAGCCGGTTTCGGCCATGTCGCGCAGCATCGCCTCGGTCTGGCCCATGGCGATGCGGAAGGTGGTCACCGGCCAGATCACGGCGTTGTAGCCGAGGTCCTCCAGCTGCTTCGCGCTGAGCAGCTCGGTTTTGCCGAACTCGGTCATGTTTGCCAGAAGCGGCGTATCCACGGCCTCACGGAACTTGGCAAAGTCCGCCTCGGAGTACAGCGCCTCGGTGAAGATGAGGTCGGCGCCGGCGTCCGCGTATGCCTTGGCACGCTCGATGGCCTCGTCGATGCCTTCGATGCCGGCAGCGTCGGTGCGCGCGCAAATAACGAAGTCGTCGTCGTGGCGCTCGCGCACCGCGGCGGTGATGCGGCGCACCATCAGATCCGTTGGCACGACCTCTTTGCCGTCGAGGTGGCCGCAGCGCTTCGGGTTGACCTGGTCTTCCAGGTGCAGCGCGGCCAGGCCCGCGGCCTCGAACTCGGCAACGGTGCGGGCGGCGGACATGGGCTCGCCAAAACCGGTGTCGGCGTCGATGAGCACGGGCAGGTTGGTGGCGCGCGCGATCTGGCCGCCGCGGTTGGCCACCTCGGACAAGGTGGTCAGGCCGATATCTGGCAGTCCGAGGTCGTTGGCTACCACGGCGCCGGAGACGTAGACGCCGGAAAACGCGCCGATGTCTTCGATGAGGCGTGCTGTCAGAGGATTGAAGGCGCCGGGCAGGGTCGTGATGCGCTCGTCGAGAAGCGATGCCCGCAGTGCTTTGCGGCGCTCATTCGGGGTTTTGTCGGGTGCGAACATTAGAAGATGCCTCCCGGAATCTGTTCCGCGGCGGCGCGGGTGGCGTCGTTGACACGGATGTTCAGCTCGGTTAAGTCGGTGAGGTTTTCCAGGTCCTGCACCGCCGCGAGGAAACGGTCCTGCTCCTGGCTGTCCACGATCCCTTCGGCCAACGTCCGGAACTTGGCAATGTAGTTCTCGCGGGCGAAAGGTCGCGCGCCGTACGGGTGGGCGTCTGCCACGGCCATTTCGTCCTCGATGACGGTGCCGTCTTGGAAGGTGATCAGCGCGCGTGCGCCGAAGGCCTTCTCGTCCGGGTCGTCTGCGTGGTAGCGGCGGGTCCACTCCTTGTCCTCCACCGTGGAGACCTTGTGCCACAACTCCACGGTCTCCGGGCGGTTGGCGCGCTCCGGGGTGTAGGAATCCACGTGGTGCCAGCCGCCGTCTTCAAGCGCGACTGCGAACATGTACATGATGGAGTGGTCGAGCGTCTCCCGGGAGGCGGAGGGGTCCATCTTCTGCGGGTCGTTCGCGCCGGTGCCGATGACGTAGTGGGTGTGGTGCGAGGTGTGCAGCACGATGGACTCGATCTCGGCGGTGGTCTTGCCGGCGTCCGCGATGGTCTGCTTCATGCGCCGCGCCAGGTCGATCGGGGCCTGCGCCTGGTATTCGGCGGAGTGCTCCTTGGTGTAGGTGTCCAAGATGGCGCGCTTTTCCTCGCCGTCTGCCGGCAGGGGCACGGTGTAGGTGCGCTCCGGGGAGTGGAGCATCCAAGCGATGAACCCGTCTTCGCCTTCCCAGATCGGGGCAGGTGCGCCCTCGTCGCGCATGGCGCGGTCCACAGCCTCGATGGCCATCTTGCCGGCAAACGCCGGGGCGGAGGCCTTCCAAGAAGAGATCAGGCCCTTGCGGGACTGGCGGGTGGCGGTGGTGGTGTGCAGCGCCTGGCCCACGGCCTGGTAGATGGTGTCCACGTCTAGGCCGAGCATGGTGCCGATGCCTGCGGCTGCAGACGGGCCGAGGTGGGCGACGTGGTCGATCTTGAACTCGTGGAGGCAGATGCCCTTGACCAGGTTGACCTGGATTTCGTAGCCGGTGGCGATGCCGCGGATCAGGGCCTTGCCGTCGAGGCCCTTGTGCTGGGCGACGGCGAGGATGGGCGGGATGTTGTCGCCCGGGTGGGAGTACTCGGCGGCGAGGAAGGTGTCGTGGTAGTCCAGCTCGCGCACGGCGGTGCCGTTGGCGAAGGCGACCCACTCGGCGGAGTAGGTGCCGTCCTCGCCGAAGACGGGCGCGCCGTTGTTGTCGGCGGGGTGCGCCTTGGCCATTTCGCGGGCCACGGCGACGGGGCGGCGGTTATAGGAAGCGACGGCGACAGAGGCGTTGTCGATGATGCGGTTGATGATCATCTCGCGGGTGTCTTCCGGAACTTCCACCGGGTCGACTGCGACTTTGGCGATCTTGTAGGCCAGATGCTCTTCGATGGGAAAGTCCTCGGCGGACTTATGGGTGCGTACTTCGTGGTTGATCATTCGTGGGGACTCCTTCCAAACCGACCGTGATGGTGTGCCTCATACTAAGACCGCAAATGTGTCGCGGGTCATAGTCTGTTGTGTGTATTCTTGCGTCCAAAAGCAGGAAGGATTGCAAAGTGTTGTAAATCAGCAGCGCAACCATGCAATCGGAGAGGTACGACGGCTATGGCAAAGCTCTACGCGGGGGGACAAATACGCACGCTGCGCTCCACTCGCGGCCTCACTCAAGCGGAGATGGCCAAAGCACTCGAGCTCTCTCCCAGCTACCTCAACCAGTTAGAAAACAACCAGCGGCCCCTGACCGCGAGCGTGCTTGTGCAGCTCACGTCCGCTTTCGGGGTGGACGCGGCGTACTTTTCCGGCGCGGCCGAGCGCGCCGCCGCCGCGGACTTGGCGGAGCTCATCCCCGACACCCCCGAGCACGAGCTCGCCGCCTTCGCCCGCGCGTACCCGGCGATCGCAGACAAGGTGCGCGGTATCCCCGCGCGGCTGGAGGGCAGCTCACCCAACCCGTACGAGACCGCGCGCAACTTCTTCCAGAGCCACGGCAACTACTTTCACGCCCTCGATGTGGCCGCGGAGTCGCTGGCGGAGCACCTCGGCGGCCGCCAGATGCGCCTGACGCGCTTAGCGGCGGCGCTGGACCGGGACTTCGGCTATCCCGTGCGTTTTAACCAGGACGTTCAGGGGCGAAGTGCCGTCGATAGTCAGCCCCGCGAAATCCGGCTACGGGCGGGACTGACCGAAGGACAACAGTGCTTCGAGCTGGCGTACCACTACGGCACGCTCGCGCACGACCGGGAGATCGCCGAGCTCACAGCGCCTATCGACGACCCTTCGGCCCGCCACGTCACCACCCACGGCCTGGCGCAGTACTTCGCCGCCGCCGTGACCATGCCGTACGCGGAGATGCTCGCCGCGGCGAAAGAGACGCGCTACGACATCGACGTTGTCTCCGCCCGCTTCGGCACCGGCTTCGAATCCACCTGCCAGCGACTCGGCACCCTGCAGCGGCCCGGCGCGAAGGCGGTGCCGTTCGTGTTCATCCGCACCGACCGCGCGGGCAACGTGTCCAAGCGCCAGGCCACCGCAGGGTTCCACTTCTCACGTTCGGGCGCGACGTGCCCGCTGTGGGTGGTGCACCGCGCCTTTGAAACGCCGAACCGGGTAACCAGGCAGGTCTCCTCTACCCCGGACGGGCGCACGCAACTGTGGGTGGCGCGGATGGTGCAGGGGCCAGCGGTCGGTTTCGGCTCGCCTAGGCGCGAGCATGCGGTGGCGCTGGGCTGCGACGCGATGCACGCACACGAGCTGGTCTACGCCGACGGCCTCGACGTGGACCCGGCGTCCGCCACCCCGATCGGGCCCGGGTGCGCCACCTGCCCGCGCACGAAGTGTCCGCAGCGGGCGTTTCCGGAGTACTAGCCCAGCACTAGTCCAGGTCGGTGTTGGTGACCAGGCGGCGCGCCGCCTCCGTGATGGAGCCGGACAGCGACGGGTAGACCGCCATGGAGCCGGCGAGCTGGCGCACGGTGAGGTTGTTGGCCACCGCGATGGTCACCGACAGGATCAGCTCGGAGGCGGTCGGCGCGACGATCACGCCGCCGAGCACCTGGCCGGATCCCTTGCGGGCGAAGATCTTGACAAAGCCGTACTGCAGCGAGCGCATCTTCGCGCGCGGGTTGGTCGCCAGCGGCAGCTTGTAGATGTCGGCGTCGACCTCGCCGTCGCGGATCTGCTGCTCGGTCACACCCACCGCGGCGATCTCGGGGCGGGTAAACACGGCGTTGCCCACCGTCTTCAAACGGATCGGGGTGACACCCTCGCCGAGTGCGTGATCCACCGCGATGCGGCCCTGCTGCGCTGCCACGGACGCCAGCGGCATCAGGTCCGTGCAGTCGCCGGCGGCGTAGATGCCCGCCACGTTGGTGCGGGAAACGCGGTCCACGTGGATGTGGCCGGACGGGGTGACCTCCACGCCCGCGGCCTCCAGGTTGAGGTCGGCAGTGTTCGGGATGGAACCGATGGACATCATCACGTGCGAGCCCTCGATGGCGCGGCCGTCGGTGGTATGCACGACCACACCTTCGCCGGTGTTTTCCACGCGCTCCACACGGGCGTCCTTTTCCAGCTGCACGCCGCGGTCCGCCAGCACGTCCTCGAGCACGTCGGCGGCGTCGGCGTCGTCGTGAGGCAGGATGCGGTCGCGCGAGGCCACCATGGTCACCTTCACCCCCAGCTCGGCGAATGCGGAGACGAACTCCGCGCCGGTTACGCCGGAGCCGACCACGACCAGGTGCGTCGGCAGGTCTTTCAGGTCGTACATCTGACGCCAGTTCAGGATGCGCTCGCCGTCCGGCTCAGCCCCCTTGAGCACGCGCGGGCTCGCGCCGACGCATACGAGCACCATGTTGCAGGTGAGCGTCTCCGTCGAGCCGTCGGAAGTCTCGACCTCGATGTTGTGGGTGGTGTGGCCCTTCTGCTCCTCCGCAAACCGCGCGCGGCCCTCGATAAAGCGCACGCCGCCCTGCTCCAACTGCGCACGGATGTCGTCCGACTGCTTGCCGGCGAGCGCCTTCACACGATCGTTGAGCGCCAGCAGCGACAGCTTCGAATCGCCCAGCGCGTGGCTCAAGCCCATGTCGTCCGCGCGGCGCAGGTCGTTTTTGATGTTCGCACCAGCAATAAAGCTTTTCGACGGCACGACGTCCTTCCGGATCGCCGAGCCGCCAGCGCCGCTGTCCTCGACAATGGTGATGTCCGCACCGTACTTGGACGCCATCAGCGCAGCCTCGTAGCCGCCCGGGCCTCCACCGATGATGACAATCTTCTTGGACAAAACAGCACTCCTCATGGGTCGAATGACGGGAACCAAACTGGGAGACAGTCTACCCAGACAACTCCTATTCTTCGCCCGGGCGGAAGTACTCCTCCACGATGGAGCCGAACAGCCGCACGCCAACCCCGATCGCGCGCTCGTCCACGTTCAGGTTGCCCTGGTGCAGGTCCTGGTATTCGCCCTCCCCACTCCAGGCGCCGAGGCGCATCATCGCACCCGGCACATGCTCGAGGTACCAGGAGAAATCCTCACCGCCGCTGGACTGCGGGGCGGCCACCACCGACTGCGGGTCCACCGCGCGGGCCGCTTCGACGGCCAGGGCGGTCGCGGCGTCGTCGTTGAGCACCGGCGGCACCCCGCGGATGTAGTCCAGGTGATAGGTGCAGCCCGTGGGCGCGACGATGAGGTCGATGAGGTCAGTCAGCAGGTCCTCGTTCTGGCGCCAGGTGGTGATGTCGGCGGTGCGCAGCGTGCCTTCGAGCAACCCGCGCTTCGGAATCGCGTTGGCGGCATCCCCCGCCTCCGCGTGGCCGAACACCAGCACAGTGCCGGTGCGCGGGTCCACCCGGCGCGACAGCAGGCCGGGCAGCTGGGTGATCAGCGCGCCCATGGCGTAGACCACGTCCGCGGTCAGCTGCGGGCGGGAGGTGTGCCCGCCGGGGCCGTGGACCTCGATACGGATCACGTCGGACGCCGAGGTGATCGCGCCGGCGCGCACGCCGATCTCGCCGACCTTGATGTGCGGCTCGGCGTGCACGGCGTAAATAGACCCGACGCCCTCGAGCGCGCCCCACTTAATCACGTCCAGGGCGCCGCCACCCATGACTTCCTCAGCGGGCTGGAAGATGATGCGCACCGGGTTTTCCAGCTCCACCGTGGACAGCGCGCAGGCGAGTGCTAAGGCGACGGTGGTGTGGATGTCGTGGCCGCAGGAGTGGGACACGCCCGGATTGGAGGACGCGAAGCTCAGGCCCGTCTGTTCCGGCACGCGAAGCGCATCGATGTCCGCGCGAAACGCCAGGCGCTTGCCTTCCGCTGGCCCCAAGTCCACGTACAGGCCAGTGCCCGGAAACCGCACCGGGTGCAGGCCATAACTTTCCAGTGTTTCCACGAGGAAGTCGGTGGTGGCGACTTCCTCGTTGGACAGCTCCGGGTGGGAGTGGATGTGGCGGCGCCAATCAATCACGCGCTCCTGATTGTCAGTGAACCAGCGGTCCACCGCGGCGGCGATTCCGGCGTTTTCCACGTGCGCTCCCTTTATCCAGCTTCGGCTATCAGTTTTTGCTGACATGAGTGTACGCGCACCTCCCGCAAAGTAGACAAAGCGGTGCGGTGGAGGTTGACGCGGACCGCTAGAACGCGGGCGTGCCCTGCGGGGCGCCGCGGCGCAGATACGTGTCGTGGAACCTCGCGGTGTCCTGCGCGCTGCGGGGCCACTGGAACCTGATAGGTGCCGGTGCTTGCGAATCCGTCATTGGGAAACGGCCTTCGACGTTTTCCGCCGCGCCAGGCAGAAGCGCCGCCGGCGGTACCTGCAGCGCTGAAGCGAGCCGGTAGCAGGTACTCAAGGTGGGGTCGGCCACCTTGGAGTTGTAGTCGTTGCGCTCCAGGTTCGAAATCAGCGAGCGCGACACGCCAGCCAGCTCCGCGAGACGTGTTTGGCTCAGCCCCCGCATGAGCCGGATGGCGCGCACGCGCTCCCCCAGCCCGAGTGCGTAGCTCGCCCAGTGCGATTGCGGCAGTACTTCCCCCATAGTCTTTTCCCCCGTTTGTCGGCGCTCCCCTAAAGCGTTCAACTAGTTATGCCACGCAATGTAGCGCGCAATGTGCGGGCGCGCTACCGGTGGGACGTCGACAAGCTTAAAGCTCGATGTTGCGCGGGCCGTAGAGACGGTCTCCCGCATCGCCCAGGCCAGGGACGATGTAAGCGTCCTCGTTGAGCGCCGGGTCGATGGTGGCGGTGACTAGGCGCACCGGGCCGCCGTGGGCCTCGAGCTTGTCCACGCCCGGCTGGGCCGAGACCATGCAAATGCAGGTGATGTTGTCCGCGCCGCGCTCCACCAACAGGTCGATGGCGTGAATCAGCGACCCGCCGGTGGCCAACATCGGATCCACCAGGAACACGGGCTGGCCGGACAGGTCTTGCGGCAGGGCCTCCAGGTAGGGCACCGGCTCGTGCGTCTCCTCATCGCGAGCGAGCCCGATGAAGCCCACCTGCGCGTCCGGGATCATGGACAGCGACGGGTCCACCATGCCCAGGCCCGCGCGGATGATCGGCACGATAATCGGCGGGGTGGCAAGGCGCGCGCCCCGGGCGGTGGCTACGGGGGTTTCGGTGTCGAACTCCTCCACCTCTAGGTCACGCGCCGCTTCGTAGATGAGCATCGCGCCCAAGTCCGCCAGCGCCGCGCGGAACGCTGCGTTGTTGGAGCGTTTGTCGCGCATGATGGTCAGGCGGGACGCGGCGAGGGGGTGGTTGACAACCGTGATATCCATGCCGGCCATGCTAGTTCACTCGGCGGGCCGCGAAAATATTTTCCCCCTCGAGGGAACCGGGGCGGTGTTTTCAGCGTCCAATGGCCATGACTGTATTTCACATTGACTCCGCTGCCGTATCCGCCATGACCGATTCGCTGCGCGATGACGCAGCACGATTGCACTTGCTTACCGACGTCTCCGTGCCCCACACCTGGCCCCTCGGCGAATTCAGTGCCGCGGTGACCGAGTCCATCGCCAAAGCGAACACGGACGCTGAAGCGCTGCGCGCTGAGGCCCACCGCATCGCAGAAGTGATGGACCTTACGGTGGATGCCGCCGCGGCCGTAGACACCTGCACCTGCCGGAAGCTGGGAGCCGCGCTATGAGCTCCCTGAAGACCGAATTCGGCAGCGCAATCGACCTGCTCAACCGCATCGCCGGCCCACTCAACGTCAGCCTGGACGTGCACGGCACCGCCAGCATGCTGGCGAAACTTCTCCCCTTCGACCTGCCCACCCTGCCGGGTTTCGGCATGCCGGATTTCAAGGACTTCGACCCGCTGGCCGCGGTGGCAAACACGTCCGGGGCATCACGCGTTGGTGCCGCGGCGGATCTTGCGGACTACCGCGCAACGATCAGCGACGGAGTGCTGCGCGGCGGTGTGTTGATCGGCACCGCGGCATTTGATCTGGTCACCATCGCCGGAGCGCTCATTAACAAGGCGATGGCGGCACCGGCGATCGCTACCTCGCCAGCGGGCCTGTTCGGTGCCGCCGCCTACGTGGCCGGGATTATTGCCGACGCAATCAACGAGGCCACGCAGGTGCTCAACGCTTTGGAGAAGGAACTGCGAGCCATCGCGGACACGCTTACCTCCGCCACCACCGCCGCGTTAGACCGCGTCATGCCCGGCGCCGGCCCGGCAACCGAGAAGGCCCACGGGGAGCTGCAACGCCTGGCCTCTCTGGGTGCACCAGCTGCACCATCGACGCCCAAGCCCGCGCCACCGGCGGTGAAACCGGCCTCCGCCGTCGCCCCGCCACCGCCGCCGGAACCTGCCGCGGCGGCTGCCCCGCCGCCGGAGCCTACTCCGGCGCACGAGGAGGGATCCGCTGTCGGCGCCGCCGCTGTCGAGGCCGCGAAAAGTCAGATCGGCACACCCTATGTGTGGGGCGGGGCCGCACCGGGCGGCTTCGACTGCTCCGGGCTGACCTCCTGGGCGTACGGTCAGGCGGGGCTGGACATCCCGCGCGTCGCCGCGGACCAGACCGTGGGCAGGCAGGTGTCGTATCAGGAGCTGCAGCCCGGGGATCTGGTGTTGTGGTCCGGCCACGCCGCCATGTACGCGGGAGACGGGATGATGATCGAGGCTGGCAGCCCGGTGCAGATGAACCCTGTGCGCACAGAGAATCTGGGCATGACCTTCCGCGGATTCTGGAGGCCGACCGGCTAAAGTTTCCCGCATGACTACGCGCGCGATTCTCCCCGTCAAGATCTCCCTGACCGAGGGCGACTTCTACACCCTGTGGGCACCCACCTGGAAGGAAAAGGGCACCGAGTGGCAGGCGTTCCTTGGCGACGACCAAGCCGTGCTGGCCTTCCACTCCCCTGAGGAACTCTTGGCCTACCTGGAAACGACCAACGCCCACGACCTAGCGGACCACCCCAAGTGGCAGCAGTTCCAGGCCCAGGGCGACGACCGCGTGGTGCCGAACGACAAGCAGCACTTCGACATCATCGGCGCGCCCGAGTTTTTGGCCGGCCGCCCGAGCCACGAAAACGTCTCGCGCCTGTCGCGGGTGTTCCAGATCTCCCGCTCGCTTGCGGACGTAGCCTCCGCCGAGCAGGCGCAGATCTTCTTCGCCTCCCACTCCATCCTGGGCAACGTCAGCCGCGGCTCCGACCACTACGCGGGCGAAAACGGCCTGTCCGAGTGGTCCGGCGTCGGCCGTGTTGTGTTGGCGAACTGGGAGAATGTGGTCAAGTCGTTGGATGAGTCTGTGCGTGTCGTCGATACGCATCAGCTCGACACCGAGCGCGTCGCAGCCGCAGGGACCGCCATCGCCGCCGCCACCGAGGCCCGTGCCGCGGCCGCTGAGCAGGCACGCGCGGACGAAGAGGCGCGCGCCGCCGCGGAAGATCCCTACGACTCCTCCCCGTGGGGCCGCGCCGGCATCGACCCGGTGAAGATCTCCATTCAAGGCCAGAGCGTGTACACGCTGCGCACCTACCTTCGCGGCGCCCCGGTATTTTTGGGCAAGTACGGCGAGATCATCACCTTCCCCTCCACCAAGCACCTGGGCCGCTGGATCCTGGAGCACGACGACCACGACCTGGCGGGCGTGTCCACGTGGCAGGACCTCATCGACACCGCCAACGCTGGCGAGCTGAAGGTGGAGGTCCACCCGGACAACTCCTACTCCTTCAACGGCATTGCCGCCGACATCAACAAGGGCCCCGACGCCGTGGACACCGCGCAGATGTCGAAGGCGTACGAGCTGCTCGCAGATGCCGCGGACTGGGCGCAGGACGACTCGCTGAACTCCCTGCTTCTGGCCAACCCGCGCATGCAGGACTACCTGGCGTACATGCTCGGCTCCACCCGCGCCGCAGGCTACGTGCCGTCCGCGCCTTTTACCGATAAAGCGGAGGCCTGGACCGAGATGGAAAACCAACTGATCAAGCGCTTCTCCAAGTTCTAAGCCATTTCGCCGTGCGCCCAGGGCATGCCGACATGCCGGGCAAACGTGCGACCTTTACAATTCACTCATGGCAGTGGACCAGGTCGACCCCCTCATCAGCTCCATCTATCACTGGATGGACATCTCCGGCGTGCTGCTGATGGGCATCATCGGCGGCACGCTCGCCCGCCAGCTCGGCTACGACATCGTGGGCTTCTTCTTCATCGCCATGCTCTCCGCCTTAGGCGGCGGCATGCTGCGCGACGTACTGATCAACCAGGGCACCGTCGCCGCGATGAGCCAGCCGGAGTACCTCATCTTGGCGTTCACCGGCGCGCTGATCGCCCGGTTCACCTACTTCAAGGGCAAAGCCTGGGAGATGTTGCAGTCCCACGGCGACGCGCTCGTGTCGTCCCTGTGGGCCGCCACCGGCGCATCCAAGGCCATCCAATACGGCCTGCCGGTGCTGCCCACCATCATGATGGGCGTGTTCACCGCCACCGGCGGCGGCATGATCCGCGACGTGGTCACCGGCCGTGAACCCAGCGTCTTCGGCGGTAACCAACCCACCGTCATCCCGGCAGTGGCGTGCGCGGTGATCATGCTGGTGGGCAACGCCACCGGCTACCCGGCGCTCGGCATGGTCATCGGCCCCGTGACCAGCTTCGCGTTGTTCCTCGCCGGCTACTGGGGCAACTGGCGCGTTTCCACGGACTCCGAGTTCGCACCGGTGAACACCACGGTCAACGCCACCGCAACCCAGGTCGCACACCTGGCCAAGAAGGCGGAGGACAAGTCGCGCGCGGTGGCCCGCGGGCTGGAGCCGACGCGGGTGCGCTCGTGGCGCCACCGGCAGATGGAAAAAGCGCTGCAGCGCCGCATTGAGGCGGAGATCCGCAAGGGCAAGCGCCCGGCGGAGGCGGTCAGCGACGCGGATGATTTCCTCACCGAGTTCACCACCCAGTTCCCCGCCATCGACGCGGAAGTTCTGGCGGAGGCGGTTGGTGTCGCGCCGGAGCCGGAGGTTGCGGAAGACGAGGGCCTCTTCGACAGCATTGGCGTGGACCTGACCGGCGATTCCTACGAGGAAGACGCCGCCGAGGAGCCGGACCCGGCCGAGACGGAGGCGATGAACGCGGACATGCTGGATATTATTCTCTCCGACGAGGCTTTGACCGACGAGCTCATCGAGCGGCTCGCGGCCCGCTACGACCAAAAGGAGTCCTAGATGAAGCGTGCGCTCGCAGCGGTGACAGCATTGAGCTTTTGCTTGTCGACGACAGCTCACGCCCAAGACGCCGAAACCCCGACCGAGACCACCTCCCCGGCCGGCCCGACCGTCGGCTACTACGACGAGGGCGGCAACTGGATCCCGCCCAGCCGCGGCCGCGCGCCCGACACCGACGCCTGCCCACAGGCCACTTGGCCGCCGGAGCCGGTGTCCACCTCCGAGCGCGCCGCCACCTCTCCTGCCCCGCTGCCGGTGCTTTTCGACGGCCCCTGCGGCGTGACCGCCGCCGACGGCTACACCACCCCCGACGGCGTAGTCGCCTCCGCCTGGCTGGTCGCCGACCTAAATTCCGGCGAGGTAGTGGCGATGAAGGACCCGCACGGTCGCTACCGGCCGGCCTCGATCATCAAAGTGTTGCTGGCACTGACCGTCATCGACGAGCTGCCGCTAGACCAGAAGGTCGAAGTCTCCGCCGAATCCGCCGGCCAGGAAGGCTCTGCCGCCGGCATCGGCGAGGGCGGCGACTACACCGTCGAGGACCTGCTCACCGGACTGCTGCTGTCCTCGGGCAACGACTGCGCGCACGCGCTCGCCCAAGCCCTCGGCGGCGACGAGCTCGCACTCGGCAAGGTCAACGCGCTGGCCAAGAAACTAGGCATGGCGGATACCCGCGCCACCTCCTACTCCGGTCTGGACGGCGCCGGGATGTCCACCTCCGCCTGGGACATGGGCTTGGCCTACACCGTGGCGTTCGCGGACCCCACCTTCACCCGCATCGTCGACACGGAGCACACCACCTTCCCCGGCTTCGACGACCTGCCAGCATTCGAGCTGTGGAACGACAACCAGCTCTACCTCAACGACCCGGACGGCATCGGCGGCAAGACCGGCTACACCGACGACGCGAACCACACGTTCGTCGGTGCCGTGAACCACGAAGGCCGCCGCCTCGTGGCGGTTGTGCTGGACACCACGGCTTACGACCACCGCCCCTGGGAGCAGGCGCAGATGCTCTTGCACGAGGCGTATGGGGTGCGAAGCTCCGTCGCAAAGCTTGAGCCTCTCGCTGAGAAGACCACCGTCACCCCAGAAACGACAACGGCCGCCCCCACCCCCGCGCCTGAACGTGCTGGGGAGGAGACGACCTGGAACCGCTGGTGGTCCTATGTGATTGTGGTGGCCGTACTCGCGCTCGCCGCGCTGGCCACCGCGTTTAGTCTCGGGACAGGAGAGAAACCACGCCGACGCCGATAGCGCCCAGCGCCGCGCCAACCCCCAGCGTCTTGCCGGACGGCTTGGACTCCTCCCTGCCGCGGACCGCGCCGGCGCGGACGTTGATCACGGCCGGCTCCGGCACCTCAGCCGGGGCCAACGCGAGGGATTCCTCGGTGGTGGCAGTCCACGCCGCGACGTAGAGCACCACGCGCCAGATCAGATACAGCAGGACCATCAAGGTGATGATCGGGCCAAAGATCGCACCCGCCGGGTTACCGGTGGCCGAAGAAATGACCAGGCCAGCAAACTGCTGCAGGATGGCGAAGATAACCGCGCCGAGCAGCGCACCCTTCAAACCGGACTTCACCGGAACCTTCGTGCGCGGCATGTACATGTTCACCCACAGCATGACCAGGAAGCTGGCCAAAACGCTGACGAGGAAGCCGACAACCCACACCACAAGGCGCGCGCCTGGGAAATCGCCGATGCCGAGGCGCTCCATCAGGGTGCTGGTCCAGCTGGACACTCCCAGGGCAGTCACTACTGCGGCGACGATGAACAGGACGATCAGCACGATCAGGCCCAGCAGGTCCGCGAGCTTCTTGGTAACAAAGTTGCCGCCCTCGTTCGCATCCACCTTCCACATCGCGGACACGCCCACGCGCAGGTTGTTCATCCAACCCAGGCCGGACCACAAGGTGGTGAGCAGGCCGATGCCGGCCACCGCGCCACGCTGGTCGATCGCGGTCTCAACCAGCTCGTTGACCATGTCTCCCAAATCCCCGTCCAGCGACTGGGTGATCTGGTTTTGAATGTCGTCCATCAGATCTGGACGGGCGTTGAGGAAGAAACCGAGGCCCGCGAAGACCAGCATCAGCAGCGGGAACAGCGCCAGCACGGAGAAATAGGTGATGCCAGCGGCTAGCTGGTTGCCGCCTTGAGCGCCGAAACGCTCGTTCATGCGCAGCAGGTGACCAGCGGCGGGAGACTTCTTCTCCACCTTTTCCTCAAAGCCGCCCTTCTGCTGCTTCGAGGCGCGCTCAATGCCGTGTTCGTCGGTGTACGCCTTGCGCGGCGCGGTCGAGGTAGCCATCGACGTCCCTTCAAATATGTGTCATTTACCAAACACATCGTAGAGGAGGCCGTGCGATGACGGGACGGAGCCGGGGCATGGTGGCGGCAGGCCCTTCGCACACCACATCAGTTCAGTCAATTCTGTATAGTTCAGGACATACTGTATAGTTCAGTTCATGCTGACTATTGCTTCACGCCTCGACGTCATGAACCGGCTCGGCCGGGCCATGGCGGATCCGACGCGTTCCAGAATCCTGATGACACTACTCGACGGCCCGAGCTACCCGGCCGTGCTCTCGCGCGACCTGGACCTGACCCGCTCAAACGTCTCGAACCACCTGACCTGCCTGCGTGACTGCGGCATCGTCGTCGCCGAGCCGGAGGGCCGCAAGACCCGCTACGAAATCGCCGATCCGCACCTCGCGGCAGCGCTCAACGCGCTGGTGAACGCGACGTTGGCTGTCGACGAAAATGCCCCGTGCATCGACCCTGAGTGCTCGGTGCCCGGCTGCGGCGAGAAGGGAGCGGACGCATGAGCTCGGCGTGTGGATGCGAACACGAACCCACCACAGAGATCGAAGAACTCGATCGGCCATGGTGGAAGGACCCCGAGTTGCTGCTGCCGATCTTCTCCGGCGTAGCCCTCTGCATAGGCCTGACGCTGGGCTGGTCCGGGCTAGAGACACCCGCGACAGTACTGTTCTGGGTCGGCCTGCTGCTAGGGGCGTATACGTTCGCGCCCGGCGCGATCCGGAACCTTGTCACGAAGCGCAAGCTCGGCATTGGTTTGCTGATGACGATCAGCGCGGTCGGCGCCGTGATCCTCGGTTACGTCGGGGAGGCCGCGGCGCTAGCGTTCCTGTACTCGATCGCCGAGGCACTGGAAGACAAGGCGATGGACCGGGCGCAGGGCGGACTGCGGGCACTGTTGAAGTTGGTGCCGCAGACCGCGACGGTGCTGCGCGACGGCACGTCGGTCGAGGTCGCAGCGAAGGACCTCGTGGCTGGCGAGCTTATGCTCGTGCGCCCCGGAGAGCGGATCGCCACGGACGGCATCATTCGGTCTGGGCGCTCCAGCCTTGACACCTCAGCGATCACCGGAGAATCCATTCCGGAGGAGGTTGCGCCCGGCGACGAGGTGCCCGCGGGAGCGATCAACTCCGCCGGTGTGCTGGAAGTAGAGACGACCGCAGCTGGAACGGACAACTCGCTGACCACACTCGTGGACCTGGTCGAGCAGGCGCAGGCGGAAAAGGGCGACCGCGCCCGGATCGCCGACCGGATTGCTCAACCCCTAGTGCCCGGGGTGATGATCCTGGCGGTGCTAGTCGGCGTGATCGGCTCGCTGCTGGGCGACCCCGAGACGTGGATCACCCGTGCGTTGGTGGTTCTGGTCGCAGCGTCGCCGTGCGCGCTGGCAATCTCCGTGCCGCTGACGGTCGTGGCCGCGATCGGCGCGGCCAGCCAGTTCGGCGTGGTCATCAAGTCCGGCGCGGCGTTCGAGCGGCTCGGCGGCATCCGTCACCTGGCGGTGGACAAGACCGGAACCCTCACCCGCAACCAGCCCGAGGTTACCGGCGTGGTCCCGGCAGACGGGTTCGATCGGGCTCAGGTGCTTGCTTTCGCGGCGGCAGTTGAGCAGCAATCGACGCACCCCCTCGCCGCGGCGATCGCGGCAGCGGGGCCCGAAGCGCCCGCCGCCCTGGACATCAGCGAGGAAGCCGGGCATGGCATCGGCGGCACCGTCGAAGGTCGACGGGTGCTGGTGGGCAGCCCCCGGTGGATCGACGCCGGGCCACTGAAGACAGACGTTGAGCGCATGGAGTCCGAGGGCCAGACCTGCGTCCTGGTCACCGTCGATGACACCCTCGCCGGAGCGGTCGGTGTCCGCGACGAGCTGCGGCCCGAGGTGCCCGAAGCCGTGCAGACCCTGCGCGCCAACGATGTGGAAGTGAGCATGCTCACCGGCGACAACACTCGCACCGCCCGGGCGCTGGCTGAAATCGCCGGAATCGATGACGTGCGCGCCGAGCTGCGCCCGGAGGACAAGGCAAGCATTGTCGCCGCATTCTCCTCTAAGACACCGACGGCGATGATCGGCGACGGCATCAACGACGCGCCGGCACTGGCGGGCGCGACGGTGGGCATAGCGATGGGAGCGACTGGCTCTGATGCCGCGATCGATTCCGCTGACGTCGCCTTCACCGGCCACGACCTCCGACTGATCCCGCAAGCGCTGCAGCACGCCCGCCGAGGCAGCAGGATCATCAACCAGAACATCGTGCTGTCTCTGGCCATCATCATCGTGTTGATGCCACTGGCGATCACCGGCGTGCTGGGCCTAGCCGCCGTCGTATTGGTTCACGAGGTCGCCGAAGTCATCGTGATCTTGAACGGCCTGCGGGCCGCACGAGCGAAGCACTGAGGCTGCGCCGGAAGCGGACCCCCGGCCCCGCCGCGAGCCCCTAGCGCTTCGGTGCGAGGAAGCCGACCTTGTCGTACACGTCGGCCAACAGCGGGGCCGCGACCTCGCGGGCGCGTTCGGCACCGCGGGCCAGGATGGCTTCGAGCTCGCCGCGGTCGGACATCAGCTCGTCGTAGCGGGCGCGAAGCGGCGTGGTGAACGCTTCGAGTGCTTCTGCGGTGTCGACCTTGAGCGCGCCGTAGCCCTGGCCCTCGTAGCCGGCGACGATGTCGTCGATAGGCTTGCCGGTCAGCGCCGACTGGATGACCAGCAGGTTGGACACGCCCGGCTTGTTCTCCTTGTCGTAGGCGATCACGCCATCATTGTCGGTCACGGCGGAGCGGATGCGCTTTGCGGACGTCTTCGGTGCGTCCAGCAGGTTCACAATGCCCTTCGGGTTCGCACCCGACTTGGACATCTTCGAGGTGGGATCCTGCAGGTCGTAGATCTTCGCCGCGCCCTCAACGATCGTGCCCTCCGGCACGGTGAAGGTCTTGCCGTAGCGGGAGTTGAAGCGCTCCGCGAGGTTGCGAGTCAGCTCCAGGTGCTGGCGCTGGTCCTCACCCACCGGTACAAGTTGCGGGGAGTACAGCAAAATGTCGGCCGCCATGAGCACCGGGTAGGTGAACAGGCCCACGGAGGTGCGGTCCTGACCCTGCTTGGCGGACTTGTCCTTGAACTGCGTCATGCGGCTCGCCTCGCCGAAGCCGGTCAGGCACTGCAGCACCCACGTCAGCTCGGCGTGCTCGGGCACGTGCGACTGCACGAACAAGGTGGAGCGCTCCGGGTCGATGCCGAGCGCGATCAGCTGGGCGCAGCCGGCGAGGGTGCGGTGGCGCAGCTCCTCGGGGTCCTGGTCCACGGTGATGGCATGCAGGTCCGGGATGAAGTAGAAGGCGTCGTAGCCGTCCTGCAGGTCGATCCACTGTTTCAGCGCACCGAGGTAGTTACCCAGGTGGTAGGAGTCGGCGGTGGGCTGGATTCCGGAAAGCACGCGTTGCATGGGGTTCATCATATAGTTAGCCCATCACCGCCTTTGAAAGGATTGCTCGTGCCACAACTCGATATGCGTCAGATTCAGCAGGGTCTCGCAGCCCTGGTCACGTTGATCACCCTCATCAGCGCCATTGCCGGTCTGGGCAACCAGCTGGGAGTGGAGTCCTCCTCCGGCAGCTCCTCACCGTTCGGCTCCCGCACGGTGGAGGTATCGCAGCAGGAGCTCATCGATGCCACCAACCGGTTCCGCGCCGACCACGGGCTGCCGGCCCTGAAGCCGCTGCCGGAGATGAACACGTTCGCCCAGGAATGGTCTGAAACGATGGCGCGCACCGGCAACTTCGAGCACCGTTCGCCGTTGAAGATGCCGGAGCAGCCCAACCTGGTCATGGGCGAGAACATCCTGCAGAACTCCCCGTCCGCCACGGCTGACGCGATGGTGCAGCAGTGGGCGAACTCCCCCGGCCACCGCGCCAACATGCTGCACACCCGGTACACCCACATCGGCGTGGGCATCGCCGACAAGGGCGGCAAGCGTTACGCAACGCAGAACTTCGGCTACTACTTCTAAACGCCTCCGCCAATGCGCGTCACCGTCCTCCAACCCGATGCCGCCGCGCCGCTGCAACGCCTCGGCCCGTGGCTCGAGCGCGCCGGCGCCACCCTGCGCACCGTCGATCTCAGCGGCGAGAAGCCATTGCCTATCGACGCCTCCGGTGACCCCCTCATCCTCCTCGGCGGACGCGCGAATGCGCTGGACACGCACGCGTCGCCGTGGCTACCGGCGGTGCACGAGCTGCTCCGCAGCGCCTTCGAATCGGGCAGACCCGTGCTCGGCATCTGCCTGGGCCACCAGATCATCGCCGACTGTTTCGGCGGCGAGGTTTCCGTCGGTCTAGCGACGCAAGACGAGGAAGGCGCCACCCAGGTGACGTTGACCGACGCTGGCGTGGACGATCCCCTGCTCGGCCCCCTCGGCGCATCCTTGATGGTCGAGCAATCCCACCACGACGCGGTAGTCGCGCTTCCTCCCGGCGCGACACTCCTGGCCTCCAGCGAGCGCTGCCCGATTCAGGCCATGCGTCTGGGGTCGATCGTCTCGGTGCAGTTTCACCCGGAGTGCTCGCCGGAGGTGGCCGGCCAGTGGGCGGCGAATGGCGGCCACTACGGTGCCGCGGTCGAAGCGGAGCTGCTGCGCCACGACGATCATCTCACCCGCACCGGCGAAAGGCTGGCCGAGGGCTTCGTCGCCGCGGCCCGCGCCTGGCGCTAACGGAAATGGTCGCCGCTGCCCCGCCCCCATTCCGGTCCCATTCCGGCCCAATTCCGGCCCATTCCGCCCCCAATTCCGAGGATGCTTACTCCAGGATGCTTACTTCTCGAGTGGCGCGCTCCACAACGGTCGATCGCTCTCGAGGGATAAGCATCCTGGGGTAAGCATCTAGAGGCTGCCGCAGCCCGCCCCTGTGGCCACCTCCACTGCAACCACGGCCACGGCGTAGTCGCCGTCGTGGCTGATACTCACGCTGCAAACCGGCGGCCCAACCTCCCCGGCGCGGCCGTGCAGCTGGACCGCGGGGCGACCGAACGCATCCTGAACTACCTCTACCTCCGCGAAATTGAAGTCATCGGGGGCGATTTGCGGCGGCCGCCCGAAGCGGGTGGACGCCCAGGCTTTGACGTAAGCCTCTTTCACGGCCCAGCGGCCAGCCAGCGATGCGACCGAGTCCGGCTTCGCGGCACATTCGCGCCGCTCCCGGTCGGTAAACACCTGCATGAAGGTGGATCCCGGCAACTTCATTTGCTGGGCCAAACCGGGAATGTGGACCAGGTCAGTGCCGATGTACATGCGCGTTCCTCCCGTCGGCGGTTGCGACTTTGTTGTGTTTGCGATCGCATAAGAAATGCTGGCTATTTTCTGTGAATCGTGGCCAATCCTTTTACTTACGCTTCAGTAGGTTTACTATGCCCGCATGGCTTTTAATTTTGACTCCAAAACTATTTTGGATGACAAACAACGTTCGTCAACAGCCGACAAAATAGCGGAACTGCGGCGCCTGCGCACCGAGGCACACGAACCGCTGGGGCCGAAACCCCTGGACAAAGTCCGTTCCGCCGGCCGCCTCACCGCACGCGAGCGCCTGGACTACCTGCTCGATGAGGGCTCCTTCGTGGAAACCGACCAGCTGGTGCGCCACCGCACCCACGACTTCGGTATGCAGGCCAAGCGCCCGGCAACAGACGGCATCGTGTGCGGCCACGGCACCATCGACGGCCGCGAAGTGTGCGTCTTTTCCCAGGACGGCACCGTCTTTGGAGGCGCGTTGGGTGAGGTCTACGGCGAGAAGATGACCAAGATCCAGCGCCTCGCCGTGACCACCGGCCGTCCGCTGATCGGGCTTTACGAAGGCGCAGGCGCCCGCATCCAGGACGGTGCGGTGTCGTTGGACTGGATCGCGCGGACCTTCCTGCACAACATCGAAGCCTCCGGCGTGGTCCCACAGATCTCCGTGATCATGGGGGCGTGCGCGGGCGGTAACGCCTACTCCCCCGCGCTGACTGACTTTGTGGTCATGGTGGACGAGACCTCGAAGATGTTCGTCACCGGCCCGGACGTAATCAAGACGGTCACGGGCGAGGAAATCTCACAAGAAGAGCTCGGCGGCGCCTGGATGCACATGCAGCAGGGCGGCAACTGCCACTACGTTGCGGAATCCGATGAGGATGCGCTCGACTGGGTGGCTGACTTGCTTGAGTACTTGCCGTCGAACAACCGCCAGAAGTCGGCGCCGCGTCCCGCAACCCCAACCGATGCAGAGGCAGACGCCACCGATGCTGCCGCGCTGGATTCATTGATCCCAGACTCGCCCAACACCCCCTACGAGGTCCGCGACGTGATTGCGCATATCGCGGACGACGGCGAATTCCTGGAGGTCATGGAGCAGCGTGCTGAAAACGTCGTCACTGCGTTTGGCCGGATTGAGGACCAGCCGGTGGGCTTCGTCGCTAATCAGCCCATGGTGCTCGCAGGTTGCTTGGACATCGATTCGGCGGAAAAGGCCGCGCGTTTCATCCGCACGTGCGACAGCTTCAACATCCCGATTGTCATGCTGGTGGACGTACCCGGCTTCCTGCCCGGCGCGAACCAGGAGCACAGCGGCATTCTGCGCCGCGGTGCAAAGCTGCTGTACGCCTACGGCGAAGCAACCGTGCCGAAGGTGACCGTGACCATGCGCAAGGCATACGGCGGCGCGTATTGCGTGATGGGCTCAAAAGGCCTTGGCGCCGATGTGAACTTGGCATGGCCTACCGCGCAGATCGCGGTGATGGGTGCGTCTGGCGCGGTCGGCTTCATCAACCGCAAAGACATTGCAAACGCCCGCGATTCCGGCGTGAACGACGAGGAGCTCCGCGAACTGATTGCGCAGTACGAGCGCAACTACGAGGACGAGATGCTCAACCCGTACAAGGCCGCTGAGCGAGGCCTGATCGATTCGGTCATCCTCCCAAGCGAAACCCGTGCTGTTATCGCAGCGCAACTGCGTTTCTTCCGTGACAAGACCGTAGCGCGTCCAATGCGCAAGCACGGCAATATCCCGCTCTAATCCCGCTCCGATGCAAAGGACCATAAGGACACTGTTATGAATTCCACCTCTTTTTCTTCCCTGAAGCGTCCCGCAATCCTGTTCCCGGGGCAGGGTTCTTCCTGGCAGCAGGCGCTCGCTGATGCTGCCGCGACTCCTGTGGCACGTTTCCGCATGGAGCAGCTTCTTAACGACGCCCAGTCCCTCACCGCTGCTGTTGCCCGCCCGTTGGCCTCTGTCGTGCCAGGAGTTGTGCAGCGTATTCGCGACGCGATGGATGCGGACACCTCGCACGAGGCGATCGACGCCCTGCCCGCGGTCAGTGCACCGGCGATTCTGCTGTCGCAGATTGTTGCCGCGGAAGATCTCGAGCAGCTCGGGCTCGACACCACCGACGCACTGTTCGCTGGACACTCCCAGGGCATCTTGGGCGCCGCCGCGCTCAATCGCGCCAACGGCCCACAGGCTGCGGAGAAAGCTCTTGCGTTCGCCTTCATCATGGGTGCTGCCGCAACCAACGTGTACGGTGGCGCCGACTCGCGCAGCCGGATGCTTTCGGTTCGTGGGCTGACGCCTGAGCAGGTCGGTGAGTTTGTCGTCGATACGCAAGCGGCTCCTATCAGCGTGATCAATGGGCACCGCCACGTGGTGCTGTCTGGCAGCCCGGAGGCGCTCACGCAGGCACGCAAGGACATCGAAGCGGCTGCGAGCAACTACAACGCCAAGTTGGAAGTGGAGTACGGCGGATCCGAAATCACGCCGGTGTTCGACTCGCTTGATGTTGCGTACCCCTTCCACGTGGACACGAACGTCCCCGCTGTGGAGTTGGCGCAGCAGTGGGCGGACGCGTGCGGCATCACCTTTGAAACCACCACTCCCCGTGAACTTGCGCAATCAATTTTGGTGGACCGGTTCGACTTCACCGAAACTGTGCGCGACCTGATTGCCCAGGGCGCGAGCCACATTTTCACGTTTGATACGGCTACGGCGACGATTGCGACCAACTTGGCCAACGGCTCCGGCGTCGCTGTGTTGGACGCGTCCACCGCCGCGAAGCGCGACGAGCTTGCACGCCCGGGCGCTGAGTTGCCGCAGGGCGTGGACTACTCGGCCTACGCGCCACGAGTGATCGCGCTGCCGGATGGCAAGACGTACACGCAGACGAAGTTCTCGTCGCTAACTGGTCTGTCCCCGATCATCCTGGGTGGCATGACCCCAACGTCCGCGGACGGCGAGATTGTCGCCGCCGCTGCCAACGCCGGCTACTGGGCGGAACTTGCCGGTGGCGGCATGTACTCCGAGGAGGAGTTTGGCAAGCACACCGCCAACCTCAAGGCGTTTTTGCAGCCTGGTCGCACCGCGCAGTTCAACACCATGTTCTTCGACCGCTTCCTGTGGAACCTGCAATTCGGCCAAACGCGCATGGTGCCGAAGGCCCGCGCTGCTGGTGCTCCGTTTAACGGCGTGTGTATCTCCGCGGGCATTCCGGACGTCGACGAGGCCACAGAGCTGTTCGCGCAGCTGCACCAGGATGGCTTCCCTTACATTGCGCTCAAGCCCGGTACAACGCAGCAGATCCGCAACGCGCTCGCAATCGCTGCGGCGAACCCGGACGACCAGGTCATCTTGATGGTGGAGGACGGCCACGCTGGCGGCCACCACTCCTGGGTTGATCTGGAGGACATGCTGTTGGAGACCTACCCCGAGATCCGCGCGCACGACAACGCGGTGCTCACCGTCGGCGGTGGCGTGTACTCGCCGGAGCGTGCCGCGGAGCTGATTACGGGCCGTTGGTCTGAGAAGTTCGGTTTGCCTGCGATGCCGGTGGATGGAGTGTTCGTCGGCACCGTGGCTATGGCCACGAAGGAGGCGAAGGCCACGGATTCGGTCAAGCAGCTGCTCGTGGACACGCCTGGCCTGCCGCCGGAGAACAACGGCGGTTGGGTCGGCCGCGGTCGCGGCGTAGCGGGTGTGGCGTCGTCGCAATCGCACCTGCTGGCGGACTTGCACGACCTGGACAACTCCTTTGCCAAGGCGGCACGGTTCATCGCCTCGTTGGATATTGAGGAGTACCCGGCGCACCGCGAGGAGATCATCGAGGCACTGTCGAAGACGGCGAAGCCGTACTTCGGCGACGTGGAGACGATGACGTACGCCGAGTGGGTCAAGCGCTTCGTCGAGCTCGCCGATCCGTTTATCGACCAGACCTGGAACGCGCGCTTTGTTGCGTTGCTCCAGCGCATCGAGGCACGTCTGAACGAGGCCGACCATGGCGAGATCCCGACCCTCTTCCCCGACGATGTCGAGATCTCCCCGCGCGATGGTCTCAGCACCTTGCTGCAGCACTACCCGCAGGCGCGCGAGGTCGTGGTTTCCCCGCGCGATGCGGCGTGGTGGATCGGTCTGCACTATGCCTACCCGAAGCCGTTGCCGTGGGTGCCAGCACTTGATGCGGATCTGAAGTCCTGGTTTGGCAAGGACACCTTGTGGCAGGCACAGGATGAGCGCTACACCGCTGACCAGGTGCGCATTATCCCGGGCCCGGTTGCGGTTGCTGGTATTACGCGTAAGAACGAGCCGGTTGCGCAGTTGCTGGCACGTTTTGAGGATGCCGCGACGCAGATGCTTATCGACGACGGCGCCACCGCCGAATCCCGCTTCGCTCGACGTAGCGACGCCGCCGACGAGGCCGCGTATCTGCGCTCCTGCCCGACCTTGGTGTGGCACGGCCACCTGATGGCCAACCCTGCATACGCGCTGGACGAGGACGCCTTCGACGTGGAGGCAACCACCAACACGGCTGGTGAGCGCGAGTGGACGATCCGAATCCACGCTGATTCCGCGTGGGACCACCTGCCGGACGACCAGCGTCCGTTCTACGTGCGTGAGGTGAACATCCCGGTCGAGATCCCTGCCGGTGCGGGCACGGGTGCCTCCCCGATTGTGGACGGCGATCGCCTGTCTGACAGCGTCTTCGAGCTGCTGTCTGGCCTGGCTGGTGTCGGTTCGGTCAGCGAAGCCGGCGACACGATTACTGAGATCCCGCAGATCGAGGCACCGACCGAAGACGCGCCTTTTGGTGTGGCGCGCTCGTCGTTTACGCTGCCCGCTTCCCTTTTGGCATCGCACTCTGCAGTCACCGGCGGCGCTGTGGCCGACAACGCTGTGGTGGGCACGCCAGACGTGCTGGTTGGCCCCTGCTGGCCGGCGATCTACGCAGCGCTGGGCTCCGGCAAGTTGGCTGACGGCACGCCGGTGATCGAGGGCCTGCTCAACGCCGTCCACCTGGATCACGTCATCGACCTGCGCGTCCCGCTTACCGAGCTTGCAGATGGCCGGCGCATCGACGTGACCTCCAAGTGCACCTCGATTGCTGAGTCCACCTCTGGCCGCATTGTCACCGTCGAGTTGGAGCTGCGCTCCGGCGACGAGGTTGTGGCAACCCAGATGCAGCGCTTTGCCATCCGTGGTCGCGCCACCGGTACTGCAATGCCGGTCCCGGCACCGGCCTACGGTGGTGGTGCAGCAAGCGAGCAGGTTGAGCCGACCCCGCGTTCGTTCATGGACCGCACCGTGGTGCGCGCACCGTCGGACATGACCCCGTTTGCTCTGGTCTCCGGCGACTACAACCCGATTCACACCTCCGCCAACGCAGCAGCCCTGGTCAACCTGGATGCGCCGCTGGTGCACGGCATGTGGCTATCCGCCACCGCACAGCACCTGGCTGCTGGCCACGGCCAGGTCATCGGCTGGACCTACTCCATGTACGGCATGGTGCAGCTTGACGACGATGTAGAGATCACCGTCGAGCGCGTCGGCCGCGTCGGCATCCAGCAGGCCCTTGAGGTGACCTGCCGTATCGCCGGCGACGTCGTCTCCCGTGGTCAGGCGCTTCTGGCCCAGCCGCGCACCGCCTACGTCTATCCCGGCCAGGGCATTCAAACCCAGGGCATGGGCAACGGCGACCGTGCGGCTTCCGCTGCCGCGCGCGACGTGTGGCGCCGCGCTGACCGCCACACGCGTGAGACCCACGGGTTTTCCATCCAGCGCATTGTGGAAGACAACCCGTCGCGCCTGGTCATCCGCGGTCTGGAGTTCAAACACCCGGATGGCGTCCTGCACCTGACCCAGTTCACGCAGGTGGCCATGGCCGTTGTCGCCTACGCGCAGACGCAGCGCCTGAACGAGGCCAACACGTTGGCCTCCGGCGCGTACTTTGCGGGCCACTCGCTCGGTGAATACACCGCGCTTGCAGCCCTGGGCAACATCTTTGACCTGGAAGCGGTCATCGACATCGTGTACTCGCGTGGCTCCGCCATGGGTTCCCTGGTGCCACGCGACGCGGAGGGCAACTCCGACTACGGCATGGGTGCGCTGCGCCCGAACATGATCGGTGTCGGCCCGGACAAGGTCGAAGCGTACGTCGCTGGTGTTGCGCAGGATTCCGGCGAGTTCTTGGAGATTGTCAACTACAACATCAAGGGCCAGCAGTACTCCGTGGCTGGCACGAAGCGCGGCCTTGCCGCCCTGGAGCGCAAGGCTAACTCGGTTAATCCACGCGCCTACGTCACGGTTCCAGGCGTGGACGTTCCGTTCCACTCACGCGTGCTGCGCGAGGGTGTTGCAGACTTCGCCGAAAAGCTCGACGAGTACATGCCGGAAATCATCGACGTGGACACGCTGGTGGACCGCTACATTCCGAACTTGGTGGCCAAGCCGTTTGCGCTGACGCAAGAGTTCATCGACGCCGTCACCAACGAGGTCCCCTCCGAACGCCTCAAGGGCATGACGCCGGAGAACACCGAACGCAACACGCTCGCGCGCACGCTGCTCATCGAGTTGTTGGCGTGGCAGTTCGCCTCCCCTGTGCGCTGGATTGAAACCCAGGACTACCTGCTTGGTCGCATCGACCAGGTCATCGAGGTCGGCCTTGCCTCTTCACCGACGCTGACCAACCTGGCAAAGCGCGAGATGGATGTCATCGGCATTCACGTGCCGGTTTTCAACGTTGAGGCAAGCCAGGACATCGTCATGCTCAACGACGTGGTTGCCGCGCCGGAGCCCGTGCTTGTCGACGACGCCCCGGCCGACACAGAAGCCGACTCGACCCCAGCGACCGAATCCGCCCCACAACCGGCAGCCGAGGCAGCACCCGCCGCACCAGCAGAGTCAGCACCGGCAGCACCGGCTGCACCGGCATCCGGCGCGCCCGTGTCCGACCTTCCCTTCACCGCAGCCGATGCGATCACCGTCCTGTTCGCGCTGCAGAACAAGATCCGTCCCGAGCAGATCAACGCTTCGGACACGATTGAGGAGCTCACCGGCGGCGTGTCGTCGCGGCGCAACCAGCTGCTCATGGACATGTCCGCCGAGCTCGGCGTGCCTGCCATCGACGGCGCAGCGGAGGCCGACGTGGCTACGCTGAACACGCGTGTGAACACCGCCGCACCGGGCTACACCCCGTTCGGTGCTGTCCTGTCCGAGGCCGTGGGCACCCGCCTGCGTCAACTCTTCGGCAGCGCAGGCCTGAAGCCGGCGTTTGTCGGCGAGCACCTCGCGGCCGCGTGGGGCCTGCCCACAACCTGGACCGCGCACGTCGAAGCTGAGATCTTGTTGGGCAGCCGCACTGAGGAATCGGTGCGTGGCGGTTCGCTCAACAGCCTGCCGTCGGCCACGACCAAGGCGGAGATCACGGCACTGATCGACCAGGCGGTACAAAACGTCGCCGCACGCTACGGCGTTGCAGTCTCCCAGGCCACCAGCGGCGGTTCCTCCGGCGGCGGAGTGGTGGATTCGGCTGCACTCGACGCCTACAAGGACGAAGTCACCGACACCCTGGTGGCCACCGCCCGCACGTTGCTGAACAAGCTCGGCATCGAAGACGAAGTCGCGGAAATCCCCGCACCGGACACCACGATCGTGGAAACGATCGAGGCAGAACTCGGCTCCGGCTGGGTCAAGCAGGTCACCCCAGTCTTCGACGAGCGCAAGGCAGTGCTTTTCGACGACCGCTGGGCCCAAGCCCGCGAAGACCTCGCACGCGTCGCCCTCGGTGAGATCGACCTCGCACCACAGCGCTTCGCTGGCACCGGCTCCACCGTGGCCAAGCAGGCCGAGTGGTACGCCAAGCGCGCAGAAGGTGATCGTCGCAACGTACTCGGCGAGATCGCAGCAGCCGCCATCGCCGACGCGAACGAGCCGTACGCAGACGACGTCGCCTTAGTCACCGGTGCCGCGCCGGGTTCCATCGCCACCGCAGTGGTGGAACGCCTGCTCGCAGGCGGTGCGACGGTCATCATGACAGCGTCCAACGTCAGCCAGGCGCGCAAGGAATTCGCCCGCACCCTCTTCGCCGAGCACGCCTCCGTGGGCGCGCGCCTGTGGCTGGTGCCGACGAACCTGTCGTCCTACCGCGACATCGATGCACTCATCGACTGGATCGGGTCCGAGCAGAAGGAAACCGTCGGCAAGGACGTCAAGATCATCAAACCGGCACTCACCCCGACGCTTGCCTTCCCGTTCGCCGCACCTCCTGTGTCCGGCTCGCTCGCAGAGGTCGGTGGCAACGCCGAAACGCAGGCCCGCCTGCTGCTGTGGTCGGTCGAACGCACCATTGCCGGCCTGTCCGACTTGGCGCAGCGCGGCGATAACTTCCCTGCCGAGCGCGCTCACATCGTTCTGCCGGGCTCGCCGAACCGCGGCACGTTCGGTGGCGACGGCGCCTACGGCGAGGTCAAGGCTGCCTTCGACGCGATTGTGAACAAGTGGTCTGCGGAAACCGGCTGGCCGGAAGGTGTCACCCTGGCGCAGGCCCGCATCGGCTGGGTTGCCGGCACGCACCTGATGGGCGGCAACGATGGTCTCGTCCCGGCGGCACAGGCTGCAGGTATTCACGTGTGGAGCCCGGAGGAGATCTCCACGCAGCTGCTCGGCCTGGTCACCGAGGAATCCCGTGAGCAGGCGAAGCAGTCCCCGCTGGATCTCGATCTCACTGGCGGGCTCGAGAAGGCAGGCGTGTCCATCGCCGATCTGGCACGGAATGCACGTGTGGATGCGGCGGGCACGGAGTCGTCGACAAGCAATGGCGCCACGGTGCGCGCACTGCCAAACGTCACTACCCCGCGCCAACCCGCACCGGCGAGCGTGGGCGATGTCACCTGCTCGCTGGACGACATGGTGGTTGTCGTCGGCATCGGCGAAGTATCCAGCTGGGGCTCCGGACGCACCCGCCGCGAAGCCGAATACGGCATCACGCGCACCGGCGAGGTCGACCTCACTGCAGCCGGCGTCCTCGAACTGGCGTGGATGATGGGCCTGATCACCTGGTCCGAGGACCCGAACCCGGCCTGGTACGACGAAGACGGCGCGGAGGTTGCCGAGGAGGACATCTACGAACGCTTCCGCGACGACGTCATCGCACGCAGCGGCATCCGCACGCTGACGGACAAGTACTTCCTCACCGACCAAGGCTCCATCGACCTTGAGCAGGTCTACCTTGACCGCGACATCACGTTTACCGTGACCACGGAAGAAGAAGCACTTGCATACGTGGAAGGCGACGGTGAGAAGACCACTATCCGCCAGATCGACGGCGAATGGAGCGTGACACGCCACGCCGGTGCCCTGGCACACGTGCCGAAGAAGGCCACCTTGTCGCGCACCGTCGCTGGCCAGATGCCGGACGGGTTCGACCCGACCAAGTGGGGCATCCCCGCCCAGATGGCCGACGGAATGGACCGCATGGCCGCCTGGAACCTGGTCACCGCCGTCGACGCGTTCATCAACGCCGGATTCACCCCGGCGGAGCTCCTGCAGAAGGTGCACCCATCTTTCATCGCCACCACCCAAGGCACCGGTATTGGCGGAATGGAATCGCTGCACAAGGTATTCGTCTCCCGCTTCATCGGCGAGGAACGCCAGACTGACATCCTGCAGGAAGCGCTGCCCAACGTGGTAGCCGCGCACACCATGCAGGCGCTTGTCGGCGGCTACGGCTCCATGATCCACCCGGTCGGCGCGTGCGCCACCGCCGCAGTCAGCATCGAAGAAGCGGTGGACAAGATTGCGCTGGGCAAGGCCGACTTTGTCGTCGCCGGTGGTATCGACGACGTCCAGGTCGAATCCCTCCAGGGCTTCGGCGACATGAACGCCACCGCCGAAACCGCCAAGATGACGGCACAAGGTATCGACGGCCGCTTCATCTCACGCGCCAACGACCGTCGACGCGGCGGCTTCCTCGAAGCCGAAGGCGGCGGCACGGTCCTGCTCGCCCGCGGCACCCTCGCCGCCGAGCTCGGCCTGCCGGTGCTGGCAGTGGTCGCGTACGCCTCCAGCTTCGGCGACGGCGCACACACCTCCATCCCGGCACCAGGCCTCGGCGTGCTGGCGGCGGCCTGCGGCGGTACCGACTCGCGCCTGGCCCGATCCCTGTCCTCGCTGGGACTCACGCCTGATGATGTCACCGTCTTGTCCAAGCACGACACCTCCACCAACGCCAACGATCCGAACGAGTCCGAACTGCACTCCGTGCTGTGGCCGGCCGTTGGCCGCGACCCGGATGCACCGATGTACGTCATCTCGCAGAAGACCCTCACCGGTCACTCCAAGGCAGGTGCGGCGCTGCTGCAGACCGGCGGACTTCTCGATGTCCTGACAACCGGCGACCTCCCGCCGAACGCCTCGCTGGACTGCGTCGACCCTCTCATCGAGTCGAAGGCAACCAACCTGGTGTGGCTGCGCTCCCCGCTCGCTCTCGGAGCCGGCAACGTGAAGGCGGCGGCCCTGACCTCGCTCGGTTTCGGCCACGTCGGCGCGCTCGTGGTGCTGGGCCACCCGGGTGTGTTCGAAGCCGCACTGAAACGCGACAACCGCGACGCCGACGCCTGGCGTGAGCGCGCCACCGAACGCCTCGCCCAGGGCGCAAGCCGACTCGAGGCCGGGATGATCGGCCGCGCCGACCTCTTCACCCAGGTGGAGAACCGCCGCTTCACTGGTATCGACGACCACGCCGACGAGATCGCACTCCTGCTCAACCCCGATGCCCGTCTCAACGTCGACGGCACGTACCCGACCGCGACCCCGACCGTTTAAGGAGAGTCACCATGACACCACTGTTTCGTACCGACGACACGTCGCTGTCCCACGACGAACTGGCAGCACTGACCACCGTGCTCGCCGAGGCCCAAACCTGGCAGGCCACCTCCGCTGCTGAGGCCGGCGCCGGTGCTGCCTACGAAGACAACATGTTCGGCGATGCGTTCGGCCAGCCAACCATCGGCAACGTCACCTACTTCTAGAAAGGACCGCACATATGCATGACTTTCCGTTCCGCAAGGTCCTCGTCGCCAACCGCGGCGAGATCGCGGTCCGTATCATCCGCGCAGCCCGCGACGCAGGCCTTGCCTCCGTGGCGATCTACGCCGACCCCGACAAGGACGCGCCCTACGCCGAAATGGCGGATGAGGCGATTGGGATCGGTGGCGAGACGTCGTCGCAAAGCTATCTGGATATCGACAAAGTGCTCAAGGCTTGCCGCGACAGCGGTGCGGACGCCGTCCACCCCGGCTACGGCTTTTTGGCGGAAAACGCCGAGTTCGCCCGGCGCGTCATTGACGAGGGTCTGACCTGGATCGGACCGCCGCCGCGGGCCATCGACGCGCTTGGCGACAAGGTCACTGCCCGACGCATCGCTGAAGAGGTCGACGCCCCACTGGTGCCGGGCACAAAGGACCCGGTAGACAGCGCGGACGAGGTGCTCGCGTTTGCCGACGAACACGGTCTGCCGGTGGCTATCAAGGCGGCGTACGGTGGTGGCGGCCGCGGTATGAAGGTCGCCCGCACGCGTGGCGAGATCCGCGAGCTGTTCGAGTCCGCCACCCGAGAAGCCAAAGCAGCGTTCGGCCGTGGCGAGTGCTTCGTGGAGCGCTACCTCGACCGCGCCCGCCACGTTGAAGCACAGGTGCTGGCGGATACGCACGGCAACGTCATCGTCGCTGGCACCCGCGACTGCTCCGTGCAGCGCAGGTTCCAAAAGCTCATCGAGGAAGCCCCCGCCCCATATCTCACCGATGAGCAGCGCGAACGCATCCACGAGTCTGCCAAAGCGATTACGAAGCGAGCAGGCTACGTGGGCGTTGGCACCGTGGAATATCTCGTCGGTGCTGACGGGCTGATCTCCTTCCTTGAGGTCAACACCCGCCTCCAGGTCGAGCACCCCGTCACCGAAGAAACCACCGGAGTGGACCTTGTCATCGAGCAGTTCCGCATCGCCGCCGGCGAGCCGCTGCGTTTCGACGCCGATCTGGAGCCCACCGGCCACGCCTTCGAGTTCCGCATCACCGCCGAAGACGCCGGCACCAACTTCATGCCCATGCCCGGCACCGCCACCGCTTACATCGAACCCGCAGGCCCCGGCGTGCGCGTCGACTCCGGCATCCGCGCCGGCTCCACCATCGGCGGCCAGTTCGACTCGATGCTGGCCAAACTCATCGTCCGCGGCGAAACACGCGACCAGGCCATCGCCCGCGCCAAGCGCGCCCTCGCCGAATTCCGGGTCGAAGGCATGCCGACCATCATTCCTTTCCACCAGCGCATGCTTGACGACGACGCCTTCACCGGCGACGCCTCCCAATTCGCCGTATACACCCGCTGGATCGAAGAGGAATGGGACCCGGACGTCGCGCCCTACGAGTCCGACGGCGCTGGCGACGACAGTGACCAGGATGAGGTGCGACGCCGAACCGTCTCCGTCGGGGTCAACGGCCGATCGATCGAGATCACTCTGCCGGAGACGTTGCTTCTCGGCGCCTCTGCTTTGACTCGCCGCGACCGCAAGCGCCGCTCCCGTAGCGGTGGATCGGGAGGCAAGGGTTCCGGCAAGGGCGCAGCCAGCGCAGACACCCTGACCGCACCGATGCAGGGCACCGTGGTGAAGTCCGAAGTTACCGAAGGTGCTCGAGTCGAAGCCGGTGACATCGTGGTCATCCTCGAGGCCATGAAGATGGAAAACCCGGTCAAGGCTCACAAGAGCGGTGTTGTGAAGAACCTCGCGGTGGAGGCCGGCAGCCATGTAGATAAGGGCGCGGCACTCCTCGACATCACCGACGCCGAGTAGCCGCTGGCCTGCGGTTTCATCGACATAACCGGATCTCACCCGGCGCGTCAAAAATTGGGGGTTGACGCGCCGGGCTTTTCGGTTCTATGGTTACCCACATGAGTGGTAAACCCATATACCAACAAATTGCAGATGAGTTACGTGACCTCATCGGCGCTGACACCCTCGCCCCCGGCGACCGGGTGCCGTCCACTAACGAGTTGTCCGCTTATTACTCCGTCAACCCCACCACCTCCGCCAAGGCGCTCACCGAACTGTTCAACGAGGGCCTCCTGGAGAAACGCCGCGGGCTTGGCATGTTCGTCCTGGAGAGTGCGCGTGAGCAGGTGTTACGTACGCGTCGTGATGCATTTGCCCGCGATTTTGTCCAACCGTTTGTCCATGAGGCCAACCAACTCGGCATCACCACCGAGGAGCTGACCGCAATGATTGAAAAGGAGCGCACCCGATGAACCCCGGTTTTTACGCGCTGGTCGGCCCGAACGCCGCCGGCAAAACCCACTACCTGCACACACTCATGGGCCCGCACGCTGCATTGGTGCCGGCTGGTGCGGACGCGAAGTTTGCGGGCACAACCGTGGACGATCACCTGCGCGCAGTCGCAGCGATCTACCCGCACGTGGACCTAGACTTTCCCAACGCCCGCATCAGAGACCTCTCCGTTGGGCAACGCCGCCTCCTCACCATTGAGATTGCCCTGGCCATAGGTAAGGACCTACTGCTTCTCGACGAGCCGTTTGACGGCATCGACACCACCACCCGCAAACAGGTCCGCCAGAGACTGATCGACTACATCGCGGAGAACCCGCAGCGCAGAGTGGTGATGGCATCGCATCGCCCGGAGGACTTCGTGGGTCTCGCCACCCATGTCATCCAAGTGTTTGATCGGGTGGTTTCGCGCCCAGTCCCACTCGACGACGCCCGCCTGTGCTTTCCAACGGTCACCGGCCCCACCGCCGAGATCAAAGACCTTATCGCCCGCTTCCCCGTCGCCGAGACGGCGAGTCTCGGGCCCACGACACGCGCGACGTTCGCCGAACCTATCGGCGAGGCCGATGTCCACTTGCCCATCGAGTACCCGGACGATGCCGAACTCATTGACCTCCTCGCGACGGAAAGGCCCGCACGATGAAACTCTTCCTCAGCCCCTTCAAACCACTGTCCTACCTGGCAACACTGGCTGTTTTGCTGGTCCTAGTCCCGCTGGGCCGTTTCTACCAGGGCGATGGCTCCCTCTGGACCGTCTTCGGAGGCTTCGCACTGACCGTCCTATTCATCCTGGCAGGTGCGCAGTGGAGTGCGTTGAACCAGATCGGCGCAAGCTTTACTACGTGGATGAACTCAGCCACACTCACATCCATCGTGGCGGCAGTGGCGCTGGGCGTCCCCACCGCGGCATCCTCGATCTACAACCAGTTCAAGAGCCCGTACTACCAAGCCTATGACCTGTTCCTCTTCACCAACGGCGCAGACGTGCCCTGGGTGGACACTAACGGCACCCCCTACATCATGGCGAACGCCGGGCAAGACACCTCGTCAATGGCGTGGACGGTGCTGCTCCACATCGCGTTCTTCTTCGTTGCTGCCATCGTGGGGGTTGCGCTCGGCTTGGTCTACGCCTCCTTCGGCGCGGGGCGCGGTCTCATTACCGCATTTGCCACGTTCCTCATCGCGGTCGCGTTGTACTGGGCTACTGAGTCCCATGTAGACGATTGGTACACCGCCGCCGTCGGTGGCGTAAGCGCCGCATGCTTGGTCACACTCGCCGTCAGCGCGGTGGCGTTTCGCAACACGAGGCGCTTCGTGCGCTAGCAGCCACTCCCGCCCCTGCTACTTCTCCAACCATTCGGAGCGCAGCAGCCCATGGCGGGAGCAGGCAGCCTCCCACGCCATCGGGCTGATTTTTACCACCATGCGCCGCTGACATAGCGGACATATACGCGGCGCATCGTATGGCCTGGCCGGGTCAAGCGGCCAGGCGATCTCGCCGGAGAGGACTGCGTCGGCGAGTTCCGTTGAATCCGGGATTTTCATTACCGGATCTTCTTACAGCGACTTGATGGTGTCGTAGAGCACGCCGTGGCCGGAGTTGGCCTTCTCGCCCACCGGGGTAATGCCCAGGTTCACGCCCGGCGTTGCGCCCTCCATCACACGGTCGACGGCGTCGCGGTCCTTCTCCATCGGGCGGCCAAAAGTGGTCAGGTAGTTGCCACCGATAATGGCGTTGGCGCCGCCTTGGAGGCCGGCTTCGGTGCCGTCGTCGCCAAGCGCGAGCTCCGTGCCACCCGCAAAGCGCAACTGGGTCGACGGCATGGCCAGGCGGAATGCGGCGACGGCGCGCAGCGCCTCGCCCTGCGGGACCAGCGGACGGTCCGCGAACGGGGTGCCCGGGCGCGGGTCGAGGAAGTTCATCGGCACCTCGTGCGGCTGGATTTCCGCGAGCTGCACGGCGAATTCGGCGCGCTGCTCGATGGTCTCGCCCAGGCCGATGATGCCGCCGCAGCAGGTTTCCATACCCTCTGCCAGCACGTTTTCCAGGGTGTCCTTGCGCTCTTGCCAGGTGTGGGTGGTCACCACGTTGGGGAAGAAGGACTCTGCGGTTTCGAAGTTGTGGTTGTAGCGGGACACGCCCATCTTGGCCAGCTGGTGCGCTTGGTCGCGGGTGAGGATGCCCAGGGAGGCGGAAATGGAGATGTCCACCTCGTCCTGGATGGCGGTGACGGCTTCGGCGACCTGGTCGAGCAGCTGCTGGGTCGGGCCCTTCACAGCGGCGACGATGCAGAACTCGGACGCGCCCATCTTCTCGGACTGCTTCGCGGCTTCCACCAGCTCGTTGATGTCCAGGGTCACAGAGCGGACCGGGGACTCGAAGAGGCCGGACTGGGAGCAGAAGTGGCAGTCTTCGGGGCAGCCGCCCGTCTTCAGGGAGATGATGCCCTCGAGGGAGACGTCCACGCCGCAGTGCTTGATGCGCACCTGGTGCGCCAGGTCGAGCAGTTCCGGCAGGCGCTCGTCTTCGATGTTGAGGATCTGGACGAGCTCCTCCTTGTTCAGCCCCTCGCCGTTTTCCAGGGCCTTTTCGCGTGCGATTTCAAGGATGTCAGTCATCGCTGCACTCCAATCTTGGTGGTTCACATCACAAGTAGGTGCCAGTGTAGACCGTCCTTGAACGGTGTTCAGCAATTAGCGGTATTCAACCAAAAGCGGCGAGTGGTCGGACCACCGCTGCTCCACCGTGGGCGCCTTATCCACCCAGGTGCGCTCGGCGCGCTCCAGCATGTTCGCGGTGGCCGCCTGCACGTCAATGCGCCAGCCCGCGTCGTTGTTGAAGGCCTGGCCGCGGAACGTCCACCAGGTGTACGGCGCGTCCTCCGGGTGCAGCCTGCGTGCAACGTCGAACCACTTCGGGGAGCCATTCGCTTCACGACGCCCTCCGGCCGCGTACTCCACAGCGCCCGCCCAAACGGCATCAGCCTTCACGTCTAAGTCCTGCGGCTGTTCATCCGGGAAGCAGCCGAATACCGCGTCCATGAACGCGCGCTCGTGCGGCAAAAAGCCCGACTTCTTGCGGTTGGTTTTCCAATTCTTCAGATCCTCGCGGCGGTGGCAGATGTTCCAATCGCCGCCGATGACCATGTCCGGGTACTCGCCCGCCCACTGTTCCAGGAGCGGCTCGAACTCGTCGAGGAAGCGGTACTTCTCGTCCTGCTTCGGGGTGTCGGCAGATCCCGACGGCAGGTACAACGAGCCGACGCGGGTGCCGTCGGAAAGTGTGGCCGCGATAAAGCGTCCGGCATCTTCGAAACTGGGGATGCCGAAGGTGACGTCGTGAAGCGGAGTGCGAGACAGGATGCCCACACCCGCGCGCCCCTTCGCGCCGGGGGTCTCCGCGGGGGCGACGGCGAGATGCCACCCTTCATCGAGCGCGGGCGCTAACGCCGCGCGCGCCTGGTCGACGGTGGCGCGAACCTCCTGCATAAGCACCACATCCGCTGGGGTTTCATCGAGCCAGGCCAGCATGCCCGGGTTGTTTTCGTTGCGGATTTTGGTGGCGGCGCGGATGCCGTTGACGTTGACCGACGCGATTGTGAGACTCATGTGTGATGACCCTAGTAGTCTGGTTGGCTGAAGTCAGACACCTTATACCTAAGGAGCATTATGGCGAAGATCATTTGGACCCGCACCGACGAAGCGCCGCTGCTGGCGACGTACTCCCTCAAGCCGATCGTGGAGGCCTTCGCTTCCCGCGCCGGCATCGACGTGGACACCGCCGACATCTCGCTGGCCGGCCGCATCCTCGCGCAGTTCCCGGACCGCCTCGGCGACAAGAAGGTCGACGACGCGCTCGCGCAGCTCGGTGAGCTGGCGAAGACGCCGGAAGCCAACATCATCAAGCTTCCGAACATCTCCGCTTCCCTGGTGCAGCTAAAGAAGGCCATCGCCGAGCTGCAGGCCGCCGGCTTTGACATCCCGGATTACGAGGACGCGCAGGAGAAGTACGACGCGGTCAAGGGCTCCGCTGTGAACCCGGTGCTGCGCGAGGGCAACTCCGACCGCCGCGCCCCGGAGGCCGTGAAGAACTTCACCAAGAAGCACCCGCACTCCATGGGCGAGTGGTCCTCCGACTCGAAGACCAACGTGGCGACGATGGACTCCGGCGACTTCCGCCACAACGAGAAGTCCGTCATTATGCCGTCCGAAGACACCTTGACCATCAAGCTGGTCAAGGCTGACGGCGGCGAGGAGGTGCTCAAGGACGGCCTCAAGGTGGAAGCCGGCGAGGTCATCGACGGCACCTACATGTCCGCCAAGGCTCTCGACGCCTTCCTGCTGGACGCAGTGAAGCGCGCCAAGGACGAAGGCGTGCTCTTCTCCGCGCACCTGAAGGCCACCATGATGAAGGTCTCCGACCCGATCATCTTCGGCCACGTCGTGCGCGCGTACTTCAAGGACGTCTACGACAAGTACGGCGAGGAGCTGCTCGCAGCCGGCCTGGACGGCGAGAACGGCCTCGGCGCCATCTACGAAGGCCTGTCCGAGCTGGAAAACGGCGAGGAGATCCGCGCCGCCTTCGACAAGGCCCTGCAGGACGGTCCGGCTCTGGCGCAGGTGAACTCCGCCAAGGGCATCACCAACCTGCACGTGCCGTCGGACGTGATCATCGACGCTTCCATGCCGGCGATGATCCGCACCTCCGGCCACATGTGGAACGCCGACGACCAGGAGCAGGACACCCTGGCCGTCATCCCGGATTCCTCCTACGCCGGTGTGTACCAGACCGTGATCGACGACTGCCGCGCAAACGGCGCCTACGACCCGACCACCATGGGCACCGTCCCGAACGTCGGCCTGATGGCCAAGAAGGCTGAGGAGTACGGCTCCCACGACAAGACCTTCAAGGTGCCGGCCGACGGCAAGGTCCAGGTTGTGAACTCCGCCGGCGACGTGCTGATCGAGCACGACGTGGAGTCCGGCGACATCTGGCGCGCATGCCAGACCAAGGACGCCCCGATCCAGGACTGGGTCAAGCTGGCCGTCAACCGCGCACGCCTGTCCGGCATGAAGACCATCTTCTGGCTGGATGAGGAGCGTGCCCACGACCGCAACCTGATCGAGCTGGTGAACAAGTACCTGCAGGATCACGACACCGAGGGTCTGGACATCTCCATCGCCTCCCCGGTCGAGGCCACCAAGACCTCCGTGGAGCGCATCCGCCGCGGCGAAGACACCATCTCTGTGACCGGCAACGTCCTGCGTGACTACAACACGGACCTGTTCCCGATCCTCGAGCTGGGCACCTCCGCGAAGATGCTCTCCGTGGTCCCGCTGATGGCTGGCGGTGGCCTGTTCGAGACCGGTGCCGGCGGCTCCGCCCCGAAGCACGTCCAGCAGGTCCAGGAAGAAAACCACCTGCGTTGGGACTCCCTCGGCGAGTACCTCGCACTGGCTGAGTCCTTCCGCCACGAGAAGAACACGAACGGCAACGAGCGCGCCGGTGTCCTGGCCGCCGCGCTGGACCAGGCCACCGAGAAGCTTCTCGACGAAGGCAAGTCCCCGTCCCGCAAGGTCAACGAGATCGACGACCGCGGCTCCCACTTCTGGCTCTCCCTGTTCTGGGCAGAGGCACTGGCAGCCCAGTCCGACGACGCCGAGCTGGCCGAGGTCTTCGGCCCGATCGCGAAGGACCTGCGCGACAACGCCGATGTGATTGACAAGGAGCTCCTGGACGCCCAGGGCAACGCTGCCGACCTCGGCGGCTACTACTGGCCGGACGAGGAAAAGACCTCCGCGGTCATGCGCCCGTCCGCAACCTTCAACAAGATCATCGACGAACTGGAGAAGTAGCTCGCTGATCTGAGATCGGCCGGTGCCGGGGTTTCGCGCCCCGGCGCCGGCCGGTTTTTGTTGCGCTGTAATTTGCCTGAGCGGCTATCCCGCCTCGGGGTGAAAGGAGTAATCCCCGGTCCAGGGATTGTGGATATGCACTTCGTACCCGATTCCCTGCTCAGCGGCACCGTCAAGGAGCGCCTGCAGCTCCTTCGCATTGAAGTAGCTCTTGCTCAACACGAGCCCAGCCACAATGAGTGCGAGAAACAGCACGAGCGCAATCACGCTCGCGATCGTGGTGCGGTTCATAGTGGGTCCTTTCCAGTGTGGGTGCTCCCCGCAGCGTATCGGCGGGCCACCCTGAACACTAGGAACTTTCGTACTTTCTTTGAATGGCTTGGTCCATTCGACTCGCCCAGGATGCTTACCCGAGGATGCTTACCCCGGTTAAATGCTTACCCGAGGATGCTTATTTCTCGAGTAACGCGAAAGAACCAGCCGGGGGTTCGTCGAGAAGTAAGCACTTGGGAGTAAGCATCTAGGAACGGGTAAGCATCCTGCAGTAAGCATCTAGCCCATCCGCGCCGCCAGCACCTCGGTGCCGGCCAGCGCAGCCCGAACTTCCGCGATGAACACGTGGGGTTGTTCCCGCAGGAGCTTGGATTCGAACCGCAAGATCACGTAGCCCTTGTTGCCAATCCGTTTCTGGCGGCTGAATTCCTTCTTCCACACCTCGCCAGCGTCGTCACGCTCGTATTTGATTTCGCCGTCGATTTCGATGATCAGCCATCCCTGGACCAAAAGGTCGGCAAAGTAGCGCTCGATCCTGGCCTGGGCGACCACCGGCCCGATCCCAGCCTCGATCAACAACCCTCTGGCCAGGGATTCGTACGCCGAATCCGAATTCGGTATGGCGTGCTCCAAACACTTCCGGGCCACACCGATCCCCTTGGCCCGCCCCATTTTCCGGATCTCTTTTTCAATCGCGTCCCTTTCAATGCCGCGGCGCAGCAGATAGTCGGCGGCGATGAGCCCTTCGATGAACCCGTGGTAGCGGGCGATATCGATGAACGTGCGAGTCGGAGTAGTGATGCAGTGTCCTTCGTAGATCAACTGCTCATCGCGACGAAGCTTGGAAAACCGAAACGCGTAGCGCCCACTTTGGGCTCGGCTCTGCGACACACTCCGCGACGGCAGCGCCACTTCCACCGGTTCCTCTCCGCGTGAGATCACCCACATGCCCAGCTTCCGCGCCGCCGACCTCCCCACCAACACGGCGGCGTTGCTCACCATCGCGGCGGCCTCCACGCGCAGCCACTGCCGTTCGTGGTATTTCAGCTCGCCCCACGTCGCAGTCGGAAACCACACAGTCGGTTCCAGCTCCACAAACTCCTCATCAGGGAAGGTGTCGTGCGCGAGCCTTCGCTTATCGACGAGCTCCGCCCTCAACTCCCTTTTCCGTTCTTCCCAACGCCCCAGTTCATGTGCGTCTTCTCGGTCCATCCCCATGGCTCTTAGACGCACGGAACCCCGCCACGGTTCCCTGGCAGGTTTATATTCACGCAAAGCCACAGCCCACAGCACGTATAGACCGCTTGGTACGCAACGACAGACAAAGCGGACTACATTGCACCCCATGACGAACTCGAAGCAGAAGTACGACAACTCCAACGCCAGCGAATGGTCGTTCGGCACCCGCTCCATTCACGCCGGACAGCAGGTGGATCAGGATTACGGCGCGCGCAACCAGCCGATCTACATGACCACCAGCTACGTCTTCGACGACGCCCAGCACGCTGAGAACCGCTTCAACCTCTCGGATGCGGGCCCGATTTACACCCGCCTGACCAACCCGACGCAGTCCGCGCTGGAGGACCGCCTCGCCTCGCTCGAGGGCGGCGTGGCAGCAACGGCGTTCGCCTCCGGCATGGCTGCGGAGACCGCCGCGATTCTCACCCTCGCCCAGGCTGGTGACCACGTGGTCACCTCCCCGCGCCTCTACGGCGGCACCGAGACGCTCTTCCAGCACACGCTGCCGAAGCTGGGCATCGACTTCACCTTCGTGGACAACCCGGACGATCCGGAGAGCTGGCAGGCTGCAGTCAAGCCGAACACAAAGGCGTTCTACGGAGAGACCTTCGGCAACCCGATCGCGGACGTGCTGGACATCCCGGCCATTTCCGAGGTGGCCCACAACAACCAAGTCCCGCTGATCGTGGACAACACCATGGCCACCGCAGCACTCGTCCGCCCGCTGGAGCTGGGCGCGGACATCGTGGTCCTTTCCACCACAAAGTTCTACACCGGCAACGGCGCGGCCATCGGCGGCGCGATTGTGGACGGCGGCTCGTTCGACTGGACCGTCGAGCGCGACGGAGAATCAGTCTTCCCCCTGTTCACCACCCCGGACCCGGCGTACCACGGCCTGAAGTACGCGGACCTCGGCGCGCCCGCCTTCGCGCTGCGCGCCCGCGCCGGCCTGCTGCGTGACACGGGTGCGGCGATTTCCCCGTTCAATGCCTGGGTGGCGCTGCAGGGGATCGATACGTTGGCGTTGCGCGTCGAAAAGCATAATGCGAACGCAAAGAAGGTCGCCGAGTTCCTCGCAGCCCACGACAAGGTGGCCAAGGTCAACTACGCGGGCCTGGAGGGCTCGCCGTACAAGGCCACGCAGGAGAAGCTGGGGCTGAAGTACACCGGTTCGGTGCTGTCCTTCGACATCGCGGGTGACCAGAACGACAAAACCGCGGCCTGGAAGTTCATCGACGCGCTGAAGCTGCACTCCAACCTGGCCAACATCGGCGACGTGCGCTCGCTGGTGGTCCACCCGGCATCCACGACGCACTCGCAGTCCGACGCCGAGGGCCTCGCGCGCGCCGGCATCACCCAGGCCACGGTGCGCCTGTCAGTGGGCATCGAGGACGTCGAGGACATCATCGCGGACCTCGAGCGCGGCTTCGCGGCGGTGTAAATGCTGGCTGCGGAAGGCGAGCTGGCAACCGTCGCTATCGGCGACGTCCACACCGAGGCAGGCGCGGTGATCGAGGATGCGCACATTGCCTATCGACGGTGGGGCGTCCCCCGTGGCGACCTTGCCGGCAAGAACAACATCCTGCTGATCGAGCATGCACTCACCGGCGACTCCGACGCCGCCGACTGGTGGTGCGAGGCCATCGGCCCCGGCAAGGCGCTGGACACCGACGAGTGGTGCGTGATCTGCACGAACGCGCTGGGGTCCTGCTACGGCTCCACCGGGCCTGCCAGCGAACACCCGGACGGTGGTGTCTGGGGCTCGCGCTTCCCGGCGATCAACATGCGCGACATGGTGCACGCCGAACACGCCTTTTTGGAAGCGCTCGGCATCGGCCGTGTCCACGCGATCATCGGCGGTTCCATGGGCGGCGCGCGCACCCTGGAGTGGACGCTGCTCTATCCCGAGACCGTGGACTACGCGCTGGTCCTCGCGGTTTCCGCACGCGCGAGTGCCTGGCAGATTGGTATCCAGACCGCCCAGATCACCTCCATCACCCAGGACCCCGACTGGCACGGCGGCGACTACCACGGCACCGGTTCCGCGCCGAACGCCGGCCTGGCCGCCGCGCGGCGCATCGCGCACCTGACCTACCGCGGCGAACTGGAAATCGACGAGCGCTTCGGCACCGCCGCCCAGTCGGGCGAGAACCCGCTCGGGCAGTTCCGTGCGGACGGCGAGCGCTTCGCCGTGCAGTCCTACCTGGAGCACCAGGGCAAAAAACTCACCGAGCGTTTCGACGCCGCCAGCTACGTCACCCTCACCGAAGCCTTAAACCGCCACGACGTGGGCCGCGACCGCGGCGGGCTGAACAAGGCACTGGCGTCGTCGACGGTGCCGACCATGATCGTGGGCGTGGACACCGACATTTTGTACCCCTACCACCAGCAGGAACACCTCTCACGAAACCTGGGCAACCTGCTCGCCATGGCGAAGTTGTCCTCCCCCGTCGGCCACGACGCCTTCTTGGTGGAGGCCCGCCAGATGGACCGGATCCTGCGCAACTTCATTTCGCTGACGCACGAAACCCCGTCCGCGCGCGAGGTCGCAGCGGAGCGCGGCGCCTACGACATCTAGAGGTCGTTGATCTGCACTTCGGTGCCGTCCGCGGTGGCCAGGTAGGCCCTACCCATGCCGACCCAGCCGGCAAACGGGGCGTCGGAAAGCGTGATGCGCTCGTGCACATGTCCGAGCAGCCACGCGCCGTACCCGCAGGCGGCAAGCTCGTCGCGGGTGCACGGCAGGCAGGGGTTGTTGGAGTACTCCCCTGTCACCGAGGTGTGCAACAGCCCCAGGTTCGGCGCGTCTTCGATTGGCGCGGGGAACTTTGCGACGAGCTCACGCGGGTCCCGGTCCACCTCCACCGCGGCGGTGTGCAGCGCCCACCCACCCGCTCGGATGGTCTGGGGCTCTTGCCTTGCGACGATCACGCCACCCGGAATAATTCCAGTGAGGTCGTGGTGCACGTCGTGGTTACCAGCGACGAACACGACGTTGTCGAACAGCTCGAGCCCGCGGTCGAAAAACCTGGTGACCTCGCCGTATGTAGCGTCGGTGAAACGCTTGCGGTCGATGACGTCGCCGAGCATGACCAAATGCCGCGCCCCCGCCTCCGCGCCGCGTCCGAGGGTGTCCAGGGCCCAGTCGATGCCCGGGCCGGTCTTCTTGTCGCCGTGTTGCTTGCGGCCGAGGTGGATGTCGGCGACAACGAGGATGGGGGCGGCTGCGAAGACGGGGTCGGCTGCGTGGTTGGGCATGGTACAAGGATATCCGTTGATCCTTCAGTCGCAATTTTGTACGAATCAACGACGCCGAAAGCTGACCTGGGCGTTTGCAAGCCCAAAAACGGCCAAATGGTCGATTCGTACAAAATCTTGTCCGCGGGCTAGACGTCGCCCAGGAAAATCTGGGTGTGGCACAGGTCGAAGATGTCCACGTCCGCGGTTTCCCCGTACACCATCGGGTACAGCTTCTCCCGGTTCGGCAGGCGCGTCTGCTCGTACTCTTCGGGTGACTGGTGGTCCAACACCACCACGAAGCGGCGTCCGGGCAGCGTGTTCAGCCCGTCCTCAAGTTCCATCGCAAATTCATCGTTGCTGGCATCGGTCCAGCCGCGGGGAATGAGGTCCGTGATGTCGCGCGGCAGCCAGTGCCCAATCGTGCGGGCCAGCTCAATTGCCGCGTCGACCCGCATTTCCTCGTTGAGTTGCGCCGCGGCGCGGGCCAGGTCCCGGGGCACTTCAAACGTGCCGTCGAAGTTGCTCATCACCGATAGCGAGTACGCGTACATGTCCAACAGGTTGCGGCGGTACACCCCGTCCTCGTCGAAGCGCGGGGAGTACACCAGGTTGTCCAGCTGCTTCGCGTAGGCGAGTTCGGTGTAGTACTCCACCGGGGTGTAGCCGCAGGTGACGCTGCAGAATTCCTCGGCGGCCTCGCCAAGCTCTTTCAGCAGCGGAAACGCCTCGTTGTCCGTGTGGACGATATAGGTCAAGCGCATGCCGTCGACGTAAATAGAGGTGGCAAGACGGGACCTGATCGTCCCGTCCGGGTACATCGGCACCGGGTAGACAGTGCGGCCCACAGCGTTATAGGTATCCACCTCGTCCGCTTCCAGAATGTTCACGCTCACCGCCTCGTGGTCCGGGGTGAGCGTGGCGGCGAAGCTTTCTGGCGTCTGCAAATCGTCCACAACCACGACTTGGTCTGTGGGGCTGTGGCTTAGCAGCCGCGCTGGCAGCCACGTCTCTAAGCAATCGTGAAAATCCTCGAGTTCATCCATGAGGAAGTTGCCCGCCGCCTGTTCGCACTTCCTGGCCTGGTAGTAGGCGTTGGTGAAGCGCGGGTCCCACTCCTTGAGTACCTCGAGATTGTCGGCGGCTTCCGCGAAGTAGCGGCGCGCCTGCGACGGGGTGGCGTCCACAGAATTGCGTGCGAGGTCCAGCAGCTGGTGGGTGTTGGCCAACACGAGGTAGGCGTCCAAGGACTCGGTGCGCCACGGCTCCACCGGCGTGTATTCGGACGCGACTGCCGTCAGCGTTGCCGAAAGCTCCCGGGCGAATTCAACCTGCTGTGGCGACGGGGCGTCGTAAAAAAGCGACTGCACCATCACGGTCACCTCAACCTCGGCGCCGGGGACGTCGGTGGTGAGCGCGAAGTAACTCGGGCGGGAATCTGTCATGCGGGACCTCCTGGGGAAACGACAGCTTTAACCCTACGAACCTCGCCGACACGCAGTGCCCAGTTACCGAACGGACGTGCTACTTCTGCCCTGCCACCAGCGGATCAGCACCAGCACGACGGTGGAGGTGCCCACGCCGATCAGCGTCATCGCCATGGCTTCGGCGCGGTGCCCCTGCTCAAACTGGTTCATAATCCACGGCGCGAGCAGGTTGATGCGCGTCGGCCGGATCAGGGAGGACATGACCAGCTCACGGATGCCCACGAAGAACGCGAGCAGCCAGCCGGCGAAGATGCCGGGCGCGAGCATGGGCAGGGTGACGCGGGTAAACGTCTGCCAGGACGTCGCGCCGGCGACGGCGGAGGCCTCCGAGAGCGTCGGCGACATGGCGGCTGCGGAGGTCTTAATGTTCTGCACCGCCATGGGCACGAACAGCACCGTAAACGCCATGACCAGGATCAGCTGCGAGCCGTAGGGGGTAAACGGCAGCTTCGGCGAGTTCCACAGCAGGATGAAGCCGATGGCCAGCACGATGCCGGGCACGGTGTCCGGGGCGACGGCCAAGAAGTCCGAGAAGCGCGCGGGCCAGCGGCGGCTGCGCATGGTAAACACTGTCACCGCCAGCGCCAGGATCACGGCGGTGGTCGCGCCGATGGCCCCAAGCGCGATGGAGCGCGTCAGCGCCTCCTGGCCGGACGGCATGCTCAGCACGATCTGGAAATAGTCGAATGTGAGGTTGTCCGGTGTCGGCGGCTTGGAGCGCAGGATGGTCATCGCCGCCAGAATGATGGAAATGTACGGGATGAACACGCTCAAGGTGAACACGATCGCGGTGTACATCCAGGCAAGAGCCATCATGCTTCTCGACGGCCGAAGGTTGACCGCGCGCGAGACCCTGCCACCGGAGGCGAGCACCCCGCGGCCGGCCCACTGCTGCACCGCCCACGCCATCACGCCGAGGGTAAACAGCACGCTCGAGGACGCGGCCGCTTTGGAGAAGTTCAGCGGGTCGATGGTCACGTCCTGGTAGATCGAGGAGACGAGCACCTCGTAGCCGATCGCGTTGCCGAGGGTGACCGGGGTGCCGAACTCGCCGGCGGCCTTGATAAAGACGATCAGCGCGCCGAGCGAATAGGGCCCGACAACTGCGGGGACGACCACGCGGCTGAACTGCTGCCACCGGCTGGCACCCGCCACCTGCGCCATCTCCAGCTGCGAGGCGGGGATGGACGCGAACGCGTTGCGCAGGATCAGGTAGAGGAACGGGAACAGCTCGGCGGCCATGATGAAGCCCATGCCCCACACTGAGTTGATGGCGGACCGGACGGCGTCGCCAAGCGTGGGCCCCAAAAGCATGTCTGCCACGCCGCGCAGGCGGGTGAAGTCCATCCACGCCATTGCCGCGGCGAACGGCGGGGTCATAAACGGCACCATGACCAGCACTTCCACCCACCCGGCGCGCCGCATGGGCGTCCAAGAGCGGAAGAATGCCAGCGGTGCCGCGAAAAGGGTGGCGAAAAAGACGACGAGGACCGAAAGCCAGACCGTGTTGCGGATGACCCGCAGCATCTCCGGTCGCAGCAGGCTATCCAGGGCGGAGTCTTCGCCCCGGTAGCCGGTTACGGCTGTGATCAGGACGGACACCAGCGGTGCCGCGACCAGGACCAGCAGGATGAGCAGTACCGGATAGACCCCGGGGTTGGCTTTCGTCTTCGTCGTCATTGGTGCCTGTTACTTCAGGTAGCGGTCAGCGAACTGCTCGCGGACGTTCTTGGACTCCTCGGAGATGGCGACCCAGTCGTCAGAGATCTGGCTGATCTCCGCCAGCTTCGGGCCGTTCTTCGGGTCCACGTTCTTGTTGGACGGGATCATGTTCTTCGACGCGGAGATCTGCTGCGCCTCCTCAGAGAACATGAAGTCCACGAAAGCCTTGGCGGCGTCCATGTTGTCGGAGGACTTCATGATCATTACCGGGCGCGGGGTCACGGTGGTGCCGGAGGACGGGATGACAACCTCCAGCGGCTCGCCCTTGCCCTTGGCGGAGTAGGCGGAGTAGTCCACGCCGCCGAAGACGATGCCCTTGGAACCGGAGGTGACCTGGTCCAGCGCCGGGCCGTTGGCGCCCTGGACGATCATGCCGTTGTCGAAGAGCTTGTCAAACAGCTCCCAGGTCTTGTCTTCGCCCCACTCGGCGATCATGGCGGTGAGCAGGTCGGCGGCGGTGCCGGACTCGCGCGGGTCCGGCATGATCACCTGGTCGGCGTACTTCGGGTCTGCCAGGTCCTCCCAGTCGGAGGGGATGTCGGAGACAACATCGGTGTTGGCCACCAGGGCCAGCGCGGAGCCGTCGCGGCCGTGGAAGGTGTCGTCGGCGGCGTTCCAGTCAGCGTTGGCGTCCTCGATGTTCTCCGGCTCGTAGGGCTCCAGGGCACCGGTCTGAGCCTGCTTGTTCGCGGCGTTCCAGGACGCCAGGTAGACCACGTCCGCCTGCGGGTTCGCTTCCTCGGCCTTGATCTTGGCGGTGACCTCGCCGGTGGTGCCGGCGAACACGTTGACGGTCACGCCGGTGCGGTCCTGGAAGGCCTCGACCAGCGCGTCGGTCAGGCCCTGCGGGTTTGCCGAGTAGTAGTCGATGGAGCCGGACAGGCCCTCCGGGGCCTTCCACTCGTCGGCGGAGACGGTCTCGTTGTTCGCGCCGGTGGACTCGGCGTTGTCGCTGGACTCGACGGAGCCGCAGGCTACCAGGCCGAACGCGGCGGATGCGCCCGCAAGGGCGGCGATGATCTTCTTCATGTTGGGAAACTCCTAAATAGAAGGAAACGGGATTAGGAACGCGGGGTGACCGTCAGCAACACGTCGTCGCCGCGGCCCAAGCGGTGCCTGGTGTAGGCCAGCCAGGGCTCGGGCGCACCCGGTACGACGCTGCGGATTTCGTAGCGCCCGCCGGTGTACTGGCTCTCCACCACCTCGCCGACAATGGAGTTCGCCGGAAGTGCATCCGGTCGCTTTCCATGCAGCGGGGTGACCTCCAGGTCCTCCGGCCGGTTCGACGGGAGGGTCTCGTGGGTGTTGGTCACGCCGACGAAACCGGCGACGAAGTCGTCCGCGGGGTGGTCGTAGAGCTCCACCGGGTCCGCGAACTGCACGACGTTGCCGGCGTGCATCACCGCAACGCGGTCCGACATGGCCAGCGCCTCAGACTGGTCGTGGGTGACGTAAATGACGGTGAGGTTGAGCTCGTAGGCCAGGCGGGTCAGTTCCGAGCGGATCTGGGTGCGCAGGGCTGCGTCGAGGGCGGACAGGGGCTCGTCCATAAGCAAAAGCTCCGGGTCGGAGACGAGCGCACGCGCAATCGCGACGCGCTGCTGTTGGCCGCCGGAGAGCTCGTTGGGGCGCTGCTCCGCCTTCGCGCCGATGCCCACCATGTCCATCGCGCGGGCGACGCGCTGTTCGCGCTCGGCCTTGGCCACCTTCTGCTTGCCGGTGGTCAGCGGGAACTCGACGTTTTTGGCCACCGTCATGTGCGGCCACAGTGCGAGGTCCTGGAACACCATGGAGAGGTTGCGCTTGTTTACCGGCACGTTGGTGCCGGAGCCGAAGACCTCGCGGCCGGCGAACTCGATCACGCCCGCGTCCGGGGTTTCCAGCCCGGCGATGCAGCGCAGCAGGGTGGACTTGCCGCAGCCGGAGGGGCCGAGGACAGAGACGAACTCGCCTGCCGCGATGTCCAGGGAGGTCTCGTGGAGCCCGGTGCCGTCCGCAAACTCACGACGGACTCCCCTCAAGGAGACTTGAGCCGTATCGTTTGCAGTTTTTTCAGCACCGTTTCCAAAATTCACCCGTGGCACGTTAGAGGCGCAAGGTTGCCGCCTGCCGACGTCAAGCCGACGCTCAGGTGAATTCGCGGTGAAAGTTTGGTGGCGCTACGACCCGAGCGAGTCCACCGACCAGGACAGCCACAGCATGGCCGCGCCGAGGACGGTGGTAAACAGCGCGTCGAAGCGCCTCGAGCGCACCGCCACCAGGCCGATCACCTTCGAATCGCAGGTCAGGCGCATCACGGTCAGCCACAGCATGGCCGCGCCGAGCGTGAACGTGGCGCGGCGCCAGTGCTCCGTGGCGGCGTAGACGCCGGAGAGCACGAACCCCACCACAAACAGCACGCCCATCGCGCGCTGCACCGCCACCGGCAGCGGTGAGGCGGCCGCGCCGCGGTCGTGGGGGTTGTCCAGCGTGAGTCCGTCGGGAAGCTCAGTGTTCAACCGGTCGCCCAGCCGGTCGCTCCCCGGCAGCTGGATCCTGCTGCTTGCCAAACCAGCGCCCTAGCTGGCGTCCTGGCCGATGCCGGCCTGGCGTTCTGCGTTTTCCACGATGTTGCGCACCAAAAACGTGCGCGTCATCGGGCCCACACCACCCGGGTTCGGGGAAACCCAGCCGGCCTTCTCCCACACCTCCGGGTGCAGGTCACCGACGGTTTTGCCGTCGACGCGGGAGACGCCGACGTCGAGAAGCGCGGCGCCTTCCTTGATCATGTCCGCGGTGATCATGTGCGGCTTGCCGGCGGCGGCGATGATCACGTCCGCGCGGCGGGTCTCCGCGGCGAGGTCCTTGGTGCCGGTGTGGCACAGCACGGTGGTGGCGTTGACGTCGCGGGCGGTGAGCATCAGCGAAATCGGGCGGCCCACCGTCACGCCGCGGCCGATCACGCACACGATCGCGCCGTTCAGATCCACGCCGAAGCGCTCCAGCAGCTTGATGGAGCCGTTCGGGGTGCAGGGCAGCGGCGCGGGCTCGTTGAGCACCAGCTTGCCCAGGTTCACCGGGTGCAGGCCGTCGGCGTCCTTCGCCGGGTCAATCAGCTCCAGAATGCGGTTTTCATCCAGGTGCTTCGGCAGCGGCAGCTGCACGATGTAGCCGGTGACGGCCGGGTCGTGGTTCAGCTCGCCGATAAGCTTCTCCAGCTCCTCCTGGGTGCAGTCGCCCGGCAGCTCCTTCATAATGGACGCAATCCCCAGCTCTTCGCAGTCCTTGTGCTTCATGCGCACATAGTTCTGGCTGGCGGGGTCCTCCCCCACCAGCACCGTGGCCAGGCCCGGGGTCACGCCGTGCTCAGCTTTGAGACGAGCCACACGCTCCTTCAAATCCGCGAAAATCTCCTCGCGGTAGAGTTTTCCGTCCAGTTTGATCGCAGTCACGGCCCCAATCCTAGACTGTCAGGCGTGCTCCACCTGATCTACGACAACCCGGCCATCGGCGGCAACGCCGGCGCCGCCATCCGCCTCGCCGCCAACACTGGGGCGCAGCTGCATTTTGTCGAGCCGCTCGGCTTTAACTTCGACGACAAGCACTTAAAACGCGCGGGCCTGGACTACCACGACCTGGCGGATGTGATCATCCACCCGGACATCGACGCCTGCTTCGACTCCATCCCGGATTCCCGTATCTTCGCGTTCACCGCGCACACCGAGCACCACTTCCACGAGGTGTCCTACCAGGACGGCGACGCGCTGCTGTTCGGCAACGAGGCCAACGGCATCCCGGAAGCACACCTGGCCCACCCGCGGATCACGCGCGAGGTGCGCATCCCGATGCTGCCGGCGCGGCGCAGCATGAACCTGACCAACTCCGCGTCAGTCGCCGTCTACGAGGCGTGGCGCCAGCTCGGCTTCGTCGGCGGTATCTGACAAGGGGTCCGTGACCTGCATCGGTGGGAGCTTGCGGGCCCGCAGCTTATCGACGATTTCACGTGCCTGCGCCTCCCCCACATCGCGCAAGGAGACACTGAACGGGCCGGGCACCATGTCGAGGTCGACGTTGGCCAAGCCGAGGGCACGCTGCAGCGGGCCCTGCTCGAACGCCAGCTCTTGGATGTGGGGCGTTTCCACCATCTGGTACCAGCGGCCCAGCCGGCCGGCCGTCGTAGCGACGGCGCCGTCGCGGATGGTGACGGTCTGGCGTTTCCAATCGATCGGCGAGACCCACCGTGCGCTGCGCGGCGAGCGGTAATCGGCTGCGGATAGGTCCGTCAGCTCGTCGCCGGTCATCGGCCCGATGGCGTCCACCATCGCCTTCGCCTGCTCCCACGTGCCCACCGGCAGAAGCTTCGAGGTGCCGGTCTGCTTGTTGCGCTCCGAGCCGTAGCCGGCCACCACCACGGAGACGGTCCACCAGCCGAACATGCGCCAGAACATCGGCTGGCGCAGCTGCACCGCGTGAATGCGGGAGCGCGGCACCGCCTGGCGGCGGCGGTTGGCCAGCCCGTACGTGAGGTGGAACATCTCCCCTTCCTTGGTGCAGGTGAACCGCCAGGACTGGTCGATGGTGCGCCAGATCCTTGGCAAGAAACCCACCAGCACCGGGATGATCGCCGCGGCGGTCAGGTCCGTCCAAATCGGCACGAACGCCCACGCGATGGTGAACAGCGTGGACATCTGGAACGCGGTGCCGATGAGCGACCTGCGGATGGGGATTGGAGGAACGAGGTTCGGGCCGGAGGCGTCGATAGGCAACTGCTTCTGCGGTCCCCCGATGCGGCGCAGCAACTGGGCGCGCACCTCCTCCGCTTCATCGCGCGGCAGGTAAGTGATGTCAATAGCGGATTGGGCGTTACCGGCGGCCTCGATGCGCACCGACGCGAGGCCGAAGAGCCGCGGCGCGAAAGACTCGATGACGTCGACGGCCTGGATGCGGTCGAAACGCGCGGAGCGAACCTGGTTGGTGAGCACGCCACGGCGCACCTCCACCTCCTCCTCGCCGATTTTGAAGCCGCTGCGGCGCCACCAAATCTGGGAGACCGCGAAGATCACCGCGAGCGCCGCGACGGCCCCCGCCGCCGCCCACGCGATCTCGCGCACGCCGACGTTTTCGCGCTGCGCCCAGTGGTAGATGGGCATGGTGAAGTTGAACAGCGCAATCGTGGCCAGTGCCAGCACGAACGCCCAAACGCGAAGGAGTGGCGTGAGGCGGTGGATGCGGCGGTAGCCCTCCATGCCGGGGGTGGTGTGCTCGGTGTGCTCAGTGTGCTCAGTGCTCACAGGCCGCTCATCCGCTCGCGGGCTTTGACGGCCAGACGGTCGCGCAGCGCGTCGGCATCCTCGGCGATGAGGCCCGGAAGATCCGAATCCGACGAGCTGGACGCCGTGTGCACCTTCAGCTCCTTCAGGCCGAGGGAGCGGGAAATCGGCCCGGACTCCACATCCACGAACTGGATGCGCCCGTACGGAATCACCGTGATGGTGTGGAACATCTTGCCCTTGCTCAACACCAGCTCATTGTCCGTTTCCAGCCAGCCCATGTTGCGCACCTGGAACGGGATAAGGAAGAACCGCCAGATAAAAAAGACGCCGAAAATACCCAGCGGGATGAGAAAACCCCAGCCCCACTCGCGGTAGCAGAGGTAGAGCCCGCCGCAGACAATGAGCGCCCAGATGGCGTTGCTGACCAACTGCGGCCACATCAGCTTCGGGGAGACCTTGTGCATCGTCTCCACCGAGGTGGGCAAAGGCTGCAGGGGCGCGTCTGACATGGCGCTCACGCTACCAGCCCGGGGTGGTGGGGCTTACCCGGCGTAGATGCTTACCCCAGGATGCTTACTCGGTGTAGATGCTTACCCCAGGATGCTTATCCATCGAGTACGGCGGCTGGCATCACCCTGGATCTCTCGAGAAGTAAGCGTTTAGAAGTAAGCATCCTCGGGCGGTAAGCATCCTGGGGTAAGCATCCACAGCCAACACCCGGCGCACCCGCCCCGGTCACGCGCCCATCACCGGAAGTCCCGGGACCCGCGGGAGAGCAGCTCCCCCATCGCCAGCGGCTCAAGCCGGTCCGCCACCACGGACACCGCCCCGGAGGCGTTCTGCACAATCCCGCGCACGACCAGTGCTTTGGCGGTGCGCGCCAACACCCGCTGCTTGTTCCACAGCCCGACGGAGATGACCACGTTGATCAGCCCGGTCTCGTCTTCCATGCCTAAAAAGGTCACCCCGCCTGCGGTGGCCGGGTGCTGGCGGTGCGTGATCACGCCGGCCACGCGCACGCGGGTGCCGTCCTCCACCCCGTGCAACAGGTCAGCAGCCGGCACCACACCCTGCGCCGACAACGCCGAACGCACCATCTCCACCGGCATGACCCCCGGTGTGACACCGGTGGCCGCAACGTCGGCGGCCATCAGCTCAAACGGGTTCATGCCGGGCAACGACGGCGCCACCACCGACGACAACCCCGGCAGCATGCCCTCGCGCTCCGTGGCGGCCACGCCCGCCTGCCACAGCGCCTGCCTGCGCGTGGCCCCGAAGCAGTCCAGCGCCCCCGCCCGGGCCAGCGCCTCGACGTGCTCCACGGACAGGTCGGCCCGGCGCGCCAGGTCCGCGATCCCGTCGAAAGGCGCGGCCTCCTCGATCCGGTCCGCCGCGTCCACGCCTAAGCCCCGCACCAGGTTCAACCCCACCCGGATGGTGGAGGAATCCACGCACGACGCCTCGCGCCCGGAGTTGTTCACGCACACCGGCAGCACCTCCACCCCGTGGCGGCGCGCGTCCTGGATCAGCGACTGCGGGGAGTAAAACCCCATCGGCTGCGCGCGCAGCAGCCCCACGCAGAACTCCGCCGGGTAGTGCCGCTTAAACCAGGCGGAGAAGTACACCAGCGAGGCGAACGACTGCGAGTGCGACTCCGGGAACCCGTAGGCGGCGAAGGCCACGATCTTCTGCCACAGCCGCTCGGCGACCTCGGAGCCAATCTCGTTGGTGTGCCAGCACCCCTCGAAAAACCGCGACTTCAACGCCGCCATTTTCTCAGGCGAACGCTTCGACCCCATGGCCCGCCGCAGCGCATCCGCCTCGCGGCCGGAAAAGCCTGCCGCATCCACGCAGATCTGCATGAGCTGCTCCTGAAACAACGGGATGCCCAGCGTCTTGCCCAGGGCGCGCTCGAGCACCGGGTGGTCGTACTCCACCGGCTCCAACCCGTCGCGCCTTCTTAGATACGGGTGCACCGAGCCGCCCTGGATCGGGCCCGGCCGAATCAGGGCCACCTCCACCACCAGGTCGAAAAACTGCCGCGGCTTCAGCCGGGGCAGGGTGCCCATCTGCGCGCGCGATTCCACCTGGAACACGCCGACGGCATCGGCGCGGCAGAGCATGTCGTACACGGAGGCGTCGTCAAGCGGAAGCTCCCACAGGTGCACCGTGCGGCCCGTGGTCTCCTCCACCAGGTCCACCATGTGGTGCAGCGCCTCCAGCATGCCCAGGCCGAGCAGGTCGAACTTGACCAGGCCGGCCGACGCGCAGTCGTCCTTGTCCCACTGCACCACCGAGCGGCCCTCCATGCGCGCCCACTCCACGGGCACCACGTCCGCGATCGGACGGTCGCAGATCACCATGCCGCCGGAGTGGATGCCCAGGTGGCGCGGTTGCCCTTTCAATTGCGCCGCAAGCTTCTCGACGGCCTCCGGCACCTCCGTCATCCCCTTCGCCCAACTATCGGCCGCGCCTTGCGCAAACCCCAGCGCACGCGCGGCGTCGCGCACCGCGCCCTTGGTGCGGTAGGTGATCACGTTGGCCACCTGCGCCGCGTTGTCGCGCCCGTAGGTGTCGTAGACGTGCTGGATCACCTCTTCGCGCCGGCCCGACTCGATGTCTAAGTCAATGTCGGGCGGGCCGTCGCGGTCCGGGGATAAGAAACGCTCGAACAGCAGGCCCGCCTCGATCGGCTCCACATTGGTGATGCCCAGCGCGAAACACACCGCCGAGTTCGCCGCACTCCCGCGCCCCTGGCACATGATGTTCTGCTTCGCGCAGAAATCCACCAGGTTGTACACGATGAGGAAGTAGCCGGGAAAGTTCAGCTCCTCGATCACCTCCAGCTCGTAGCGGATTTGGGCCATTGCTTTTCGACGCACCTCCGGCCCCCGCGCCGCATAGCGAAACTGCGCACTCGCCAGCGTGAGATTTCGCAGGTGGTCCATCTCGCTGCGGCCGTCCGGCGTGGGGTAGCGCGGCAGCTCCGGCGCGACCAGGTCGAGCGTGAACGCGCAGCGTTTCGCCAACTCAACGCTGAAAGCCAATTTCGACTCGCAACCCGGGTACATGCGTTGGAGCTGGTCGCCGGAGCGCAGCCAGTTCGCCCCCATCGGGTGCAGGTCCCCGTGCGCCTGGGCGAGCGACTCGCGTCTGGCCAGCGCCCGCTTCGCCTGCGCCAGCCTGGCATGGTCGCGTGTGGCCGCGGCGGGCAGCGCCGTGACGATGGCGGGGAGTTTGCCCGCGTGTTCATCCAGCGCCGCGTGGCGGTCCGTGTCCTCGGGCGTCATGGACACCTCGTACTCCAGCACGACATTGTCCGCGCCGAACACGTCGACCAGGTGGTCGATTTCCTCCGCCCACCGCCAGCCGGCGAGCACGACGCAGGTGCCGTCTAGCTGGTCACCGATGAGCTCAAGCGGCGGGTAGGCCACCTTGTCTTTCTCGCGGGTGGCCATGTGCGCGGCCGCCATCAGGTGCGACAGGCGCTTGTAGCCTTCCGGCCCGCGGGCGAGCACGGGCAGAACCCGGTCGCCGAGTGTCAGCTCCGCCCCGAAGACGGTGTCCACCCCGGCCGCGGCGGCCGCCTCCGCGAACTTCACCGCGCCGTAAAACCCGTCCCGATCCAACAGCCCCACCGCGCTCATCCCCAGCTCAACGGCCCGGGCCACCAAATCCTCCGGTTCGCTTGCCCCGCCGAGGAAGCTATACGAGCTGACGGTGTGCAGTTCGGCGAACGGTGTCGTCGATAGGCATCGCTCGCGCGATGGAGACGTCGGCTCCGCCTTGCCGTACGCGGCGCCTGCGGGCGTGCCGGTGTGCCCGACCGGCACCGGCTCCGGGCCCGGGCGGCCGGAGAGGATGCGCTCAAGCCGCGACCACGACAGCGGCGCTCCCCCGTTGAACCTCATGCCGGGAACGCTACCACTGTTCGAAACTGTGTGCTAGTCCGCGGGACGTCGCCACCGTCACCGCCGTTCGGGCCCTGGATCCAGCTAGTTGCACCTCATTTTTCGCCCCCAGGGGCCGGATAGCTGGGTCTTACTAGCTGGATCCGCAAAAAGGGCCGCAAAAAAGGGCCGCACAACCGCCGCGAAAACCACGCAACCCACACCCCTGGACAGACAGCTCGGTTAAGAAATTCGACCAGAAATAGACTAAGCGGTACATAGGGTGCTAGATTCTGACCCGTCATAGATTCCCAACCCAAGGAGACCCCAATGCGTATCAAGCGCACCCTCGCAACCGTTGCCGCGGCTGCCCTGGCCACCACCGGCTTGGTCGCCTGCTCCAACGAGTCCGACAACGCCGCCGGCACCACCGCAGCCGACGGTGACAACACCACCGTCAAGATCGGCACCACCGAGGCCGACCAGGAAGCATGGCGCGTGTTCAAGGACCTGGCCGCCGACAACGGCATCACCCTGGACATCGTCTCCTTCTCCGACTACTCCCCGGTCAACGAGGCGCTCGCGCAGGGCGAGCTGGACGTGAACAAGTTCCAGCACATCAAGTACCTCGCCGAGTACAACAAGGCATCCAGCAACGACCTGCGCGTTGTCGGCTCCACCGAGATCGTGCCGCTGGCGCTGTTCTGGAAGGACCACGAGTCCATCGACGGCATCGAGGGCGAGTCCGTCGCCATCCCGAACGACCCGTCCAACCAGGGCCGCGCCATCAACGTGCTGGTCCAGGCTGGCCTGCTCACCCTGAGCGACAGCGTCGCGGACGAGCTCGCCCCGACCCCGGCCGACATCGACAAGGACGCCTCCAAGGTCACCGTCACTCCGGTGGACGCATCCCAGACCCCGTCCGCCTACAACGAGGGCAAGCCGGCCATCATCAACAACACCTGGCTGGAACGCGCCGGCATCGAGCCGGGCCTGGCCATCTTCCAGGACGACCCGGAGTCCAAGGAGGCCGAGCCGTACATCAACGTCTTCGCGGCCCAGGCAGATGACATCGACGACGAGACCCTGAACAAGCTGGTTGAGCTGTGGCAGACCCCGGAGGTCGCCGAGGCCGCGGCCAAGGACTCCAAGGGCACCTCCGTGCCGGTCTACCGCGATCAGGCTGAGCTCAACGAGATTCTGGACCGTCTCCAGAACTAGTAAGTCTCCACACACCTCAACACACAAAGGAGCACGCACATGCGTACCAAGCGCGTTATCGCCGCAGCAGCGGCCTCGCTCATCGCAGCCACCGGGCTGGTGGCTTGCTCGTCGGAGACGGAGTCGTCGGCAGGCAATGGCGACGGCGACAAGGTCACCGTGAAAATCGGCACCACCGACGCCGACCAGAAGGCCTGGAGCGTCTTCGCCGACGAGGCGCAGAAGGCCGGCATCGACCTGGACATCATGCGGTTCACCGAGTACCCGCAGGTCAACCCGGCGCAGGTCGAGGGCCAGATTGAGATCTCGAAGTTCCAGACCATCAACTACCAGGCCCAGTACAACGCCACCGCCGACGAGGACCTGCGCATCATCGGCTCGGGCGAGATCAACATCCTGGGCCTGTACTGGAAGGACCACGACTCCCTCGACGGCATCGAGGGCACCGAGATCGCCATCCCGAACGACCCGTCCAACCAGGGCCGCGCGATCAACGTGCTGGTCCAGGCGGGCCTGGTCACCCTGCGTGACGGCGCGCCGAAGCTGACCCCGACGCCGGCCGACATTGACAAGGACGCCTCCAAGGTCAAGGTCGTCGCCGTGGACGCTTCCCAGACGCCGAACGCCTACAACGAGGGTCGCCCGGCCGTGATCAACAACAACTGGCTGGCGCGCGCCGGCATCGACCCGGCTTCCTCGGTGGCCGCGGATGATCCGAACTCGGAGCTGGCGGAGCCGTACATCAACGTCTTCACCGTCTCCGGCGACGACCTGGACAACGAGACCTACGAAAAGATCGTGGACGTCTGGCAGTCCGAGGAAGTCACCGCGGCGCTCAACGAGGACTCCAACGGCACCGCCGTGCAGGTCCAGCGCTCCAAGGAGGAGCTCAACGAGGTCCTCGACCGACTCGTGGAGGAGTACAAGTAGATGACACATACCGGCACCCGGATTGAGTTCCGGAACGTATCCAAGGTCTTCAAAACCAAAGACCGCGAGGTCACAGCCGTCGACGACGTCACCCTGACCGTCGAGCCGGGCGAGATTCTCGGCGTGATCGGCTATTCGGGTGCCGGCAAGTCCACGCTTGTCCGCCTCATCAACGGCCTGGACATGCCCACCTCGGGGCAATTGCTTCTCGACGGCACCGACGTCGTCGGCATGCCCGAGCGCAAACTGCGCGAGATCCGCCGCAACGTCGGCATGATCTTCCAACAGTTCAACCTCTTTTCCTCCCGCACCGCCGCCGGCAACATCGAGTACCCGCTGAAGCTGGCTGGTGTGGACAAGCAGGAGCGCAAACGCCGCGTCGCGGAACTGCTCGACTTCGTCGGCCTCTCCGAGCGCGGCGAGAACTACCCGGAGCAGCTCTCCGGCGGCCAGAAGCAGCGCGTGGGCATCGCCCGTGCGCTCGCGACCAACCCGTCGCTTCTGCTTGCCGACGAAGCCACGTCCGCCCTCGACCCCGAAACCACCCAAGAGGTCCTCGGCGTGCTGCGCCGCGTCAACGAGGAACTCGGCATCACCATCGTGGTGATCACCCACGAGATGGACGTCATCCGCGCCATCGCCGACAAGGTCGCCGTGATGGAGGACGGCCGCGTGGTGGAGTACGGCAGCGTCTACGACGTGTTCGCCAACCCGCAGACCTCCGTGGCGCAGCGCTTCGCCGCCACCAGCCTGCGCAACCGCCCCGACGAGGTGGAGGCGCGCGAGCTGTTGGCCAAGCCGGGCCGCCTGTTCACCGTGGACCTCACCGAGGATTCCGGCTTCTTCGGCGCCGCGGCGGCCGCCCGCGAGCGCGGTGTGTCGGTGGAGCCGGTGCACGCTGGCATCACCACCTTGCAGGAGCGCTCCTTCGGCAAGATGACCGTGCGCCTCAACGGCGACGACACCGCCATCAACGAGTTTTTGTCCACGCTGCAGCAAAGCACCGAGATTGAGGAGATCACCCGATGACCGCGTTGAACACTGGCGTAACCGAGTACATCCTCGCCGAGCCGAACTGGGACACCCTCGGCCCCACCTTCCTCGAAGCGATCGGCGACACGCTGTGGATGGTGGCCATCACCATGGTCGTCGGTGGGTTCTTCGGCCTGCTTCTGGGCCTGTTTCTGTACACCACCCGCCCGGGCGGCATCCTGCAGAACAAGGCGGTGTACACCATCATCAACGTGGCGGTGAACTTCTTCCGCCCCATCCCGTTCATCATCATGATCGCGATGCTCTACCCGCTGACCTTGCAGGTGGTGGGCACCACCATCGGCCGCGCGGCCGCCACGTTTGTGATGTGTTTTTCCGCCACGTTCACCGTTGCTCGCATCGTGGAGCAGAACCTGGTGGCCATTGACCCCGGCGTGATCGAGGCGGCCCGCTCCATGGGTGCGAGCCCGTGGAAGATCATCACCTCGGTGATCCTGCCGGAGGCGCTCGGCCCGCTGATTTTGGGCTACACCTTCATCTTCATCGCGGTGATCGACATGTCCGCCATGGCCGGCTACATCGGCGGCGGCGGCGTGGGCGACTTCGCCATCGTGTACGGCTACCGCGCATTCGAGCCTCAGGTCACCTGGGCTGCGGTGCTGGTCATCGTGGTCATCGTGCAGCTGGCACAGTTCCTGGGCAACTGGCTGTCCAAGAAGGTCATGCGCCGGTAAGTTTGGGTGCCATGAAGGTTGCGGCGTTCGACTTCGATGGCACTCTCCACCACCCTCCCCACGGCTTCCGCGAGGAGGACATCGCCGCGATAGATGCCTGGCGCGCTGCCGGGCATCTCGCCTTTTCTGCCACCGGCCGCTCCCGCACGGCGCTGGCCCACGGGATGCGCGGCAGCGGGCTCACCTTCGACTACCAGGTGCTATCCAACGGCGGTTCCGCCACGGACGGGGCGAACCGCCAGCTCATCTTCGGCCACGAGGTCGCAGGCTCGGTGCTGCAGGCGACTCTGGACACCTTCGGGTCCCGCGACGGCCTGGCCATCTTCGGCACCACCCTGGGCCACGTCGACGGGGTGTTCGCAAACAACACCGGCATCACCCACACCTTCACCGCGCATTTTGCGCAGATGACTCCTGCGGACATCCCCAACCACCGCTTCGCCGTCGTGCCCATCTGGGTGCCCGGCAACGCCGAGCTGCGCGCGGAGGTCGTCGACTGGGCGTCCACGCTCGGCGAGGTCGAGGTCGCGCAGAACCAGGACTACATCGATCTCATGGCCCCGGGCCGCTCTAAAGGCGCAGGGATCTTGCAGCTTCTCGACGAGCTCCGCCTCCCCCGCGAATCCATCCAGCTCTACACATTCGGCGATTCCTGGAACGACCTACCCATGCACGCCATCGCGGATACCTCCCACAGCTTCCACCACTCCCCCGCAGAGGTACGTGCCGCCACGGACCGCGTCATCGGCTCCGTGGCGGAGGTTCTGGGCGAGTACATGTAGCTGTTTGGTGTTCCGCCAGGCTCACGCGCAGATCGTCTAGCAGCCGAGGAAACGCTGCTAGACGATCCAACAAACATGGACGAGTTTCCCCAGGTGATGCTGAATATGATTGTCGGTATCGTCCTGGCCGTCTAGCAGGGTTGCGACGCTGCTAGACGATCCGCAGCGCCAGCCCGGGACACCCTCAAACCTGATCTGCTAGTTCGCCGCCGACCGCCCCGATCCGCAACTAGCAGATCACGTGTCCAACTTTTCGTTTCCCCAGATGGTGTTGAACACGAGTTTCAACACCGGGCTGATCTGCTAGGAGCGCCGCGAAAGCTGAATTGGACAACTAGCAGATCCGCAGGTTGTGGTGCCGAAGGCGGAAAGCGAGAAGTTAACGCCGCGGGGTCACCGACACCGCGACCCAGGCCGTGCTCTCCTTCGGCGCCTTTCCGCACGAGTCAACCACGCCGGATACCGGGCGCTGCTCCAGCTGGACTTCGTACGCCTGGCCGGACGCCGTGTCGGTGACCAGGGCGGAACCGCCATCAGACGCTGCGACCTCGAACTGGCCGTAGCACGCACCGGGCACCTCGGCGGCGACGGCGAGCTCAGCCACCTGCTCGGCGGGTCCGAGGGTGCCGCGGCCACGGTTGCCGGGGACGAAGTAGTGGCCCTCGGATGCGTCGGCAAGCATGGCGTCGGTGGCCTCAATGTTCATGCGGCCGAAGCTGTAGGCCCACGGCATAAGCAGCATCGTCGGTGCGAAGCGGTGGCCCTTGATGTGAGAGGTCTCCCACACCACGTCGTTGCCGGGGCCGAACGGGTGGCGCGCGTGCAGCTCGTTGAGCAGCGGGCGGCCCTTGACGGCGCAGCAGCGGTCGCGCTTAGCGTGGGTGCAAATCAGCAGCAGTGGGCGCTCGCGGTGTTCGGCGCCGTTGCGGCCCGGGCCAGAAAGATCCAGCTCCAGCAGCTCTTCGGGGCTGTCGATGTGCTTGACCTCGGTGACGGCCTCGTCGGCGAAGACGAGGTAGAGGTGGTGGTCGGTGATGTTGCGGCCCTCACGCGTTGGGTGGCGGATGAGCAGTAGCGTCGCGTCGTGCTCCTCGAGCATGGGCGCAAGTTTCGCGGTGAGCTCCTCGCCGAGGGCGGCGTCGCCCATGACGTCGCGGGGCCAGGCTTCCGGCCACTCGAAAAGCACGTACACGGAGCCGGGTTTGGCGGTTCCCGGCAGCGGTTCAACCTCTACGTCAGAGCAGGGCAGTTGTTGCATGGCACCACCATAGCTAAGCGTGCCCTAACCTGTAAGTCGCCCTCTTGGACACCACTCTAAGTCTTAACGGTTATATAACCTTTTGTGATTTCGCGCTTTTTCTTTTTGTTCTTACTTGCCTCCTGGCTACGGTGACTGAGTGTTTAAATTTTCCGGTCTTTCCCGCGCGGCGCTCGTGGGCGCATGCGTAGCTACTTCTGTGGCCTGCAGCGCCTGCAGCGTCGTCGGCGACGGTGCCGGAAAAACGCTGACGGGCAGCTTGGCCTCCCCCACCACGAAACTGCAGCCGCTGGGCACCGCCGACTCGTCACCGAAGACGCAGCGCCCGTCCGCGCCGTCGCGCCTGGCCGTGGTCGGCGTGCGCGTCGGCGCGCACGAGGGCTTCGACCGCGTGGTGGTGGACCTGGCAGGCGACGGCGACCCGGGCTGGTTCGTGGACTACACCTCCACCCCGATGCAGGAGACGGTGGGCCAACCGCTGCAGGTGGCGGGCAACTCCTTCCTCAACATCAACGTCGACGGCACCGTGTACCCCTTTGAGCTGGGTCAGGACAACGACGTCCCGGTGACCATGGCGGGCGACACCGGCAACGTCATCGACGTGATCAGCGCGGGCACGTACGAGGGCCGCAGCCAGGTCGTGGTCGGCCTGCGCTCCGAGTTGCCGTACTCGGTGCAGGTACTGGACAACCCCACGCGCGTTGTCGTGGATATCGTGCAGAAGTAGCTAGTACACCGCTTCCACGCGCCAGCTGCGCCGGCTCCACACCAAAAGCCAGCCGGTCACGGCGCCTCCTTCCCCTCCTTCACGGCCCACGACCTGCATGCGCGCGACGCGGCCTGCGGGCAGTTCGGTTTGCGTCCACCAGTCCGCGTCCACGGGCCACGGGCCCGCCCATCCGGTGACGAGGTAGCGCTTGTCGCCCCAGGCCAGCCCGTACGGTTCGCTGTTTAAGAGGGCTTCGGCGGTGACGATGACGGGGGCACCGGTGGCGTTGATAAGCATGATGCGCGAGGCCGGATGGTCGATGCCGCCGCCGAGGCGCGCGGGCAGGGGTTGAGGGATCGCACCGGGCCACGATTGCCTATCGACGTCCTCCGGTTCCTCCCCGAACGGCACCATCGCCACGCGCTCGGCCACCCCGCGCCCGCCGACGAACCGCGGTTGAAGCACCGCGTCGATGCCGAGTTGGGATTGGACGCGCTCGACCACCCGGCGCGCGGTGTCGGTGGAGGCGCCGTCGGCCCACAGTTCGCCGACTGGTTCGGGCGCGGCGAATTCGAGCGGCTCAAGGATGAGGCTGGTGATTGCGCCGCCCTGCCCTTCTTGACCATCCTGACCTCCCGAAGCGGAGCGAAGGGAGGTCAGCCAACCGTCGAGCTGCCAGCGCACGCGGTCCGCGGTGGCGGCTTCGGTGAGCGGTTCGCGGGTGCGCCAGACACGTTCGACGCGGGAGCCGTCGTGAAGCTCGGCGATAACTTTCAGGCGCAGGCAGTTGCGGTCGGTGTCTTTGAGCCGTTCGTGCAGGCTGACGGCCAGCGCGCGGGCGGCGAAGGCGGCGGCGTCCACGCGCTCGATCGGGTCCTCGGGCGTGATGGCCACGGCAAGGTCTTCCACCGGCAGCTCCGGGGCGACGCGGCGGTCCGGCGCGGCGGAGGCAATGCGGTGGATGCGCATGCCTTTGGTGCCGAAGCGGGTGGTTACCGCGTTCGGCGGCAGTTTCGCCAGCTCCCCGAGGGTGGAAATGCCCAACTGCCCAAGCGCTTTGACGGTGTCCATGTCCGCGGCGAGCGACTCTTCCGCCACCAGCACGCCGAGCGGCTGCGCTGCCAGGAATTCGGCCGATCCTCCCGGCGGGATCACCTGGGAGGAGCGCGCGGCGATCAGCGCGGTGGCAATCTCGTCGGCGGCGCCTGCGAAGGCGTCGATGCCGCGGCGCGAGGCGGCGTCGATAAGCATCTCGAGCGCTTTGCCCTCGCCGCCATGGAAGCGGCCCGCGGCATCCACGTCCACCACCACGAGCCCGGGTCGTATCACCTCCACGCTGGCGGCGACCTCGTCGAAGCTGGCGGCGAGCGAGGCGAACATCCGCCCGTCGCGGTCCGGGTTGTCCTCTATCACCGTCAGCTCGGGCGCGACCGCCTGCGCGTTGCGTACCCGCATCCCGCGGCGGATGCCCACCTGGCGCGCGGCGTGCGAGCACACCTTCACCCGGTGCTGCGCCGCGATCGCGATCGGTTCTGCCAGCTCGTCTCCCGATTCCAGCCGCGCCGCCTGCACCGGCCAGTCCGGGAACCACAGCGCCGCGGCCCTCATGTGACGGCCCGGAGCCTTCGCTTTTCGACGCCTCCGGTGCCCAGCGTCACCCGCGCGCTCGCCGGACGGTACCCCTTGGCCTGCGCGCGGACGTCGAAGTCGATGCCGGTGATGCGGCCTGTACCACGGCCGATGCCGTGGAACTGCGCGAGCTGGCCCGTGATGGTCAGCGCCGGCGAGGGCACTTCCACGTTCACGCACACCAGCGCCGCCTGGCCTTTGCGGATCCGGGCGAGCAGGGGGCGTGCGCGCACCGGAGTGAGCTGGAACGGGCTGCGGGTGCGCAGCACCACCAGGTCGAGGCCCTCGGCGAGCACGCCCGCGACGCTGAGGTCGTCAAGACCCGCGTCCGGCACCGCCACCACCCGCTCCATCGCGTCTGCGTCGATGCTGGCGTAGGACAGCTCCGGCCACCCCACCACGCCCGCGCGCCCGCCGGCCTGGGCCACCTGGCCGATGAGCTCCACGATCAGCGCCGGGGTGTCGCTGACGTGCGTGACCGCCCGGCGCGGCAGGCCACTGTTCGGCAGCACGAGCGAAAGCCCGCCCGCCACCATCAGAGTCTCCGCATCCTCGACGACCTGTTGCGGAACCTCCCCGCCGATAGCGGCCATACGGGCGCGCAGCTCGGCGATCTGGTCGGCGCGCGACTGCTGAGCTGGCGGTTCATCCACAACCGCCAGATTTGCCGCCGCTGCCGACGCAGCTCGAATAGGTGTTCCACTCACGCCAGATAGTATGCACCCACGTCCCGACACAGGCAACACTACTGGTCGAACGGGTTTTCTAATAGGAAAATTTGTACTTGCGCAGCTCTACATGCAAAAAGCATTGCCACACCCCTTCGGTCGAGATCCACGGCCCAGACTGAATATCGAACATTCATGCAAAGCTCATGTCATGAACAGCACTCCTATATTCGATTTTCTGCAAAGACAACCTCCGTTTTCAAAGGGAGACATCGACCGCCTAGGGCAGTACTTTGCAGGCCGCCGGGATAGCCCACCCGAGAGCGCCTCCCAAATACTTCAATGGCATGCGACGCTCACCGAAAGAAGCGAGGATGCAATCAGGAAGTGGATCCGAACGCACCCAGAACTGGCAGGATCAAGCACTGGACTAGTCAGCTCGGGCCGGGTCAAATCAGCAAGTACGATCACCCCTAAAGTTCGAGATCGGAATCTTCAGCTCTCACGCATTCAAGATTTCTCCGGAACCCGTTTCAGTTGGAACTGCCTCCATGGAGAATTACTCGGTGCTGCAGAAGGGCTCGCAAGCCATCTAGCGTCTACCGGAGTTAGTGCGCAGGTGAAGGACTACCTCGCAAATCCTCAGCAGGGCTATCGGGCCATCCACATCTGGATCCAGGCTCCAGCAGGACGTCTAGAGATTCAGCTACGGACAGTCCTCCAATCAGCATGGGCAAATGCCTTCGAGAAGGCTGCAGATCTCACCGATAGGCGAATACGGTACGAATCCGACTTTCGCCCCACAGACCAAAAGCTCAACCAGATCGTGACCGAGCTTTTACAGCTCTCCGATTCCATCTACGAATTGGAGCAAAGGATCGAGGCCAACCTGCGGGAGGAGGCCACATTGCTCAGCAATCTGAGTGCTCAGTCGCGAATGGTTCCGTTTTCGGAAAGAACCCACCTAACGATGTCGGAAGTGTACTCTTACCTCGCACGTTCCGAATACGCGAAATCTTTACAGGCCTCCCACAATCGTGATTTGCTCAAGTCACTGGATAGACTGGCATTATCCCTAGCGCAATACGGCAGCTCCGACAGCTCGGAAGGAGGAGAAAACAATGGCTCACTTCCTCATTAGGTTCCACCGCCCCTCAGGGCGGCTCAACATCACAGAGTTCTCCGACTCTGCAAAAGCAATGGAAGCCCGATTCGCGCTAGATTTGGAGAATACCGACCCGGATGTCGAGATCGTCGTCATCAGCTCACCCTCCCTTCGAGACCTCAGGGTTTCCCATTCCCGCTACTTCGCAGCAGAGCCCCGGCCCCTCCATCACACGGAATACATGGAAGCGGACAACGCCCAACACATCTTGGATCGCGCCACGAAGCTGACCGGTTAAGCTGCCCAGCATGATCCCGATCAGCGCAGCAGAGGTCCGCAACCGCGTCACGCCGATCCCCACCCCGACCGTCGTCCGGGCACTGGGTTCGCTCGGCGTGGGCGCATCCATCGGCGTGATGACCTCGCAGGCGCCGCTGGGGGTAAGAGCCGCCGTGGCGATCCTGTGCGTCGTTGCCGCCGTTTCCGTCACGCTGCTGCACCCCTACCGCAAACAGCTCCGCGCGTTCGCGGAGCAGAAGAACGTGGCCAGGGTGCCGTCGATAGGCATGGTGCTCCCCCTGATGCTGTGGTGGCTGTTACTCATGCTCGCGCCGCTCGCCCACTGGCCTGCTGTAGGCGCGTGGGTTGCGGGTGTGGTGGCGGCCGCAGTGGCCTGGGTGCTGTACCCGCACGTGGACGGGTCGCGGCGCCTCGCGTACGCGTAGGGCTGCAGCCAGCCCCTCATAGATTTGGTAGGTCTAGGCAATTTTTTGCTTAACCGACCAACCCACTTTTCGAGAGCCCAAGAACCGAGCCACGCGTAGAAATTACTTCACTACGATACGGCACTCCCCCGGTGTCCCCACCGGCCCGCGCGCATCAATCTGGACGTGATCTAGGTCCCCGTTATAAATACTTGCACCGGTCTGCACGCTGGTAGTGGTATTGGATAGCTCGACACTATCTTCCTGTAAGACCTTTTCTCCGCTCATGTACCTAATCGTCAAGACATCACCAGGTTGTCCTTCGTACACAATGTGCGGCGTATTTCGTTCCTTATCCATGCGCAGAATTTGCGGATCGCACTCACCTGTGTCGGAAACATTTCCGAGTATAGGAGAGTCTGGCGAACGGGATTCGAAATTCTCCAGAGAGCTATTGTTCCCATCTGCTTCTTGAGAAGCATCATCATGGTCGCTACATCCAGCAACGGTTAGCGACAGAGCAATGGCACCGAGAAGGATTTTGCTTAACCGCATGTTGTGACTTTAACAGTCCCGCCGGAGGGCGCGCGGAGGACAAGGGCGTGACCGGAGTGCTGTCCGCCCCGCTCGCCCATTGGCCTGCGGTGGGCGCGTGGGTTGCGAGTGTGGTGGCGGCCGCGGTGGTCTGGGTGTTGTACCCGCACGTGGACGGGTCGCGGCGCCTCGCATACGCGTAGGGCTACTCGAATGGTCCCTTAGCAGCGGCGGAACGCACCCGCGCCGCCGCCCCGAAACTCCGGCTGCAAGGCGTGACGAGCACGCGGATAATGGCACCCATGGCTCAGAATTCATCGACATCGCTCAAGCACATGTGGGACACCCGCCCGCACCGCATCCCGAAGGACGCGGGCGGGCGCGCCGTGATCGCCGGTGTCTGCGCCGGCATCGGCGAGCGCTACAAGGTGGACCCGGTGGCTGTGCGCATCGCGTTTGTCATTCTCAGCCTCGTCTTCGGCGGCGGCATCTTCGCCTACCTGCTGTGCTGGTTTGTCATGCCGCGCGTGGGCATGACCATCACCCCGGCCAAGGCAATCATCACGCCGAAGGAGCAGCTCACCCCGCACGAGATTGAGGAACGCAAGCCCGGGTGGTGGCTGCTACTCGGCCTGATCGTGTTCCTGCCCGCGGCTGGCCAGGCGGGGGACCTGCGTGGCACCCTGATCAGCTTCGCCGCGTTCTTCTTCGTCTGGTTCTTCACCTACGCGCGCCAGCCGGAGCCGCCGGCAGGCCCCAACAGCAACGACGATCTGGTCTGGCGCTAGCCAAAACCAGCTAGCGGTAGCGCTTCGGCACGTCCGGCGCGCCGAGGGTGAGCATAAGCCGGTTCGCCCAGTTGAAGAACGCGGACGAGTTCACCACATCCAGCACCGCCAGGTCGTTCAGACCCGCGGCCCGCAGCGCGTCCACGTGCGGCGCGCCGAACTCGTAGGGGGTGCGGGTCAGCGCCACCGCGGCGTCGCGGATGGCGTTCCACAGATCGGATGAGAGGTCGGCGGTGACGCCTTCGTCGAGAAGCGTGTCAATGACCTCCGCGTCGCCGCCCTCATCCTTGGAACGGCCCTGGTGCACCGACGCGCAGTACTCGCAGCCGTTCAGGCGCGAGGCCACCGTGGCGGCGAGTTCGCGCTCGGCGCGGCCCAGGCCGCCCTCGGTGTTGTAGAAGATGTCCAGGTCCGTCAGCGTGCGGGCTTTCAGCGCCTGCGGATCGCGCGCGAGCAGGCGGAAGTACTCCATGTCGGCGCGCTCGGGCTTGATCAGCGCGTCGATGTGCTCCTCGGTCAGTTCAGCCTTTTCCAGCGGCGCCACCCACGGCTTCCAGCCCAGCGGGTGCGCCACAAACGTCTCGGGCGCAACCACCTCAGGCTGCAGGGTGTCGGCGGCGGGCGTCCAACCGGGATCCGCAACGCCCGCTCGCTTCTCGACGCCCTCCGGCACCTCACCGCTCCCTGCCAGCACACGCACGCCGTGCACGACACGCAGCTGGAACGCCACAAAGGCGATCAGCTGGCCGAGCGAGACGATCGCGTTTTCGTTGTAGCCCGCCTCTTGCAGGTGCCCGATCGCCGCGGGGGATGCGTCCTTGGGGTGGAAAGTGAGCAGGTGGGCGAAGTCGAACGCGGCGGCAAGCGGCCCCTCGCCGAAGGTGACAAAGTCCCCGCCCGCGTAGGGTCCGGCAGACACACCTGCGCGCACCGCGTCATCGACCACGGCAGCGAGTGACTCGTCCTCGTCGGTAAGCAGATCGGTGTAGAACGCCGCGGCGCGCTTCGCGCCGGAGACGCCGGCGATGAACGCGGCGACGGCGTAGCGGGTGGCAACCGGCAGCGCCTGGATCAGCGCGTCGTCGGTCGGCTCGAACAGCGCCTCGAAGCTGCGCTGCGCGTTCTCCACCGCCTCGGGGCGGCGGCGGCGCAGCTCGGCGAGCTCCGCCGGGGTCTCGGCCAGGGTGTCAATAATGTCGGTGCGGTTAGACAACAAACTCTCCTAACTGTCGGGCCCGGAACACGGTGCCGGGGATGGCGTTGATGAGCTCGCGGGTGACTTCGTGCTTCGGGTGCGCAAACACGTCGTTGGTCGCCCCGTATTCCACCTGGCGGCCGCGGCTGAACACACTCACGGTATCCGAGATCTGACGCACCACCGCCAGGTCGTGGGAAATAAACACGTAGGTCAGGCCGAGTTCACGCTGCAGGTCCTCCAAAAGCTCCAGGATCTGGGCCTGCACGGTCACATCGAGGGCGGAGACGGCCTCGTCCAGCACCACCAGCTCCGGCTGAACGATCAGGGCGCGGGCGATGGCCACGCGCTGGCGCTGCCCGCCGGACAGCTGCGCCGGGGTGCGGGAGGCGAAGCGCGCCGGGTCCAGCGCCACGCGCGCCAAGAACTCGTCGGCGCGTGTGAGCGCCTCACGCTTGGAGGCGCCGGCGAGGTTGCGCAACGGCTCGGCGACGATCTCGCCGACGCGCATCTTCGGGTCCAGCGAGGAGTACGGGTTCTGGTACACCATCTGCACCCGCCTGCGTAGGCCGCGCTGCTGCTTCGGCGAGAGCCCAGTCAGCTCGGTGCCGTCCAGGGTGATGCTTCCCGCCGTGGGCTGGTTAAACATAGAAATCGCGCGCCCCGTGGTGGTCTTGCCGGAGCCGGAGCCGCCGACCAGCGCGTGGGTGGAGCCGCGCGCCACGTCGAAGGAAATGTCCTCGACTGCCGTGAAGTCACCGTAGCGCTTGGTCAGCCCGCTGACGGTAAGGAGGGTCTCGGGGGTGACCGGAGGACGTCGATAGGCATCTGCGACCGCAAGCGAGGGCACGTTGGCCAGCAGGCGCTTCGAGTAGTCCTGCTGCGGGCTGGTCAGCACCTGGCCCACCGGGCCGTGCTCGACCACGCGGCCGCGCTCCATGATCACAACATCGTCCGCCCGGTCGCCCGCGACGGCGAGGTCGTGGGTGATGAAGATGATGCCAAGTCCCAGCTCAGCGCGCATCTCGTCCAGCAGGTCCAGGATGGTCTTCTGCACTGTCACGTCGAGCGCGGACGTCGGCTCGTCCGCAATCAGCACCTCGGGCTCGAGCGCCACGGCGGCCGCGATGAGCACGCGTTGCTTCATGCCGCCGGACAGCTCGTGCGGGTATTGGTTGTAGCGGCGCTCCGGGTCGTCGATGCCGACGCGCTCCAACAAAGCTATTGCTTTGCGACGGCGCTCCGCCCCATCACCGACCCCATGAATCTCCAGACCGTCCTCCACGGACGCGCCAATGGTCTTCAGCGGGTTGAGCGAGTTGTTCGGATCCTGCGGCACCAGCCCAATCTTCGTGCCGCGCAACTTGCGCCACTCGGCGTTAGTCAGGTTGGAAAGCTCCTGGCCCTTGAACCGGATGCTGCCGTCCAAAACGTTGCCGCTAGGCCCCAGCAAGTCCAGCGCCGCCATGGCGGAGGTGGTCTTGCCGGATCCGGACTCACCCACGATGGCGGTCATCTTCCCGGCCTCGACGGAAAACGAGATGTCGCGCACCACCGGGTCCGCGTCGCCGTACGCGACGGTCAGGCCGTCTACCTCGAGTAGGGGCGCACTCATTGCACATCACCTTCCTGTTGGATCACCTGGGACAGGTGGTTGGCGGACATCACCGTGGCCACAATGGCCAGGCCGGGCAGCAGGATCAGCCACCAGGCGGTTGCCATGAAGTCGCGGCCCCCCGCGATGAGCAGGCCCCACTCCGGCGTCGGCGGCGGCGCGCCGTAGCCCAAGAAGCCCAGGATGGACAGCTGCAGGATGGCGGTGCCGAACTGCAGAGCAGCCAGCGCCAGCACCGGGGTGAGCGAGTTGGGTAGCACGTGGCGCAGCAGCACCTGGGCCTGCGTGGCGCCGGAGCCGTAGGCGGCCTCGACAAAGTCCGCGCCGGCGACCTGGATCACCTGCGAGCGCGCCAGGCGCGCGAACGTGGCCACCGAGGTCATGCCGACGGCGAACGCCGCCTGCAGCGAGCCGAAGCCGGTGACGATGATGATGGACAGCGACAGCAGGATGCCGGGGATGGCCAGCAGCACATCCACCAGGCGCATCAGCACCGTGTCCACCCAGCCGCGCTGCGTGCCCGCGATCAGGCCGATCAGGGTCCCCAGCACCAGGCCAACGGCCACGGCGATCAGGGCGCCGAGCAGCGACTGGCGTGCCCCGTAGACCACGCGCGAGAACAGGTCGCGGCCCACCGCGTCGGTGCCGAAGATGTGCTCGCCATTGGGGGCGAGGAGTGCCACGTCGACGCCGTTGTACGGGTCGTGCGGCGCGAAGATGCCGGGCACGATCGCCCACAGCGCGGCGATGGCCAGCACGATCAGCGACAGGATAGTTGCCGGCGAGCTCCAGCGACGGTGCTTGCGGGCCTTGCGCGGCCGGTGGTCCTTCTGCGGCGCGCGCTGGTTGTGCACCAGGTTGGTCGTACTCATCGGACGGCCTCCTTTGCGGTCGTAGCCGGGGTGTTTGCGGCGGTCTGCTCCTCAGCGGCGGCCGGGGTGGTGGCGGTCTGCGCCGCGGCCTGGTCGCGCAGGCGCACGTCCAGCACCGGGTAGAGCAGGTCCACGATCAGGTTGATCACCACGTACGCGGTGGCGGCGATGAGCACCACGCCCAGCAGCACCGGCATGTCGCGGCTGGACACGGCGTTGACGGTCAGCGAGCCCAGCCCGGCGCGGCCGAAGACGGTCTCGGTGACCACGGCACCGCCGACGAGCTCGCCGAACAGCAGGCCAGCCATGGTGATCGCGGGCAGAAGCGAGTTGCGCAGCACGTCGCGCCAGAAGATGCGGGCCTCGCTGGCACCGCGGGCGCGCACGACCTGCACGAACGGCTGGGCGCGGACCTCGTCGATGGAGCGGATGAGCACCTGCATCAGCGGCGCCGCCATGGGCACGGCGAGGGTGAGCGTGGGCAGGATCAGCCCCTCCAGCGGGGTCGGGTCAACCACGTTGACCCAGCCGAGCCGGAAGGAGAAGAACTGCAGCAACAGGATTGCGATCCAGAAGCCCGGCAGGGACACCATGAACGACGGCAGCGCGCGGAAGAAGCTGCGCAGCGCCCCCGCGCCAGGCAGGGTGGCCACGTACGCGGTGGCCAGCGCCACCACGATTGCAAGGCCGATGGACGTCGCGGCGAGTACGAACGTGTGCGGCGCGGCGTCCGTGATCAGGTCGAACACGGGCGTGCCGGTGGCCACGGAGTAGCCCAGGTCGCCGGTAAACAGCCCGGCGAGGGTGGCGAAGTACTGCTGGACCAGCGGCTTGTCCACGCCCATCTGTTCGCGGATCTGCTCGATTTCTGCCTGGGACAGGCCCAGGGCCGGGTCCGCGTAGCGGGCGGCCACGCCGTCGGAAGGCAGCGCGGACAGCAGGAAGAACGCCAGGGTGTAGGCCAAAAGGAGCACGATGAGCGCCTGGCCGATGCGCTTGAGTACGTACTTGCCCATCTACTTGTCCTCCTCGCGGTCGAAATACACCGAGTAGAAGCTCGGGCGCGCCACCGCCTCGGTGGCAAAGCCCTTCACGTGCGGTGCGAGTGCGTAGACCTGCGGCTCTTCAAACAGCGGCAGGGTGTAAGCGTTTTCGGTGAGGTGGTCCTGCACTGCCTTGGATGCCGCGGCGCGGCCTGCGTCGTCCGGGGTGGAGACCACCTTGTCCAACAGCGCCTGCAGTTCCGCGTCGATCGGTTCGCCGTCGCCAGCGTTGTTCAAAAGCGAGTCGCGGCGGTCCACGGACAGGTGCGATTCGATCACGTCGTAATCCGCACGCCCCACCATGGTGTGCATGAGCTGGACGCGGTTGATGTCCTTTTGCGCCGCGTTCTGGGTGGCGCGGTCGCCGGCAACCATGTTCAGTTCGATGCCCAGCTCTCGCAGGTCGGACTGGATCATCGTGACGATCTCCTTGGAGCGCGGCTGTGGCAGGGCGTGGTTGACCCACAAGCTCAGGCGCTGGCCGTCCTTTACGCGGATGCCGTCTGGGCCCGGGGTCCAGCCGGCGTCGTCGAGAAGCTTGCGCGATCGTTCCGGGTCGAAGGTGTACGCGCCCGGCTGCTCCGCGTACCCCAGGGCCTTCGAGGTCATCGATGAGGTGGCCAGCGGGTAGGAATCTGACAGCAGGATGCGGATGATCTCCTCGCGGTCAACGCCGTGGATGATCGCCTGGCGCACGCGGATGTCCTGCAGCAGCGGGTGGTTGAAACGCATCGCCAGCTGGTTGTTCATGCCGTTAGCGGTGGCGGCGACCACCTGCACGCCCTGATCCTTCAGGTGGCGCTCCACCGGCGGGGAGATCGTGCGGGCGGCGTCGGCCTGGCCGGACAGCAGCGCGCCGGAGCGCATGGCCTCTTCCGCGGCCAGGGTGTAGTGGATGCCGTCCAGGCGAGCCCGGCCCTGGTGCTCCAGCGACGGCGGCGCCCAGTCGTAGTCCTCGCGGGCTTTAAGCACCAGGTCGGTGCCCAGGGTCTCGCTGTCCACCACGAACGGGCCGGAACCGATGACGTTTTCCGCGTTGCCTGGGCCGAACTCCTCGTTGCGCAGCTGCAGCGAGGAATCAGCCAACAGGCCCGCGTTGTACGTCGACGTTGCCTGCGCAAAGCCCGGCGAGGGCGCGGAGAAGTGAAAACGCACCGTGTCCTCGTCGACGACCTCGCCACGCTCGTAGTTGGAGATCTGCTCCGAGACGTTGAGCAGCCGGTCCTTGTCGCCCAGGCCGAACAGGTCGAAGTTGTCCACGATATTCTGCGCGGTCATGGGCGTGCCGTCGGAGTAGGTCACGTCGGTGCGGATGTCGAAGGTGAACACCGTGGCGTCCTCGTTGATCTCCGGCAGGTCCGTGGCAATCCACGGCTCAAGCTCGAGGGTCTCCGGGTTCTGGTAGAGCAGCCGGTCCGTCAGTTGGTTGACCACGCCGCCGTTGGGGTAAAACCCGGCGGCCGGCGGGTACAGACTGTTGAACCAATTGGATTCCAGGTAGGTGAGCACGTCACCGTCACCACCGTTGGCCGCCGTTGCGCATCCGGCGAGCAGGCTGGCTGCCGCGCCGAGCGCCAGCGTCGCGGCTACCTTTGGTTTAGGCACGATATCGCCCCTCTTTCTTCGGTTGCGCAGTGCACATTACCACTGTTAGACAATCTGGTTCTTTAGCAATAGACTAGGCAGTCTACATACGATCAATAGTTCACAGAAATCGTGGAGGTTTTTCACCGTGGCAGCATCCATTGCAATCGTCGGAGCAGGACCCCGCGGCATCTCCATCACCGAACGCATCGCCGCCTACCTGGGCGCCCGCAGCGAGGCGCTCACCCTGCACATCATCGACGATGCCCAACTCGGCGCTGGCCGCATCTGGGAGACCGACCAGACCCGCACGCTGTGCATGAACACCCTCGCCGGCGCGGTGACCCTGTTCACCGAACCCGGCGCAACCGTTTCCGCCCCCGTGTTCGAAGGCCCCACCATGTACGAGTGGATCCAGGTGCTTCGCGGCGAGAGAAGCCACCCGCTTATCGACGCCTCCGGTGCCTCCCTCCCCGAGCACTACAACGAGGAGCTGCGCGCCACCCGCCCCGAGTCCAACCCCTCGCGCGCGCTCTACGGCGAGTACCTGCGCTGGGCCTGGAAGGTCGCACTCGCGCAGCTGCCGGACACGGTCGAGGTGGTCGAGCACCACTCCCGCGCGGTTGCGATCGCGGAAGACGGCCCCCGCGACGCCATCACGTTTGCCGACGGCGCGATAGTCCACGCCGACGCCACCGTCCTCGCCTCCGGCTGGGTGCTGCCCGCCCCCACGCCCGCGCAGCAGGCGTTCGCCGACTCGGGCCTGACCTACATCCCGCCGGGCAACCCCGTGGAGCAGGACGTCTCAGCTCTGCCGGCCGGTGAGCGTGTCGTGGTTCGCGGCATGGGCATGGGCTTTTTCGACCTCATGGCGCTGACCACCATCGATCGCGGCGGCCGCTTCGTCGAGGACTCCTCCGCGCGTTCCGGTCTGCGCTACGAGGCCACCGGCAAGGAGCCGCACTTCGTGGTCACCTCCGGGCGCGGCTACCCCTACCTGCCCAAGTCCGAGTACCACTCCCTGCCGCCGAAGGCCGACCTGTCGCGCCTGCGCGCGGCCATCGACGCCTCCGAGGCGCCAGTGTCCTTCGGCCGCGACCTCTGGCCGTCACTGGCCCGCGACGCCTACGCCGAGTACTACCGCGTGCTGTCCCGGGTGCGTCCCGAAGCACTCAGCGCGACCCTCGACAAGATCCTCGCGGCCATCGACGCCGCGGACCTTGCCGCGGTTGCAACCTCGGACGGCATCCTGCCGGTCGCGAACGCGCTGACCGAGGCGCTCGACGGGATGAGCACCGAGCCGTTCGACATGGCCGCCTGGGTGGACCCGCTCGCCGGAACCGAGGAGCTGGACCTGGAGGAGCTGAACCGCCGCGTCGCCGAGACCATGGAGGTGGACATCGCCGAGGCCGTGTCCGCCTGGGACTCCCCGCTCAAGGCAGGTCTGTGGGCCATCTCCGCGGGCCGCAAACCCAGCGCGATCGCCACACAAAACGGCCGCGGCCCCCGCGAGGCGGCACTTGCGCAGTACATGGCGTTCGGCCAGATGGTCGGCTCCGGCCCGCCGCTGTTCCGCACCCGCGAGCTACTCGCGCTTTTCGACGCCGGCCTGGTCACCTTCTTAGGCCCCGACCCCGTGGTGGAGACCACCGACAGCGGGTACACAGCGGTCAGCCACGCCCGCTCGGTGCGCGCCACCGCACTTGCCGACGCCTTCCTGCCCGGCCCCGACATCCGCACCTCCCCCGACGCGCTGACCGCCTCGCTGCGCGAGGCCGGCCGCGTGCGACCGTTCGCACCGGGTGGCGTGGAAACCGCCTCCCCGGAAACCGACGATCACACCCGTCGCACCGTCCACCCCGACGGCGAGCTGGATCCGCGCCTGCACATCGTGGGCATCCCCACCGGCAAGCAGTGGGCGGACACCACCATCTCCCCCATGCCCGGCACCGACCCGCTGATGCTGCAGGAGACGGACAAAACGGCACGTTCGCTGCTCACCCAGGCGGGCGTGCTCTAACCCAAATCCCGCGCCACCGCCCACCTGGTGAGCTGGTGGCGGTTGGAGGTCTGCGTCTTGCGCAGAATGTTCGACGCGTGTGTCTCCACCGTCTTGACGGAGATGAACAGACGCTCGGCGATCTCCTTGTACGTGTAGCCGCGCGCGAGCAGCCGCAGCACCTCGAGCTCGCGGCGGGTCAGCGAGTCGACTGCCGGGTCGTCCTCTTCCACCACCGGCCCCGAGGCGAAGGCATCGAGCACGAACCCGGCCAGCCGCGGCGAGAAGTACGCGTCCCCGCCGCGCACCCGCTCGATCGCCTCAGCGAGCTCCGCGCCCGCGATGTTCTTGGTCACGTACCCCCGCGCGCCGGCACGGATCAGTGCGATGACGTCCTCGGCGGCATCGGAGACGCTCAGCGCCAGGTACGCCGGGCCCGGTGCCCGCTTGAGCACGGCCAGTCCGCCGCCGTCGGGCATGTGCACGTCTAAAAGCACCACGTCCGGGCGCGTGCGCTCGATCCCACGCACCGCCTCAGCGACCGTGCCGGCCTCACCAACGATGTCCACCGCGTCCGCCAGTTCAGCTTTCACCCCGGCGCGGAACACGGAGTGATCGTCCACCAAGAACACGCTCGTCATAGCTCTAACGCTATCTCCACCTCGGAGCCATTGCCTATCGACGACACCACGCGCACCTCTCCCCCAACCCGCTCTACGCGGCCCACAATGGAGTCGCGCAAACCGTGCCGATCGTCCGGGATGGCGTCCGGGTCGAAGCCGGAACCGCGGTCGCGCACAAACACCTCGAGCCTGCCCGCGAGATGCTCCGCGTAGACGTCGATAGTGTCCACGCCAGCGTGCTTGGCGGCGTTGACCATTGCCTCCCTCGCGGCCAGCACGACCGCCTCGGTGCGCTCGTCGAAGGCGACATCCTCGCCCACCGTGACCGGTTGGATGACCACGCGGAAGGCGTCCTCCACCTCGCCGGCCGCTTTCTGCAGGGCGGCGAAGGTGGTGGTGTGGTTGGGCACGGAGTCGTCGAAAAGCCAGGCCCGCAGCTCGCGCTCCTGGGCGCGCGCGAGGCGGGCGACCTCATCCGCATCGCCCGCCTGCTTCTGTATCAGCGCGAGGGTCTGCAGCACCGAATCGTGCAAGCGTGAGGCAATCTCCGCGCGCTGGTCCGCCACCGCCTTGGCCTCACGCTCCGCGACGAGCGAATTGGCCAGCTTGGCTATCAGCGGCACGACCAGCACCCCGACGCCGAGCACCGTGACCAGCACGGAGACCACCACGCCGCCAACCCCGGCGCTTTCGCCCACAAACGCCACTGCCAGCACCCCGGCCATGACCAGCAGCGCACCCAAGGTCAGCGCGGCGATGTTGCCCCACGACCCCGTGCCGCGGTCGTAGGCCTGCAGCGCGATCACCGCGCCGACGATGAGCACGCCGAGCACAAACACCACCGTGGCACCCGCACCCGAGGACAGCTGCAGCGCCGTCAGCGCCCCTGCGAACCCGAGCACGACCAGCGCAAGATCCATCGCTCCCGGGCGCTGGCGCTGCTCCCCGCTGTCGTCCAGGGACGTAAACATCCACAAACCGGCGTAGAGCAGCGCGCCGAACCCGCCCGCGAAGCTCGCTGCGACGAAGAACAGGCGCACCCATTTTTCCTCCACCCCCAGATGGTCGGCCACACCGGAGGCCACGCCGGCCACAACGCGGCGGGAGCGGTTCCGGGTCAGCCGGGGATACAACGCAGACATAACCCCCATCGTTGCACGGGCACGCCTGAGGGCACATCGGGGAAAACCCTGAAACGAAAAATCAGGGTCGTTCCCGATACCGCGGCCCGCGCTCCCGCGGGAGGATGGAGCCATGGAAAACAACACACTCACGCAGATGTGGGACACCCGCCCGCCCCGCATCCCGGAGGACCAGGGCGGCAAGGCCGTCATCGGCGGCGTCTGCGAAGGCATCGGCGCCCGCTTCCGCATCGACCCGACGTTTATCCGCGTGGTTTTCGTCGCGCTCTCGCTCGTGTTCGGCGGCGGCATCTTCCTCTACCTGCTGTGCTGGATCAACATGCCCCGCTTCGGGCTGACCCGCAGCCCGTGGGGCACGATCATCACCCCGAAACAGCAACTGACCAAAGCGGAGATAAAGGATCGCGACACCGGCTGGTTGCTGCTGCTCGGGCTGTTCCTGTTTTTCCCGTCCGCTTCCGTCGCAGGCGACCTGCGGGCAGTACTGGTCACGTTCATCCTCTTCGCCGCCGGCTGGTACTTCCTGCACCAGCGCCAGCCCGAGCCGCCAGCTGGGTTGCTCGTAGGCGAGTCAGAGGGGGCGCGTACAAGCAATCGCGCCGCTGTGGACACCTCTCACCTGACGGTGCCCGAAGGACACGAACACCCCGGCCAGCGCCCGCCCGCCTGGGACCCGCTCGGCGCGGCGCCGGAGCTGTGGCACCTGCCGGAGCCGAGCGAACCGGCGCCGCAGCAGTTGAAGAAACGCAACTGGTTCTGGATCCCCGTCACGCTGGTACTGACAACGGCGACGGTGTTTGCGCTGGGGGTTATAAGCGAAGTCCGCCTTGGCAACTACAGCAGATTCGGCAGCGCGCACATCACTGTGAGCGACGAAGCCGCACTGCCGGACATCATGCGCCCCAACGGCTTCGTTGGCGACGCCTTCCTCGACCTCACCGAACTCGAGCCGTTGAGCGAACCGAAAACGGTCACCCTTGAAAACCCCATCGGCCGCACCGACATCACCCTGCCGAACAACGTCCCGGTCGACGTGAACTGCGAGGTCACCATCGGCGAGACCGCCTGCCCGGAAGAAACGCAAAACGCGGACACAGACAGCGCGCTGCTCACGATCAATGTGAAACAGCGCGTCGGGTCCGTGTCCGCGTACTACGCGGAGTGATTTACTCCCACTCGATGGTGGCCGGCGGCTTGGAGGTGACGTCCAGCACCACGCGGTTGACGTCGGCCACCTCGTTGGTGATGCGGGTGGAGATGACCTCGAGGGTCTCGTACGGAATGCGCACCCAGTCCGCGGTCATGGCGTCCTCGGAGGCCACCGGGCGCAGCACGATCGGGTGGCCGTAGGTGCGGCCGTCGCCCTGCACGCCCACGGAGCGCACGTCCGCGAGCAGCACGACCGGGCACTGCCAGATCTGCTCGTCCATACCGGCCTTGGTCAGCTCCTCGCGGGCGATGGCGTCGGCGGCGCGCAGCGTCTCCAGACGCTCCTCGGTGACTTCGCCGATGATGCGGATGCCCAGGCCCGGGCCCGGGAACGGCTGGCGGTTCACAATCTCCTCAGGCAGGCCCAGCTCGCGGCCGACGGCGCGGACCTCGTCCTTGAACAGCAGACGCAGCGGCTCAACGAGCTCGAACTCCACGTCGTCCGGCAGGCCGCCGACGTTGTGGTGGCTCTTGATGTTGGCGGTACCGGTGCCGCCGCCGGATTCCACCACGTCCGGGTACAGGGTGCCCTGGACCAGGTAATCCACCTGCTGGCCCTCCAGCACGCCGGCAACGGCGCGCTCGAAGGAGCGGATGAACTCCGCGCCGATGGCCTTGCGCTTCGCCTCCGGCTCGGTCACGCCGGCGAGCTTGTCCAAGAACGCCTTGCGCTCGTCCACGGTGACCAGCTTCGCGCCGGTGGCGGCCACGAAGTCGGTCTCCACCTGCTCGCGCTCGCCCTGGCGCAGCAGGCCGTGGTCCACGAACACGCAGGTGAGACGGTCGCCGATGGCGCGCTGCACCAGCGCCGCCGCGACAGCGGAATCCACGCCGCCGGACAGGCCGCAAATGGCGCGGCCCTCGCCGACCTGCTCGCGCACGTCCGCGATCAGCTGCTCGGCGATGTTGGATGCGGTCCAGTTCTGCTCCAGGCCGGCAATCTCGGTGAGGAAGCGGGTGAGCACCTCCTGGCCGTGCGGGGAGTGCATGACCTCCGGGTGGTACTGCACGCCGGCGAGCTTGCGGGAGGTGTCCTCGAACGCGGCCACGGGCGCGCCCGGGGTGGAGGCGGTGACCTCGAAGCCCTCGGGCGCCTGCGTGACGGAGTCGCCGTGGGACATCCACACGGCGTGCTCGGGCTCGAGTCCGGCGTGGAGCACGCCGCCGTCGACACGCATCTGCGTGCGGCCGTACTCGCGCGCACCGGTCTCGGCCACCTCGCCGCCGAGCGCGCGGGTCATGATCTGGAAGCCGTAGCAAATGCCGAAGATAGGCAGCCCCAGCTCGAAGATCTCAGCATCGAGCTGCGGCGCGCCCTCTGCGTACACCGACGACGGGCCGCCGGAAAGGATCAGTGCCTGCGGGTTCTTCTCGCGGACTTCTGCGGCGGTGATGGTGGAGGGAACCACCTCGGAGAAAACGTTCGCCTCACGCACACGGCGGGCGATCAGCTGCGCGTACTGCGCGCCGAAATCGAGGACAAGGACTGGGCGGGCTTGCGGAGTATTCACAGGCCTAGATCGTAGTCGATCCCGCGCGAGACCCAACTGCCTGTGCGGAGTCCCGGAAAACCCCTGAATAACCAGCGTGGCATTGCGCGCACCCGCCTCGTCGAGTCAACGCGTTACTTCACAGCTGAGCTGAGGCGCTCCAGGGCGGCGCGGACCTCGTCCGTGGACGGTGCCTGGGCAAGCTTGTCGGCGGCCTGCTGTAGCTGGGCGATGGATTTATCGGCGGCGGCCATAGCGTTGTTGACTTGCTCCACCAGCGGCATCACTTCGGCGCCCATGGTGGACTCGTTGGTGTTCTGGGACCAGCGGCGGATCATCTCCAGCGGAATCTTGGTCAGCTCAGAAATGGAGTTGACCTTCAGCTCCACGCGGCGGCGGAAGGACGAGTGCAAGAACACCGCGTCGTCCATCTCCCGGACGTCAGCCTCGAGCGCGTCCACAAGCAGGCTCATAGATTCGTCCGCGCCGGACTCGGTGGAAAACTGCGCAGTCTGTGCGGTGTGCAAACGCGCCAGCGCAATCGCCATGCGTGCGTTGGCGGTCTTCGCGTAGAGCTCCTCGGCCACCTCTTCCAAGGTGGCAGCGTTCTCGTCGATGATCCCGCGCATGGTCGCCCACACCTGCAGCGGCGCGAGCAGCAGGGTGCGCGAAGCACCCTCGGTGACCACGTTTTCCATCTCCGCCTTCACGTTATTGGTGACGGCGTTTTCCTCCACCAGGGTGGCGGAAGCCTTGCGCAGCTCGTCGGCCGCGTCCTGAATGGCGGTCTGGACGGACATGAACTGGTCCAACTCGCCGTAAAGTGCGCGGGCCGCGTCGTAAATGTCGCCCGAGCCCTCCGGCAGGGTAAAGCCGGCGTCCTCAAGCGCCTGCACCTCGGCCGGCAGGGCGGCCTGGATGAACGCGTCGTAGTCCGGCAGCATCTCGCCGATCTTCTCCGCGCCCATGACGGCGCGCTCGCGGCGGCCCACACCGTTGGCTTTCGCCTCGTGCTCCACCAGGTTCGCCTCCTGGTAGAGCTGACCTGCGGCCTCGAAGCGTTCCGTCATCGGGCGGGTGCGCACGGAGAGGTAACCGCCGTTGGGCAGCGGGGTGACGGTGGCGAGCACGTCGTAAGCCGAGCCGCTCTTGGCACGGTTGCGCACGTATGCGGCAAAGGGACGGCCATCCTCGATGGTGTCCCACATGAGCTTGAAGGCGGCACCCGGCATCTCGTCGTGGCGGATGAGGTTGTGCGGCTTGCCAATCATCTCGTCCGCGCTGTACTGGGCGTACTTGATGAACACATTGTTGACATGCGTCATCACACCCTTCGCGTCGGTGACCGAGAAGAAGATGTCGTTGACATCAACTTCGTGGGAGGCACCCTCTGGTGCGTCGCGAAGAAGGGTTACACGGCTAGACATGGGCGCACTCATCCAATTTCTTAATTACGGATTGCCAGATCTGCTTTCTGAAAAGCTTTCACATCAGTATACCCACACTTGGCCATAATTCTCTTCAGACCTCCGACGATGTTCAGACGGCCGTATGGATCGCTCGACGGCCCGAACAGCACAGTCCCCAACGGCACACTCTTGCCGGATACCGCATTCTTGCTCACGCCACCACGGGGAAAGCGCGGGTGCGCCGTCTGCGCTTCCCAGTACACCCCGTTCGCCGCAGCCTCGGACGCCTGCGCCAAATCTCGGCCGAGCATGACCGCATCCGCCCCGCACGCGATAGCAAGGGCAACAGCGCCGGGCTCCCACAGGGAAGTGTCCGCCAGGACGTGCACGTAGCGCCCACCGGTTTCGTCCAGGTAGTCGCGGCGCGCTGCCGCCACGTCGGCGATCGCCGTTGCCATGGGGACGTTGACCACCGTGTTGGCATCGCCGGAGCCCACGATCACGCCAGCCACACCGGAGCGCATCAGGTGTGTTGCCGTGGAGTAGTCGTACACACCGCCCGCGATCACCGGCACGTCCAACGAGCCGACGAACTCCTTGAGGTTCAGCGGCTCGCCGCCCTGCTGCACGTGCTCGGCGGAGACGATAGAGCCCTGGATGAACAGAATCTCCGCGCCTGCCGCGATGACCACCGGCGCCAGCTCGCGCGCGTTCTGCGGGCTCACGCGCACCGCCACTGTGACGCCGGAGTCGCGCACCTGGGCGATGCGCTCAGTGAGCAGATCGGCATCAAGCTTCGCTGCGTGCAGCTCCTGCAGCGTGCGAACGGAGCGCTCCTCCGAGTCCATGTACTCCTGGTACTTCTCCTCCGAGTCGATGCCCCAGGCGTCCTCGCACGAGTCCACGACCTTCTTCACCGCGCCCTCGAGGTCGGCATGACGGCCCCAGAGTCCCTCGGCGTCGATCACACCGAGGCCGCCCTGCTCGCCCATCTCGATAATGAACTCGGGGCTGGCCAGCGCGTCCGTCGGGTGAGAAACAAGCGGGATGTCAAAGGTGTAGGCGTCGATGTTCCAGCTCGTGTCCACGTCCTTCGAAGAACGGGTGCGGCGCTTCGGCACGATTGAAAGGTCGCCCAAGTCGTACGCCCTGCGGGCCTCGCGGCCGAGGCCGATTTCCACGTAGTCGCGCATGAGTATCCCCTACTGGCGGTAGTTCGGTGCCTCGACGGTCTGCGTGATGTCGTGCGGGTGCGACTCGCGCAGGCCGGCGGCGGTGATCTGGACGAACTGCTTCGTCTGCAGCTCCTCGATGGAGGCGGCACCGGTGTAGCCCATGGCGGCGCGCAGGCCACCGACAATCTGGTGGGTAATGGAGTCCAGTTCGCCGCGGAACGGCACACGGCCCTCGATGCCCTCCGGCACCAGCTTGTCCTCGCTGGTCACATCCGCCTGGAAGTAGCGGTCCTTGGAGAAGGAGCGCTTTTCGCCGGTCAGGCCGCGGCCCTGCATGGCGCCCATGGATCCCATGCCGCGGTAGCGCTTGTACTGCTTGCCGCCCACGACCACGATCTCGCCCGGGGCCTCTGCGGTGCCGGCCAGCATGGAACCGAGCATGACCGTCGACGCGCCCGCCGCCAGCGCCTTGGCCACGTCGCCGGAGAACTGCATGCCGCCGTCGGCGATGATCGGAACGCCTGCAGCCTTCGCCGGCACGGACGCCTCGAGGATCGAGGTGATCTGCGGGGCACCCACGCCTGCCACCACACGGGTGGTGCAGATGGAGCCCGGGCCGATGCCCACCTTGATCGCGTCAGCGCCAGCGTCGATCATGGCCTTCGCCGCGCTGCGCGTGGCCAGGTTGCCGCCGATGACGTCCACGCGGTCGCCGAATTCCTTCTTCACGCGCGAGACCATCTCGAGCACGCGGTTGTTGTGCGCGTGCGCGGAGTCCACCACGAGCGCGTCCACGCCGGCTTCCACCAGCAGGCCCGCGCGGTCGTAGGAATCCTCGCCGGTGCCCACGCCAGCGGCGACGAGCAGACGGCCGTCGGCGTCCTTGGAGGCGTTCGGGTACTGCTCGCTCTTGACAAAGTCCTTCACGGTGATCAGGCCGGCAAGGGTGCCGTCCGCCGCCACGATCGGCAGCTTCTCCACCTTGTTGGAGGACAGCAGCGCCAAAGCTTCTTGCTTATCGACGCCCTCCGGTGCCACCACAAGCGGCATCGGGGTCATAACCTCAGCCACCTTGCGCTGGAAATCCGCCTCAAAACGCATGTCGCGGTTGGTGATGATGCCCACCAGGCGGCCGCCGTCGTCCACCACTGGCAGGCCGGAGATGCGGAAGCGGGCGCAGAGCGCGTCGACGTCTTCAAGCGTCATGTCCGGCGTTGCGGTCACCGGGTTCGAGACCATGCCGGACTCGGAGCGCTTGACAATGTCGACGTGCTCCGCCTGGTCCTGGGCGCTCAAGTTGCGGTGCACCACGCCGATGCCGCCCTGGCGCGCCATCGCGATCGCCATGCGGGACTCGGTGACCGTGTCCATCGCGGCAGAGGCGATAGGCATGCCCAGACGGATGTTCTTAGTGAACTGGGAGGCCGTGCTCACCTCGGACGGGACAATGTGGGACTCCGCCGGCAGCAGCAGCACATCGTCGAAGGTCAGGCCGCGCAGCGCGACCTTTTCCGGATCGTCCCCACCAGTCCACACACGCTCGTTAGCCATCGCATTGTCTCCTCTCCCGCGCAGATGTTTTTCGCCATGATATAACGTGGCGCAAATACCGACCGTGCCACCCAGTTCAGGGCACTTTTCAGCGGGCGATCCAGCTGGTTTGCCACACCGTATAGGGTTATACGGGTGAACTACGACGACATGATGCCACTGGACCCGTTCGCGGACGACCCTAACGACCCGGCATCCTTCATCGAGGACGATGAGCACGCCGAGCCGCTGTCGCCCGCAGAACGCGTCGCAGTGATCCAGGATCTCTCGCACGTGCGAGATGCGAAGCGCATACTCAAACCCCGCGGCATTCTCGGGGTGTCATTCCTCTGCGAGGACTGCGACCAAGTCCACTACTACGACTGGGAGATCATGGAGCAAAACATGATCGCCTCGCTGAACAACCAGCTTCCCCCGGTGCATGAGCCCAGCGCGCAGCCGAACATCGAGGCGTACGTGCCCTGGGACTACGCCATGGGCTACCTCGACGGCTTAGAGGGACGCTAGGAGCTGCTGCCCACTCCGGGGTGGACGATCGGGCCATCGCCGGTGCCGCCAAACGCACCGGCGCTGTCACCCGCGCCGAAGTCGGCCGGCGGGCTGACCATCGTCGCCGGGTCGTTGACTCGCAGCGACGGGCTCTCCTGCTCCGCACCCGCTTCCGACGGCGACGATTCGCTGGCCGCGTCCTGCCCCTGCGACGGTGCCGTACTGCCCGCGGTCGTGCTCGGCTGCGGGCTCGACGGTGTCGGCTGGGTGGACTGCGTGGGCCTCCCAAGGCCATTGCCTGCGCCATTTCCCGCCCCAGGGCCGCGCTGCGCGGGATCCTGCGGCGCTTGGGTCGGCTGCTGCACCGGCGGCGCGGGGACCTGCTCCGGAGCCGGGCGTTCGGAGGAGGCGCCTTCCGCCGGCACCGTGGACGCCTCCGTGGCTGCCTCTGTGACCGTCTTTGTCTCCGTCACCGTCGCGGACGCGCCGTCCTTGGCTGCGCGGCGTTCGCGCTCCTGGATCGTCGCCACCAGACCCCGCGCCTGCTCCAGCAGATCGCGGGCGGCGGCAGCGTCGCCGCTTTCGCTGGCCACCTCAAGATCGTCGAGGGTGGTGGCAAGCTCCACCACAGTGGTGTCCTCGTCGGCAGCGTCGCTTTCGAACAGGACGGCGCCGGTGCCGACGCACACCACGGTCGCGGCAGCCGCGCCGATCAAGCCGGACAGCCACGGGCTGACGCGGCGCTTCGCCTTCTCCGCGCGCTTTTCCTCCAACGAGGCAACGTTGCCAGTGGGCTGAGCATTCTCCGTGAACAGCTGCGGCGCCGGCGGCATCGGGCGGTCAACATCAGCCTTCAAATCCAACAGGGCGGCGGCGAGGGGGTCGGTGCCAGCCGAAGGATCGTCTCCAAGCATGAGCGCGTCAAAGAACGCGTCGCTGCGCGCGAACTCCTCCATGTGATCGTCCTGACGTGTCATAACTCCGCTTGCCCTCCATCCAGTTGCTTCCGCAGTTTGAACAGCGCACGGTGCTGGGCAACACGCACTGCACCCGGTGTGCTGCCCATGACTTCAGCCGTCTCCTCCGCGGACAGACCCACAAACACTCGCAGAATCACGATGTCGCGGGCCTTCTCATTAAGTGAATCGAGTAAAGCCCTCACAGCGTTACTCCCCACGGACACCATCGCCGCATCCTCGGGAGTGATTGTCGCCACTTCGGTGTCGGGGACCTCCTCCACCGGGCTGAGCTTGTCGCGCGCCATCGCACGGTGCGCGTCCGCGACCTTGTTAAACGCGATGCCGTACACGAACGCCATAAACGGCCGCCCGGTGTCGTTGTAGCGGTCGATACTCGTCGCTACCGCCAGGCAGATTTCCTGGGCGACGTCTTCGGGGGTAGGCATCCGCCCGCCCCCGATGCGCGCCCTGGCGTAGCGCAGCACTCGCGGGTGGATGATGGAGATGATGCGCTGCAGCGCCCGCCTGTCGCCCTGCGCAGCGGCGGGAACCAGGCCAGCGAGTTCTGCGTCTTCATCGCCTGTAGCCACGCGCATCTCCTTCCCTCGTCTGTCAGCTCGCACTAGTTTCGCGTAACCCGTTCATAATAAACGCACTTGCCTTTGCATTTGCGCTACCGACCTTTTGCCAGGAATTCACCTGCCTGTAACCAGCTGCGTTGGCGCAGTAAGACACGGGTATTTTCACGCGGTTCGACTAGGCGACAGCAGACCGTAACCGCAGCGACACCAAACGTTAACCAGAACAGTCCACACTCGTTGCCGGTCACACGTTTGAGGTACTTCCACAAAGGAGCACTCCCGATTATGTCTTTGCCGCACCAGCTTCCCGGACCCAACGCCGACTTCTGGGATTGGCAGCTACACAGCAAGTGCCGGGGGGAGGCCTCCGAAATCTTCTACCACCCCGACGGGGAGCGCGGCCGGGCGCGCACGCAGCGCGAAAACCGCGCCAAGGCCATCTGCTTCGAGTGCCCGGTGCTTACCCAGTGCCGCGAGCACGCACTGCGCGTAGCCGAACCGTACGGCATCTGGGGCGGCATGAGCGAATCCGAGCGCTCCGCCATCCTGCGCGGCACCGCCGGCGGCATGAAGGTCGCCGCGGCTTCCGCCAAGTAGGACGAAACACGAAAAACGCCCCGTTTTCGGGGCGTTTTTGCTTAGCGACGAACTTTCGGCAATGCGCGACTAGTGCGCGTGACCCTCGTGCTCGTCTTCCTCGGCGGGCTTGGTCACCACAGACGCTTCCGTGGTGAGCACCATGCGCGCCACAGACGCGGCGTTGACCACCGCGTTGTGGGTGACCTTCACCGGGTCGATGATGCCCTGCTCAATGAGGTCGCCGTACTCGAGCGTCGCGGCGTTGAAGCCCTCGCCGTTCGGCATGTCGGCGATCTTGGACACCACAACGGCACCGTCGAGGCCCGCGTTATCGGCGATCCAGAACGCCGGCTTGGACAGCGCGCGGGCCACAGCCAGCACACCGGTCTTCTGTTCGCCGTCGAAGCCGTCGGCGAACTCCTCGAGCTGTTTAGCAATCTGCACCAGCGCGGAGCCGCCGCCGGCGATGATGCCCTCTTCCGCCGCCGCGCGGGCGGCGTTGATGGCGTCCTCGACGCGCAGCTTGCGCTCGTTCTGCTCGGTCTCGGTGGCGGCACCGACGCGCAGCACGGCGACGCCGCCGGACAGCTTAGCCAGGCGCTCTTCGGCCTTTTCCTTGTCCCAGGTCGAATCGGTGGATTCGATCTCGCGGCGGATCTGGTTGCGGCGGTCCTCCACGGCCTCGGCGGTGCCGGCGCCGTCGACGATGACGGTATCGTCCTTGGTCACCGTCACGCGGCGGGCGGAGCCGAGGTGCTCCAGGGTGGCGTCCTTGAGGTTGACCCCGACCTCCGGGTCGATCACGGTCGCGGCGGTGACCACCGCGAGGTCGTCCATAAACGCCTTGCGGCGCTCGCCGAAGTACGGCGACTTCACGGCGACGACCTTAAGCACCTTGCGGATGGAGTTGACCACCAGCGCCTGCAGCGCCTCACCTTCGATGTCCTCTGCCACCACGAACAGCGGCACGGACTCGGAGGCGGCCTGCTCCAGAAGCGGCAGGAAGTCCGGCAGGGAGGAAATCTTGCCGCGCACCAGCAGCACGCGGGCGTCCTCGAGCACGGCCTGGCCGGCGTCCGGATCCGTCATGAAGTACGGGGAGAGGAAACCCTTGTCAAAGGAGATGCCCTCGGTGAGATCCACGTAGGAGTCGATGGACTGGGACTCCTCGACGGTGAGCACGCCGTCCTTGCCCACCTTGTCCATGGCGCCGGCGACCATCTCGCCGACCTCCGGGTCGCGCGAGGACACAGTGGCCACGTTCGCGATCTCTCCGGAGGACTGCACCTCGGTCGCGCGGGCCTTGAGCTCCTCGACAACCTTCTCGGCAGCGGCCTTGATGCCCTTGTTCAGCTCGATCGGGTTCGCGCCAGCCGCGACGTTGCGCAGGCCCTCGGCGACGAGCGCCTGGGCGAGAAGCGTTGCGGTGGTGGTGCCGTCGCCGGCGATGTCGTTCGTCTTCACTGCGACGGACTTCACCAGCTGCGCGCCGAGGTTCTCAAACGGGTCCTCGAGGTCGATGTCGCGGGCGATGGTCACACCGTCGTTGGTGACGGTCGGCCCACCCCAGGACTTGGACAGCACGACGTTGCGGCCGCGGGGGCCGAGCGTGACCTTCACCGCGTCGGCGAGGGTGTCCACGCCGCGCTGGATGCCCTCGCGAGCCTCCTGATCAAATGCGATGAGTTTTGCCATGGCGCTTACTTCTCGACGACGGCCAGCAGGTCACGAGCGGACAGCAGCAGGAACTCCTCGCCGCCGTATTTCAGCTCGGTGCCGCCGTACTTGGAGAAGATGACGGTGTCACCCTCCTTGACGTCCACAGCGACACGGTTGCCGTTGTCGTCCAGGCGGCCCGGGCCGACAGCGATGACGACGGCTTCCTGCGGCTTCTCCGCAGCGGAATCCGGGATAACCAGGCCGGACGCGGTGGTGGTCTCAGCCTCGGCGATCTGGACGAGGACCTTGTCCTCCAGCGGCTTGATGTTGACGTTTGCCATGATCAGCAACCTTTCATTGGTGAATGATTCAACAGTTCAGGTCTGAAGAGGCGCAGCCGTCGTCGCGGGTGAACAACTGTGCTTCACACAACCTGCTTTGGCACTCTACCCCCGAGAGTGCCAGCCAACAACCACAGGCCGTGCGGCGGCGTGATTTAGCGGTTGAGCACCGCGTTTCGCCAAAGCTCGAACTCTTCGGCGTTGTCGTCGCGGTAGTTCTCCACCGCGCGGATCGCCTGCAGCACTTCCGCGATGGTGTCCTCATTCACGCTCCCGCCGTCGGCGGCGGTGAAGATCACCGGGCCGCACACCGCGCGGGTCGGGTCGGTGAGGAACTCCGGGTTATCCGTCTCCGAAGTGTTGCGCGCCAGCGACGCCACCGGGTTCGGCTCTTGGCCCAGCTGCGCCGCGTCCGGGCGGAAGATCGCGTGGAAACGGTTGCCGTCCTGGTCGAAGGCGACATCGTCGAACTCCTCGGTTACGCCGCCGAGGGTCTCGCGCACCGTCTCCTCGTCGAAGACGATGCGGCGGTAGGTCAGATCTGGGTTGACCAGGAACCCGAACCGCTCACGGTCGGCCTGATCTTGGTCGAACTGCTCAGTAGTTTCAGCGGACACGGGTCATCCTTTCGTCGAACAAGACGTGCAGGCCCCCAGCGTATCCGCAACGGGCATTTCGTGCCTTACGACGACACGAGCGGCACCTCGACCTCCAGCGAAGTGTCCGTGCCCACGCCCAGTCCGGACGGGGCGGCGCCCTCATGGATGAGCTGGGCGGCCAGCGCCGCGATCATCACCCCGTTGTCCGTGCACAGGTTAAACCGCGGCACCCGCAGCTCGATGCCGGCGGCCTCGCAGCGCTGTTGCGCCAGCTCGCGCAGCCGGCGGTTCGCGGCCACACCGCCGCCGAGCAGCAGCGTCTTCGCACCGGTGTCCTCGCAGGCCATCACGGCTTTCGCGGTGAGCACGTCGCACACCGCCTCCTGGAACGACGCGCAGACGTCCTCCAGCGAGATCACGCGTCCGTCGCGCTCGGCGGCCTCGACGTGGCGGGCCACCGCGGTTTTCAACCCCGAGAAGGAGAAATTGTAGCGGTGCTCGCCGCGCAGGTCTTCGGCGCGCGAAAGCGCCCGCGGGAACTTCACCGCTTGCGGGTCGCCCTCGGCCGCGAGCTTGTCCACCACCGGGCCGCCGGGGTAGCCCAAGCCGAGGAGGCGGGCGACTTTGTCGTAGGCCTCGCCGGCGGCGTCATCGAGGGTGGTGCCCAGCTCCCGCATCGGCTTGCCCACGGCTTCGACCTCCAGCAGCTGCGTGTGCCCGCCGGAGACCAAAAGCGCGACCGCGTGCGGCAGCGGCTCGCCGTCCAAGTTGGCCACCGCGACGTGCCCGCCTAAGTGGTTCACGCCGTAAAACGGCACGCCCCAGGCCGCAGCGTACGCCTTGGCCGCGGAGGCGCCCACCAGCAGCGCACCGGCCAAACCCGGGCCGACGGTGGCGGCCACCGCGTCCGGCTTGGCAATGCCGGCATCCGCCAACGCCTTCTCCATCACCTGCGGCATGGCCTCCAGGTGGGCGCGCGAGGCGATCTCCGGCACGACCCCGCCGAAGCGGGCGTGCTGCTCCATCGAGGAGGCGACCACGTCGGCGAGGATGTCCATCGTGCCGTCGTCGTGCAACTCAACAATGCCCACGCCGGTTTCGTCGCACGAGGACTCGATGCCCAACACAATCACTGGTCTCGCCTTTCGCTCTTTTTCGGCCGCGTCATGGTGTACGCGTCCATGCCGGAGGCCTGATAGTAGTTCTTGCGCACGCCCGCGGTGAAAAACCCGAAACTTTCGTACAGGCGGATCGCAGGCGTGTTGTCCACCCGCACCTCCAGAAAGCACGGCCCGTCTAACAGGTCCACGGTGTGCATGAGCTGGTCCATTAGCGCCCGGCCGAGACCATCGCCCTGCCTGGAGGGGTCGACGCCGATGGTGTGGATCTCAAACTCCGGGTCATCTTTCGGCCCGAGCATGGCCAGGCCCGCAAACCCGACCAGCTCCTCGCCGTCGAAGGCGCCCAGGTAGAAGGTGTGGCGCGCGGCGATCTCGGAGCGGTACGCCGCCTCGGACCACGGGCTGTCGCCGGCGAACAGCACCGCCTCGATCGCCGCGGCCGCCGGGGCGTCCGCGGCCGTCAGCTCGCGGAAGCGCACGCTCATGGCAGCGCCGGCGACTTCGGGGCCTGCTTCGGCGGCACAGCGTCGGGACGGCGCAGATACAGCGGCACCAGCGGCTCCGGCTGCGCGTCCAGGTCGGCGACTGAGACTAAGCCGGCGGGGGTTGGGGGTTGGTAGGTCACCCTTTGGGCGTCGATAGGCAAAAGCTCCGCTAGCGACGACGGCACACTGACCACGTCCACCGCGGGCGAGGAAAGATCCGCCGGCTTGCACACGTCCGGGCCCGCCACCCGCTTACCGCCTGAGTAGCGCGCCCAGTACACCTCGCGGCGGCGCGCGTCGGTGACCACCAGCGCCTCCCCGCTAAGCGACGCAGCAACCGCGTCGTGCGTGCACACCCCATGCACCGGAATGGAAAGCGCCTGCCCCAGCGCCGACGCCGCGGACATACCCACGCGAAGGCCAGTAAACGGCCCCGGGCCGCAGCCGACCACGACCGCGCCCAGATCCGCGAACTCGACGCCTGCCTCCCCCAACAGCCGGGTGATCTCCGGCATGAGCGTCTCGTTGTGCGCGCGGGTGGCCACAGCCGTCTCCGCGAGCACACGGTCCCCGTCCACGATGCCTGCGACCAGGTCAGTCGTGGCGGTGTCCAGGGCAAGAACGAGCATTACTGGCCCAACCCGAGGGTCCAGCGGCCCTGGTTCATGTGGAACGGCATCGCCGTGTTCAGCGGGAAGGACTCGGACTGCGGCACGGTGCAGATATCCACCTTGTTCAGCTCCACCGGGTCCACCTTGGGTGCTACATCTTCGCCGCCCGGGATGAGCAGCACGTAGCCCAGGTCGCCGCCGAGGTCCAGGTCGTCGACGCTGATACCGAAGGCCTCAGCCTTGGCGTCCACCAGCTCCTGCGGCTCGCCCGGGCACAGGGTGGTGTAGCCGAGGTAGCGCTCCGGGTCGTAGATGCGCGCCGGGTCCACCAGCTGCGCGGCCACGGCGTCGCCGCCCGGGCGGGTCTGCTGCAGCGAGCGCGACAGCGAGTTCGTCGGCTCGACCTGAGCGAGATCGTTGGACCGGGACTGCGGGATGAAGATGATCCCGGCGAGGAGCACGAGCCACAGCACGGCTGCGAGCACGACCCAGCGGCGGGACTGGCTAGTGAGGTTGAGCATGCGTGTAAGCCTACATCCCGTCCTCGACGCGCCAGGAGATGATGCGGGCTTCCGTCTCAGCGTGCGTGCGCCGATCGAGCGTGACGTGCACGTAGCGCTGCGCGAGTTGCTCCACCAGCCCGCCGCCCCACTCGGCCACCACCACGGCCTCCTCGAGGGCGCTGTCCAGGTCGAGGGCGTCGAGTTCGCCCAGCGGGTCGTCGCCAAGCCGGTAGGCGTCGACATGCACCAGCGAGGGGCCATTGCCTATCGACGAGTGCTCCCGCGCAATCACGAACGTCGGGCTTGTCACCCTGCCTTTGACCCCCATCCCTTTCGCGATGCCCTGCGTGAAGGTGGTCTTGCCCGCGCCGAGCGGGCCGTCGAGCACAACGAGGTCGCCCGCCTCAAGCGCCTTACCCAGCTCCTCGCCGAGCTTTTGCGTATCTTGGGCGCTCTCGCACAGCCGCTCGCCCTGCTCCGGAAACATCGACTTCATCTACTTGCCTTCCCCGATGTACGTGCGGGTGGTGCGACCGCGCGGGGCGCAGACCACCTCGTAGTTGATGGTGCCGGCGCGCTTGGCCAGCGCGGTGGCGTCGCCGAAGATGACGGCCTCATCGCCCGCGGCGACGTGAGCGTCGTTGTCGCCGAGCCAGACCACGATCTGGTCCATGGACACCCGGCCCACCTGCTGATAGGCCCGGCCCGCGATGTCGACCTCCACCGAGCCCTGCCAGGAGCGCTGCACCCCGTCCGCGTAGCCCGCCGGGATGACGGCGGTAAACCCGTCCGCCGGCGCCTCCCAGGTGCGCGCGTAGCTGGTGGCCTCGCCCTTGCGCATCGGCTTGACCGCGATCACCGGTGCCGACCAGGTCATCGCGGGTTTGAGCCCGTGGTCGAGTCCGTCGACCGGCTCCAGGCCGTACAGGCTCACGCCCGGCCGGACCATGTCGAAGTGCAGGTCCGGACGGGTCCACGTCGCCGGCGAGTTCGCGGCGTGGTTGCGCGGCACCTCCAGCCCCACCTGGCGGGCCTGCGCGATCGCGCGGCGAAACGCTGTGGCCTGCTGGTCGGTGTACGGATCCGCCGGGTCGTCGGCGCAGCTCAGGTGCGTCATCAGCCCCGCGACCGTGAGCATGCCTTTGCGCTGCGCGTCCAGGGCGAGCTCGAAGGCCTCCTGCCAGCGGACCTCATCGATGCCGGAGCGGTGCATTCCCGTGTCCACTTTGAGGTAGACGGTGGGTGCCGTTGGTGCGTCGATAAGCGAATGCAAGTGCGTAAACGACGGCACCCCCACATCGACCCCAGCCGGCAGCTCCTCCTGCGGGTCCCACAGCCACGCCAGCACCGGCTTCGTAGTCAACTCGCGCACCCGACGCGCCTCCGCGAACGTGGCCACGCCGAACGCGTCCGCGCCGCCCGCCTCCATCACCGGCACGCAGCGCTCGACGCCGTGGTTGTAGGCGTCCGCCTTGACCACGCACATCAGCTCCGCCGACGTTTGCTCCTTCAGGCGGCTTGTGTTGTACGCGATTGCGTCCAGATCGATCGTTGTTCTCAGCACGGGCCTATTACATCACGTGGGTGACGCCCAAAACGATGAGCAGCACCGCCACCGACCACGTCGCAGCGGCCGTGACCTGGTCGGGGTGGGCGCGCGCCCAGTCGAAGCCGCGCGCCGCCGCGCTGTGCGGCTTCGCGCGCACCCAGCCCACGGCCAACGCGGCGAGTGTGGGCAGCGACAGCGCCACCGTGGCGTAGAGCGGGATCGCGGCGTAACGCACCTGCGCGTCGATGCCGGCCGCCGACAGCAGCGCGAGCCCGCCGTAGAACGGCACCGAAGTCGCCGACTGAATCAGGCCGAGTACTACACCGGTGGCCACCGTGGCCGGGCCGGGCGTGTGCAGCGGGCGCATGATCTTCTGCGTCAGCGCCCGATTGTCGCCGCCGCGCAGCGCCAGGATCGCCGTGAGGATGCCGGTGGCGATGAGCAAAATGCCGAACACTGGCCCCTCGACGAAGCGCTGCACTACCGGACCCAGGCCGTCGAAAATCACCAGCATGATCAGCGCCAAGCCGGCCACACCGCACCAATCGCCCGCGATCAGCAGCGCCGTAGTCTTGGCGTAGTTGCGCCGCGCGGCGATGCCGACCGCGACGATGACGCCGATGAGAAGCAAATTCACCGAATCAATGAACGCCAGCTGCAAAGCACCGAGCATCCGACCTCCTGTGTGTTCGGGGTTGCTTGGCAATGTCGGACTCACCCTAGTCGAGGAAAGATTGCAGTAGGATTGCCCGCGTGTCTGCGAAGCTGAAGAAACTCTCCGACCTATCCAAGCGCGGCCCGCACCGCGTCCTGGAAGGCGACCTGGGCTACACCGGCCTGCCCGGCAAGGTCTACACCCCCGCCGAAGGCAAGAACCTGCCCGGCGTGGCGTTCGGCCACGACTGGCTCAAGGACGTCGCCGCCTACGAGGACACCCTGCGCCACCTGGCCAGCTGGGGCATCGCCGTGGCCGCGCCGGACACCGAAACCGGCTTCAAGCCCGACCACACCGGCCTGGCCGCCGACCTAGAAACCGCCATGCAGATCCTCGGCGGCGTGCGCCTGGGCAACGGCAACATCTCCATCTCCCCGGGCAAGCTCGGCGTTGTCGGCCACGGCATGGGCGGCGGTGCCGCCGTGCTCGCCGCCGTGGACAACCCGAAGGCGAAGGCCGTGGCGGCGGTGTACCCGGCCAACGTGGCGCCGTCCGCAGTCGAGGCGGCGCGCAACCTGTTCGTCCCTGGCATGGTCGTCGGCCCCGGCGAAGACGGCGACTCGCTTTTCGACCCCGGCAACCCCGCCAAGCTGGCCTACAACTGGGCCGGCGAAGTGGTCTACCGCGCGCCGAAGAAGGGCGACCAGCAGTCTTTCTCCGAAGACAACTTGGTCAAGCGCATCCTCGGCCTGGGCAAGTCCGACCGCGGCCTGCAGGAGACCATCCGCGGCCTGCTCGTGGGCTACCTTCTGCACCAGCTCGACGAAGACAAGTCGTATGCCTCCTACTCCGAGCCCGACGCCGAAGGCTCCGGCGTGGCATCCCTGACCGGCGAGAAGCTGTCCAAGGCCGCTGGCCTGGCGCGCGACAACGCCAGCTTCTCCTTGTTCTAGCTCCCGGCTCCCCCGCCCCGTTGTGTGCTTTACACGACGGGGTTTTCGCCGTTCGGGCCAATCGCGCGCAACACCGCCTGGATCTGCTGCTTTTGCGACTTCTGCGCAGCGTTACGACGAGGCCGCGGCATACTGTAATCTCCCCGCGGCACCGTCACCGGCTGCCGCGGCATCGTCTCCCGGGCCCGCGCGTGGTGCTTGGCGGTCATCTCCATCTTCTGCTGCGTTTCCTTCATCAACGCCTCGAAATCCGCCATGCGCTTCGCGGTGCGCCTTTGGTACTGGGCCACAAACTGCTCGAAATCCATCGTTACCACTCCCCTGACTTCTTCATTGCCCACGGATCGGCATCCACCCCGCCGGTGTCGACGGTGTCGCCCGAGTCGCCAGCATCTCCCGCCTGCGCGGGCTGCGTTTCCAGATTCTCCAGCTTCTTCGGCGGCGGCGCCGGCTCCTCCACCTGCGACAGCTCCGGCGGTGGAGCGATCACACCGTCATCTGCAGGCGCGGGCGGTGGCGGCGCCGGCTGGGGTTCGCACTCCGGTTCCGGCTCCGGCTCGGGCTCGGGTTCGCACTCAGGCTCCGGCTCCGGCTCGGGCTCGGGTTCTGGCTCCGGCTCCGGCTCGCACTCCGGCGTCGCCGCCGGCTCGGTCGGGCAGTCCTCCAGCGCCGTCTCGTCGACGTCGAGCGTCGCCTCCAGGTTCGCCTCCAACGTCAGCCCCAGCGTCAGCTCCAGACCCAAATCGGCGCCAGCGCTGGACGAGGCGCTGCGAGAAGCTTCATCGGAAGTTTTAGCGGCGGCGGGGCGGGTGCTGACGTCGCAAGGCGAATGCGTCTTCTCCCCGAAATCCACCGGCGGGGCGGGCTGCTCGGCGGCCGCAGTGTCGACGCGGGTGGCGACCTCCCCCAAGCACTCCTTGATCACGCAGTTGCGGTCGCTGGTGGTCTCGCGGGCGCTGCGCAACGCCTCGATGACCATCTCCACCGCCGGCTGGATCAACTGCACAATCCCGCAGTTCAGCACGATGTCCAGCATGCGCCGCGCCGGCTCCAGCAGGGCACGCACCGCCGACTCCGCGGTGGCCACGATCGTTTTGATCGCCTCCCCGCACTGCCCAATGCTCTCCCCGGCAGTTTTCGCGCGGTCGAAATGCTCGGATTCGCGTGTTTCGTCGCAAAGCTCACGCTCGCGGATGCCCACCTCCTCGAACCAGGCGCTCTCATCGCACGAGCACGTCCGCGCCGGCGTCTCCGGGCGCTGTCCACCCGCAGACAACCGCAGGCCAGCGGCCAGAAACGCGCTCAGATCTAGCCCGTCGGTCTCCGCGACCTGCTCCAGCAGCTCGCCGGCCAGGCCGTGCACCGCGGCGCGCTGCGCCGGCCCCACCTCCGGCGCGACATCAACCGCGCGCACCAGCGACTGGACGTCGTCTTTCACCGCCGCCATCATGCGTTATCCACCCCACCCGCAATCGACTCTAAGAACTCGGATGAGAGCTGGTCGGCGGCGACGGTGGCGTCGCTAAGCAAAAGCACCTGCTCCCAATTCTCCCCGCGCGCCGCGAGGAAACGTTGCGACGTGGAATGCAACGCCTCCAACGCATCCACGATGCGCTGGCCCTCCCGCGCAAAGCCCGCGCCGAAGGCCGACGCGGTGACCACCGGCCGCCCAGCGTCGAGCTCGCGCGCGGCGCCACGGTACGCGTCGATAGCCTCTGTGTACTTCGTGCGCACCGCATCGATATCGATGTCGAGCGCCCCAACATGTGTCATATGCCCACCCCCGAAAGGCTCGCAGTTGAACTGTCTTACCTTTACTTAGACTCCCCCAATGCCCCGGCGGTTCCCTGCCGGGGCAAAAAACTTTTACCGCCGATAAACCTACACCGCGGCAACGACCGCCGCGAGGCGACCGGCAACCTTGCGCGCCTGCTCCTCCTCAGCGGCCTCCACCATGACGCGGAAAAGCTCCTCCGTGCCAGACGGGCGCAGCAGCACGCGGCCGGAATCGCCCAGCTCAGCCTCCGCCTCGGCGATGGCGTCCTTGACGGACTGGTCCTCCAAGATCAGCGCCTTGTTGGACACCGGCACGTTGATCAGCGTCTGCGGCAGCACCGTCATCACCTCCGCCAGCTCGGCGAGCGTCTTGCCGGTCTCCGCCATGCGCTCCATGAGCATCAGGCCGGACAGCACGCCGTCGCCAGTCGTGGCATGCGCCGGCACCACGATGTGGCCGGACTGCTCGCCGCCCAGGGAAAAATCGCCGTTGCCCAGCTCCTCGAGCACGTAGCGGTCGCCCACCTTCGTCTCGCGCACCGAGATGCCCTCACGCTCCATGGCCAGCTTCAGGCCCAGGTTGCTCATCACCGTGGCGACGAGTGTGTTGTCCTTGAGGCTGTTGGACTCCTTCATGCCGGTGGCGAGGATGGCCATGATCTGGTCACCGTCGACGACGTTGCCCTGCGCGTCCACGGCCAGGCAGCGATCGGCGTCGCCGTCGTGCGCCAGGCCCAGGTCCGCGCCGTGTTCGACCACGGCCGCCTGGATCTGGTCCATGTGGGTGGAGCCGGAGCCGTCGTTGATGTTGTAGGCGTTCGGCGTGTTGTGGATGGCGGTGACCTCGGCGCCAGCGGCCGCGTAGGCCTTCGGTGCGACCTCGGAGGCGGCGCCGTTGGCGCAGTCCACCACGACCTTGATGCCGTTCAGCGGCTCGGTGATGGCCTCTTTGAGGTGGGCGAGGTAGCGCTCTTGGGCGTCCGGCGCCTCCTCGATCACGCGCCCGATGGCGGTGCCGGTCGGGCCCGTTTCCTCCAGTACGGCCATGGCGCGCTCGATCTCGTCTTCGATGTCGTCCGGCAGCTTCTTGCCGCCGGCGGCGAAGAACTTAATGCCGTTGTCCGGCATCGGGTTGTGGGACGCGGAGATCATCACACCGATGTCGGCGCCGTAGTCGTCGGTGAGAAACGCCAGGCCCGGCGTGGGGATGACGCCGACGCGCAGCACGTCCACGCCTTTCGACGCCATACCGGCCGCCATCGCGGCAGCAAGCATCTCGCCGGAGACGCGCGGGTCCCGGCCGATCAGCGCGATCGGGCGGCGCTTCTCCGAGCCGCGGTCCTTGGTCAGCACGGTCGCAGCCGCGGCGCCGAGCTTGAGGGCAAGCGATGCGGTGAGGGCCTCGTTAGCCAGGCCGCGGACACCGTCAGTTCCGAACAATCGAGTCATGCGCACAATTATGCACTTGCTTATCGACGATCGCTCCGCCGCCCCAACTTCCGCGCAATTTAACCTGGTGTTTTGCGAGTTATCCACAGGGATGGTGTTGCGAATTCCACAGGGCGGGCCGGGGTGGGGTTGCGTTGGGTTTAGGGTCTGTGGCCATGAACCCGTTCGACGCATTCATCCAGGCGATGTCCGCGGCATCCATGGAGACACTGCGGCACTTCGACCTGTCCGTCGCGTTGGACGCCGGCATGGCGCCGGATCGGGCACGTGCCTGGGATGCGATGCAGAACGTCTACTACGGGAAAACGAAATTCACCCGCAAGCAATCGGAAGCCGCGCAGAAAGGCCACGGGTTCTCCCTCGACGAACTCGCGCTGATCGAACGACGTGTTGCCGTGGTGAAGGACGCCGGCGAGCGGTGGCGGCTGCGGCTGGAACTGTTGGATGTCACCGGCGGGTACAAAGCAATCGAACGCGCCGCACGCGACATCGTGCCCCGCGAGGACAACGCCCCGACAAAGAAGCAGGTGGCGTTCTCGCAACCGAGAAACGGACGCGCACGCATCACCATCGACACCACCGACCGCAAAGCAGCCGACTTAGAGCACCGCCTGCGCCAAGGCATCGACGTAACACAGCCGGCCGCGCCCCAAATGGAAGAGGCGTTTTGGCGCATCGTCGAAGGCGAAACCGGCGGGGTCGTCGCCGCCGCACCACGCCCGATCGTGATGGTGCCGATCACGGAGCACGCCCGCATTATGGCGGGTGATGGCGACGACGTCATCCTCACACTCACCGACGGCACCATCATGACGGGTGCGGAGTACCTCCAGCAAGAGTTCGGCGAAGCCTTGGAGGTCGCAGCGTTCCACCCGGAGGAAGGGGCGGTGAACCTCTACGACACCGAGCGTTTCGCCAACCAGAAACAACGCGATCTTGCCTGCATGGTCTCACCCGTGTGCGCATTCCCGGGCTGCCGCCACGGGGCGTATGCTTCCGAGATCCACCACGTGGACGCGTGGAAACACGGCGGGCTAACCAACATGGACAACCTGGCGCCGCTGTGCCGGTATCACAACCGCATCAACGACGATGACCCCTGGCGCAACACCCGCGGCCGCATCGCCATGATCAGAGGCGCGCCCTGGTGGGTCTCACCACGCGGGTACCACATCAAAAACACCGACCGCGGAGCACTCGACCAACTCTTCGGACCACCAAGCACCTAACAATGCGAAACGCCGCCGCCCAACAACGGACGACGGCGTAAAACGCACGCGTAAAAGCGATTAACGCTTGGAGTACTGCGGTGCGCGACGGGCCTTGTGCAGGCCTGCCTTCTTGCGCTCCACGGCACGGGCGTCACGGGTGAGCAGGCCAGCCTTCTTCAGGGTGGTGCGCTCAGCCGGGTTGTAGACGTTCAGTGCGCGGGCGATAGCCAGGCGCAGAGCACCGGACTGGCCGGTCGGGCCGCCACCGGAGATGTTGGCCTTGATGTCGAACTGGCCCTCGCGCTCGAGCAGGGTCAGCGGGGTGAGGATGTCCTGCTGGTGCAGCTTGTTCGGGAAGTAGTCCTCGAACTCGCGGCCGTTGACGGTGATCTTGCCCTCGCCCTCGACGACGGTCACGCGGGCGATGGCACGCTTACGGCGGCCAACGGTCTGGATCGGACCCTCGTGCAGCGGAGCGGCCTCAACGGTCTCCTCGGTTGCCTCAGCCTCGGGGGCGATGGCGTCGCCGATGGTGTAGTTGAACTCCTCGGTCGCGGCGGTTGCGGCGTCGACGTCGGTGTCCAGGGACTCAGCGGTGTTTTCGAAGTTGTTCGGCTCGGTCATTACTGTGCCACCTGCTTAAACTCGTAGGTTTCCGGCTGCTGGCCAGCGTACGGGTGCTCGGCACCGACGAAGACGTGCAGCTTCTTGATGGACTGACGGGAAAGCTTGTTGTGCGGCATCATGCCCTTGACAGCTTCCTCGATCACGCGATCCGGACGCTCGTCCAGCGCGCGGCCCAGGGTCATGGACTTCAGACCACCCGGGTAGCCGGAGTGGCGGTAACGCATCTCGCGCTCGCGCTTGTTGGAGGAGATGTGGATCTTGTCGGCGTTGATCACGATGACGTGGTCGCCGGTGTCGACGTTCGGTGCGTACTGCGGCTTGTGCTTACCGCGCAGGATGTCTGCGACGGTGGAAGCGAGCTTGCCCAGCACCACGTCGGTTGCGTCGATGACGTACCACTTGCGGGTGATGTCACCGCTCTTCGGGTGGTAAGTAGACATGCATGACTCCTTAAAGTCTGTCTAGATGGCTGCCGGCCAAAACTTCGTCTGCCCCTTTGCGCTTGACGGCGGCCGGTGGAGACCCGAAAAGCGCATCCGGCGGGACACACAGGGATAACACCCTACGGCACACCTGCCTGAAAACAAAAAAGTGCCGCCGCAGGTGATTCCCCCATCACCTGCGGCGGCACGTCCCCCGTATCCCCCGAGTGGTTGCGCCGCGAGCCGCTCAAAAGCCGTGCCCGTCCCCCGATGAAAACGGCCCCTTGCACGGCCAGCGACGCAAGTCTTGTTGTGTTCTAGCCCCAGCTGTTCGCGGCTGCGTTGTTGACGGCGAGCATGGTGGTGTTGCCGTCTTCCACGGTGTTGGCGATCTGGTTGAGGATCTGGTTCAGATCCTGCGCCGCCTGGTCCCACTTGGCCTGGTGCGCCTGGTAGGCCGCGGCTGCGGTGCCTTCCCAGGTCTGCGCCATGGGCTGGAGCATCTGCTTGAGTTCGGCCAGGTCGCCGTTAATGCGGGAGGCGGAGGCGCGCATGTCCTCTGCAGCGCCGGCGATCTGCGCGAAATCGTACTTGATCTGCATTGTTTCCCCTTTACAGTGCGAGTCCGCCGGCGATCTGGCGGAGGCTGTCGGTGTTGGTGGCGTCGGTGGTTTCGTAGTTCTTGGCGTTGTCGCGGATGTTCACGGCGATTGCGCTCAGCGCTTCGGATAACCGCTTTTGAGCGTCGTCGTAGCGCAGCATGAGCTCGTCGAAGCTGCGCTGTGCGTTGCCCACCCAGTAGCCGCGGGTGGCTTCGGCGACTTGCTGCACGCGGTCGATTTCGCGGTTGACGTCGGCGTTGGTGTCGTCGGTGCGGTCTGCAGCGGCGCGCATGACCTCGGCTTCGGTTGCGAACTGCTCCATGTTTTCTTTCCCCCTCGTTGTGTGTTGGGACGGACAACTTCTGTGCTGTCCGTATATCTGACTGACGTTTGGCCCAATCGGTTCCATCGTTTCCAAAACTTTTTTATGGCCCCACGTCAGCCCCCTTATATTCAGCCGATTCCATGGCCATGCGGCAGGTGGCGCGTTGCACGACGGTGGGTTCGGCGCGCGTGTGGCAGCCCACGAACAGCTGCACCGTCCCGTTGGGCCAGGTTTTCCACAGCGATTGCGAGCCGTCGCCGGCGCGCTCCAGGTAGGTCACGGAGATGCCGTCTGTGTCGACGAGTTCGACCTCCGGGTCGGTTTCGATGTCGGCGAGGAGTTGGTCGGCCATCGTGCGCGCTGGCAGCTGGTAGAGGTGCTCGACGGCGATCTGCAGACGGAAATTGGGGTCGCTTCCTGTGGCGCGCCACATGTCGTCGTCGGCTTCGAGGGTGAAGCCTGCGGGGAGTTGGACGGTTAAGCCGTCGCGCTCAATGCTTATCGACGTCTGCTCCGCCCGTTCCTCCTCCTGCACAGGAGACGTCACTGGTGCTGATTGCGTCTCCGGCGGCTGTGACGGTAGCGGTTCCTCCTCTCCCGACGATTTCCCGCTAGTCAGACCCCAAATCACTGCGGCGCAGGCGAGGGCGACTGCGGCGACGACGGCGGCGATGATCCACACGCCGGAGCGCGATTCCTGTTCGGGCGGCGGTGGTCGGTGGAAGGGTTCCGGGGTGTCGTCGGGTGTGGGCGCGACGGGTTGGAGGGGCTCGGTGGTCAGCTCGATGTCGTAGTCGGAAAGTGCGTGTGTGAGCTCGCTGAGGCGTTGTGGGTCGGCTGCGATGTGCACCGGCGCGCCGTGCGGGTCGGGGCCGAGCACGCTGCGGACGGTGCCGGCGATTTCGCGGCTGGTGGGCGCGTCGAAGCGGTGGATGTTGGCTGCACCGGTGATCACGGTGGATGCGTCGGTGGCGGTGATGCGCAGCTCGGTCATGGTGCCTCCGGGAGTTGGACTGTGCCGCGCGCTTCGCCGTGGATCCAGGTGGCGCGGCCGGGTTGTTGCGGGCTGGGTCGCACGCCGAAGATGGCGCCTTCGTCGCGGGTGCCGTCCATGAGCAGCACGTCGGGCTGCAGGTCCTTCAGCGCGGTCAAAAACGGCCCGAACAGGGCGCGCGAGACGCCGCCGAATTTGCGGGCGGCCACGACGTGCAGGCCGATGTCGCGCGCGTGCGGCAGCAGTTCCGCGATCGGCCGGAGCGGGTCTTCGCCGACGAGTTCGTAGTCGTCGATGATCAGGTACAGCTCGGGCCCGCTCCACCAGGACCGCTCGCGCAGCTGCTCCGGGGTCACCTCGGCGCCCGGCAGGCGCGACTGCAGCGTGACAGCGAGCGATTTGGCGGCCTGCGTGATCGCGCTGGTGGATGCGGCGTACGCGGCGACCATGTCCTCGTCGGCGCGGCCGAGGTGTGCGCGCTTCGGGTCGAGCACCACCATCCGGGCGGCTTCGCGGCCCATGTGCTCCACCGCTGCGATTGTGCTGGCGATGAAGGTGGATTTCCCGCAGCCGCCAGCGCCGACGACGAGGATGTGCCCGGAGGAGTACACGGGTTCGAGGGCAGGCCCGCCGATGCCGAGGGGGATCCTTTGGCCGTCGAGAAGCGAGTGCGTATCGACGGCATCCGGCAGCACCCGCAACCTCTCCACCGGCGCCTGGTCGGCGGTGGCAGCGAGGTGGGCGATGTCCTCGCCGCTGGTGAAGACGAGCTGGACGGTTTTGCCGTCCGGGGTCAGGCCGCGACCGGGCGTGGCGGGCAGCTTCTCTTGGTGTTTGCGGTTGATCAACGAGTCCATCGGTTCGGTCAGCCGCAGCTCGACGCGGGTGCCGATGAGGTCGCGCACGTTCGGGCGGATCGCGCTCCAGCGCTGGGTGGTCACCACGAGGTGGATGCCGGCGTCGGGGCCTTCGGAGGCGATGCGGGCGAGCGGTTCGCGCAGGTCCTCGTCGAGGGCGTGCCAGCCGTCTACAACCAGCATGACAGGCCGCGGGTGGTCGAGGAACCCGGTGACTTCGTCGACGATGCGGCGGGTGCGCTCGGCATCTTTCATGCTGGCCACGCCGGCGACATGCGGCAGCGCCTCGAGCTCCGGTACATCGCCGATGACGTAGACGGCCAACCCTGCGCGCATGTGCGTGGCCACGATGCTTCGCACCGCCATCGTTTTGCCCGTCTGCGGCCCGCCCGCGATGGCGACGTGCCCGCCGGCGGTATCCAGGTCTAGGTGGAAGGGGGTCTGGCGTTGCTTGAAGGGTTCGTCGATAAGCCCGAGCGCCCCGTGCGCCTGCGACAGCGGGATGCGTTCCGGCAGCGGCGGCAGCCACACCTGGTGCGCGTGCATGCCGCGGGCATCGGCGACCTCGCGGGCCTTGGCCACCACCGCATCCAGCAGCGTGGTGGAGCGGTCCTCCTCAACGTAGGCGGTGGGCGTCAGTTCGATCTCGTCGCCGGTGAACAGCCGCACGTGCTGCTCGCTGGGGTGCTCCACCACCGTGCGCGTCAGCGGGCCGGAAACGTATGCGGCGCGGAAACGGGTCAGCTCCATGCCGGCTTTGAGGTAGCCGGACCCGGGCTCGCCGGGCAGCTCGTAGGCGTCCGGCACGCCGAGGACTTGGCGGGACTCGCCGGCGGAGAACGTCTTCAGGCCGATGCGGTAGGACAGGTGCGAATCCAGCCCGCGCAACTTGCCCTCCTCCAGCCGCTGCGAGGCGAGCAAAAGGTGCACGCCCAGCGAACGGCCGAGCCTGCCCACCGCCACGAACAGGTCCGCAAAATGCGGGTGCTGGGTGAGCAGCTCGGTGAACTCGTCAACCACGATGACCAGCGACGGCAGCGTGTTGCCCGCCTTGGTGTAGTCCGTGATGTTGGCGAAGTTGCCCGCTTTGCGCAGCAGCTCCTGACGGCGGTGCATCTCGCCGGAGATCGCATCAAACATGCGCTCCACCAGCACCGCTTCGTCCTCCAAGTTGGTGATCACCGCGGCGGTGTGCGGCAGCGACTCGCAGCCCAAAAACGTCGCGCCGCCTTTGAAGTCCACGAGTACGAAGTTCAACTCGTCCGGCGAGTGCGTCGCCGCCAGCGCCACTACCAGGGTCCGCAGCAGCTCCGACTTGCCGGAGCCCGTCGCCCCGATGCACAGCCCGTGCGGGCCCATCCCGCCAAGCGCCGCCTCTTTCAAATCCAGGTACACCGGCGCGCCGTCGGGAGTCGCGCCGATGGGCACGGTCAGCTTGTTGCGCACCCCCGGCCACATCGTGTGCGCATCCAGCGCATCGACGTCCGGCACACCCAGCATGTACAGAAAATCCCCGCCAGCTTCCACCGCGCCGTCGGGGCGGCGGTAGAAGCCTAGATGCCTAGCGACGAACTCCGCCTCCGCATCCGTGAACCCATCCGGCACGCCCAGCTGCTCCACCCCCTGCGCCGTGACCGCCTCCAGCACGTCGGTGCAGACCAGGTGGAACGCGTCCGGGTCGGCGAAAAACTCCGGGTCGTCGTGGATCGTCACCACCAGGTCGGAGTCGGTGGGTGCGGGAGAGGCGTGGCCGTCGATAAGCGAGATGCGAAACGCACCCTCGGAGCGCGCGTGCGGCAGCCACTTCGCCCACGCAAAGGGCGCGTCGATGCGGACCTTTTCCGGGCCGTAGAAAAACGCCAGCTGGCACACGATCGAGCGCGCCACATCGGCTGCCGCAGGCCCGGCGAGCGTGATCGCGTCGAACGCGTCGAGCTGGACCAGCATCGGCATGCCCGGCACCGTGCTCACCGCCGCGACGGCGCGGCGCAGGCTCACCGCGCACACCGGGTCCAAATCCTCGGGGCTGCCGGGGTCGTCCACGTCCACCGGGGTGCACAGCGCGCCCGCACCCGTGCCCAGCCGCACCGTCGGGGCGCCTCCACGCTCCCAGATGCGCTCCACCGGCACCGCGGCCACCAGCTCGCCCGGCGCGGGGTGCAGCGCGGTGGCGTGCGTGCGCTGCGTCGCGGCGTTCGCGCGAGCCTTCTTCGCCAGTGCGTCCAGGTGGCGCAAGTACACGCGGCGGGTCTCGTCGATGTCGCCTTGCTTTTCCTGCGGGTTGAACATGCCGACGAGCCCGAAGAGCATCATCAGCGGAAAGATCAGCATCATGGGGCTCACCGCGCGCCCGGAGGTGGCCATGAGCACCATCACCGCACCGACTGCCACCACCATCACCACCGGCAGCAGAATTTTTATCACCGGCGGCGACTGCGGCTTTTGCGCCGCGGGCACGGGCTCGGCGCGCAAGGTGCCGGTCGGCGGCGGCGCGGCGTCTATCGCGGCGTCTGGTGCGCCGGTTGTTGGTGCGAGCACTTGGTCGTAGTCGAGGCCAAGCATCGTGGATTTCCCCCCTTGTGTTTTCCCACAGTTCCCCCGAACTGTGGACGCGCTGTGGATTGTAGGCCATACTGTGTCCCGTCGCGCGGCGAATGGGGGCCGCGCCTGATATTTCGGGGGTTTGAAAGTTGGTTGCAACGTCTGCGCACCACATCGTGCGCGTTACTGTCCGCATTTCGGTTGTCGCGTTCCACCGCGACATCGACGTCACGCTGCCGACGTCGTCGACGCTGGCGGAGGTGCTGCCGGAGCTCGCGCGCCTGGTGGAGCTGCCGGAGGTGCACCGCCCGTGGCAAGCCACCACCGCGGGCGGAGTAGTGCTGGATATGCACACGCCGCTGTACGCGCTCAAGCTTCACGACGGCGCCACCGTTTCCCTCCACCCCCAAGAGCCCACGCCCCCGCCGGTGGTGCGCGACGCGGCCGATGCCCTGGCGGGGGCAGCCGAGTCGGCGCGGCAAATTCGCGGACTGGACGCGGCGGCGACGTTCGCCGGTCTGACGGCGGTGCTCCTGCTTGCACGGGTGTTTGAGCCGTGGCCGGTCGCGTTGGGTGCGGTGGCGCTGTTGGCGTTGGCGGTGGCGTCGATTGGCAGGTCGCGCTCGGCGTTTGCTGCCGTGCCGCTGCTGGCGGGGCTCGCCGCGGGCGCGTGGGTTGCCGGTGGCGGCGATGCCTCCTCGCTTGGGCTCGGGGCGCTGGCGGCGCTGCTCACGGCGGCAGTGGCCGTCGGCATCGGCGTCGCGCTGGGGTTGGCCGGGGCGGCGCAGGTGGCGTTCACGGCCGCGGTCTGCGTGCTCGGCGGCGCCGGGGTGGCCGGCGTGTGGCTGCCGGGCCCGCTCGCCCCGCCCGCGCTGGCGGTGCTGACGGGGGTGCTCGGGGTGGTGGCCACGCCCGGCGCGGCCACCCGCGCGGCAGGGCTGACGGTGCCGCGGGTGCCCACCGCCGGGGAGGAGTTCAACCGTTCCGACGACTACCAACACGACGTGGACGCCCGCAGCGCCGCAGCCTCCACCATCGCCTCCGCCATCTCGGCGGCGATCGCCGCGTGCTGCGTGCCGGCGCTTTGGTGGCTGGGCCGGGCCGGCGGGGCGTGGACGTTCGCGTTCTGCCTGGGTGTGGCGGCGGCGCTGGTGGTCTACGCCTCGCGCCAGCACTGGGCTGTGCCGAGGGCCTGCCTGACCGCGGTGGCCCTTTCCGCTGTCATCGCCGCCGCGGCCGCCGCCGCAAAGACCGGGCACCCGGCGTGCATCGTCGTCGCCGCGCTCGCTGCCATCGCTGCCGCGGCGACGGTCGCGTGGGCGCCGCGCGTGCCGGATGTGGAGCCGACCACCATCGTGTGGTTCGAGCGCGCCGAGATCGCCGCCACCATCGCCGTGATCCCGCTGGCGGTGCACTTGACCGGGCTGTTCGGCCTGATCCGGGGGCTTTAAGATGCGCAAACTCACCGTCATCGCCCTACTCGCGCTGAGCCTCACACCGGTGCCTGCTTCCGCCCAGGATGTGGCGTGCGCGGTGCCGGCGCTCGTCGACAAGCCTGCTGCTTCCCCCGCAACCGAAAGCCTGCGGGAGTTCGCCACCGGCGCCGGGGTGCGTGTTGCGGTGATCGACACCGGGGTCGCGCCGCACCCCGAGATCGCCCACTTGCGCGGCGGCCGCGACTTCGTTGCCGCGGACGCGCTACACGACTGCGACAACCACGGCACCGCCGTCGCCGGGGTGATCGCCGGGCGCACCCTCGGCATCGCCCCGGACGCGGAGATCATCTCGGTCCGGCAGACCTCGGCGCACTACCGCGACGTTGACGCCGGCAACCTACAAACGCTCACCGACGCAATCCACAACGCCCTCGACGAAGGCGCGAGTGTGCTCAACATTTCCGTCGTGTCCTGCCTGGACCCCGGGTTCGCGGCGCGCATCGACACTTCCGGCATCACTGGCGCCCTCCACCGCGCCGAGGCGCAAGGCGCGGTGGTCGTTGCCGCTGCCGGCAACGCAGGGCCCGACTGCGAACCCGGCTTCGAGGTCTTCCCCGCCCGCTTCCCCACCGTGCTCGCGGTGGCCGCACGCGCCGACGATCACACCATCGCCGACTACTCCCTGCCCGCCGCGCTGTCTGCGCCGGGGCACGTGCCGGCCGCGCTCGCACCGGGCGGGTGGGCAGAGGGCACGCTGATCAAAGACGGCGTGCGCCCGTACGCCGGCACGAGTTTCGCCACCCCAGTGGTCAGTGGCACCGTGGCGCTTCTGCAGTCGCGCTACCCCGGGATTACTCCGGAGCATGTGCGCTCGCTTATCCGCGCCTCCGCTCAACCCGGCGGCGGCGCGATCGATCCGCTTGCCGCGCTGACCCAACTGACGCCGCACGAGCTGGCGGACCGCCCGACGGCGCAGGTGCGCGCCGTCGATAAGCAGCCCAACGCGGCCGTGGGCAGGCTCGGACTGCTCGCCGGGGCGGTACTCGCCATGGCGGCCCTGGTGGTCGCGCTGCGCGCCGGCCGACGGTAATACGAACCTAATAGGTCGCCTGAACCGCCGAGTCGCGCGTAAGCTCCGCGCCCTCCGGCAGCAAAGCGACGATCTCCCACGGCACGTCCTCCACGTGCGCCGCGCCCACCGTCGCCAGGGTTTCCGCATCAGGTGCTCGGTGGCGCAGCCCGTTGGCGGAGACCACGTGGAACCCGTGGCCCGAATCCACCCCGACCGAACCGCCGTGAAGCCCCGCGAAGTGCGTGGCAACGGACGTGCCGGAAAGGGCAATGCCTTCCGGCGCCTCGGCCACGGTTGCCCCGCCGCGCCCCTGGTCCACGCACGCCAGGTGCGGCTCGATCCACCGCGGCCGCTCCGCCGGCAGGCGCAGCTCCTCCTCCGCGTCAGGGTAAGCGGCCAGGGACTCGCGGGCGGCGACGGCGGCCTTCGCGCCGGCGTCCAGCAGCATGGTGCGCTGGGTGCCGGTGATCGGCTGGATGCGTCCGTCTACAAGCGCCCAGGATGTATCGTCCGCGTCGATGATCTGCGGCAGCGGATCCGGCAGCGCCGCCGGCGGCAGCTCCTGCAACGCCGAGATGACCTGCGTCGGCGGCGTCCACCGAGGCGTGTCCGGGGTGATTCCCAGCGCCCGGCGTATCACGCGGCCCTGCGGGGTGTTCGCCTCCGGCAGCAAGCGCCGCCCCTGGGCGGTGACGACCCACTCGCGGGTGGCATCGGCGGCGAGGACGGCGGCGTCGATAGGCAATGGCTCCGGAGCCTCACCCGCAACCACCGTAATCGTGTCCGCGCCGCACACCGACCAGCTGGCCAAAGGCGTGCCTTCGGGCGCGAACATGCCGGGTGCCGCGACGATGCCCACCGGCACACCGCGCGGCAACTCGGCGAGCTTCTCGTCGCCGATGCGCGCCGGCTCAGCAGCCTGGCCGGCGATCAGCCGCGCCGACGCCAAGTTCGTCACCGGGTGCGCCGCCTCGCCCACCCGCACGTACAACGTGCCGTCTGCGGCGCGCATAATCGGCGCATCCCCCGGATCCGCGTTCGGCCGCATCCACGCAAACAGCCCCATCACGCCCGCGATCATCACCACCGCCGCGGTGCCGAAAATGGTCGCCCGCCGCCGCGCAGCCAGCGGATCGTGGATCATGCGGATATCGCCGAAGATCAGGCCGTGCTCCATGCGGCGGCGCATGAACTTATGCCCCGACACCTGGGCACGCGTGGTTGGCAAAAGCTTCGCCATGACAATTCCCCTCCCCCGAGAAAACACCTGGCGTAAAGCTTACTGCGCAGTACCCACCTCCGCGAGCGCAAACAGCTCGTCGGAGCCGTTTTCCTGCCCGTTAGCGACCATCTCCTCCAGCTCCGCCTCGCTGAACTGGCTGTTCACCGCGAAGATCGCCGTGGAGCCCTTGCGGTACACGGGTGTGACGCCGTTGGAGACCCAGAAGTCGCGCAGCATCTCGTACGGCGGGTACTGGTAGTGCCAGAACGCGCCGGGGCTGAGCAAGAAGAACTTCACGTTCAAGTTCTCCACCGTCTCGTCGACGAGGTTGTGCTCGCCTTCGCCGATGAAGTCTGCGTTCCAGTACATGATGTCGCCGTTGGTGCCGCGGCCGCCGTTGGGCCACAGGTAGTGGCGGTTCAACGTGGGCACGCCGTTGTAGGCGTACATCCAGGAGTAGCCGTCGGCCGGGTCGCCTGCGGTCAGGCCTTCCCAGGCGGCGGGTTGGGTGGCCAGCCAGTCGAAGGCTTCGAGGTCGTCGGCGTTAACCATGCGGTCGGTGACGCGGGCAGCGGCGTAGGTTTGCTCGGCGCCGTGGTCGGTGTGCTGGCGGATCATCGGGATCGCGGCGGAGGCCACGATGCAGGCGACGACAATGCTCGCGGTTGCGCTGATGCGTTCGCCTTTCGCATACCGCTTAGCGACGGGCGCCGCCGTGACCACGCGAATCCCCGCCGCCACCGCAATGGCGGCCGAGGCCGTGACAGCCATGACCACCGGCATGATCAGACGGTGTCCGGTGCTGTAGTGCAGGTTGCCCACGTAGTCGAGCAAGCGGCCCAAGGTGTTGCCGAACGGCACTAGGGCGTTGGCGGTAATGGCCAGGGACGCCGCGTAGAACAGCACCGGCCAGATCTGGCGGCGCCACAGCAGACACACCACGGCGCCTGCGGCGGCGAGCCAGAGCAGCACGGTGGAGTCGTATGCCGGGAAGAACTGCAACACGTGGCGCGTTTCCATGCGCGCGGCTGTGCCCCACGCCCCGCCGACGCCCAGGGTTTCCTCGGGCCGCCAGGAGGCCACCTCGCCCGCTTGGGCGGAGCCAGCGAGCACCTGCGGAACGAACATGACAACGCCGGCAATGGCGGGCAGTGCGATCCACAGCGTATCCGTCAGCCGCGAGCGCTCGGGGCGAATCAGGGTGGAGGTCAGCCAGTAGAAGCCCACGGCGAGCACCACGATGGTGACTGCGGACGGGTGCACGCACAGCACCGCCACGAAGGCGAGCGCCGTGGGCAGGGCGCTGGCGCGCCGGCGCGGCACGGTGACAAGCAGCCACGTCACGGTGCCGGTGAGCGCCACGGCGAACAGGTAGGGCCACATACCCACGTAATCCGGGATCCAGAACAGCTGCGGGGCGGCATACGCCATGATCGCGGCGAGCGCCGCGGCGATCTGCGCCGTGACCCCGGTAGAGCGCAAAAACGCGAACACCAGGCACGCGAGTGTGGCCGGCAGCGCGAGCGCGGGCAGCACGGCGGAGGCGATGTTCAGCGCCGGGATGGGGTCCAGGCCCGCCGTTTCGCCGAACAGGGCAATGCCTGCGTGGTAGGCGGACGGGTAGAACAGCTTCAGCTGCGATTCCACGTTTTGCAGCTCGCCCATGCGGGTGGCCGAGGCGATGCCGTCGTCCATGATGAAGCGCACCAGGTTCGCGTGCCACTGCACGTCCCACCCCTGGACGATGTTGAAAACACCGTTGGGCATGCGCTCGAGCCAGCGCAGCCTGTCCGACGCCGCCATGAACGCCCCCACGCCGACGCCAGCGGCGGGCAGCACCCAGTACGGATCGGCGATGCTGCCTTTGCGCACGTCACCAGGGAACAGCGCCCGGCGCCAGCTCACTGCCCCGCCGCGGCGCGCGCGGCGCACGAACATGAACCGCCACGCAGCGGCCGCCAACAGCGCCACAACCATGCTCACGCCGAACGTCCACAGGTTGTACGGCGCGCTGGTCAGCCCCCAGAACCAGGAGGTCACGCCGAACAGGCCGAAGGTCACCGGCAGCGCAGCCGCGCCGGCGGCCGGGGCTTTCATGCCGGCGACCCAGGAGAACACGAAGCCGGGGAGGGTGAAAAACACCACGGCGAACCACGCGGCTGCGACTGTGGTCATGGTGGTCATGGCACCTCCCAGTTCTGATGTAACCCAAGCATGCTACATCTCGCGGGTTGCTCTGGTCGCTTCGGCTCGCGCCGCCAGGTCACTATCTGCCGGGTATTCCACGCCCACCAATGTCAGGCCACGGGCGGGGGCGAGGAGGACGTCGGGCGAGCGGGCGTCGAGAAGCAAAAGCTCCTCCGGCCACTGGGGCGCGCGCCTGCCTTCGCCGACGGTGAGGCAGGTGGCCACGAGTGCGCGGACCATGTTCCAGCAGAACGCGTCGGCGGTGATGCGTGCTTCATAAAGGTGCGGCTCGACCTCGCGCCAGGTGAAGCTATGCACCTCGCGGATGGTGGTGCCGTGCTCCTTCGGGCGGCAGAAGGCGGCGAAGTTGTTCAGGCCGACCAGGGCGTCGGCGCAGGCTTGCACCGCGCCCAAGTCCACGGGTTTCGGCCACACGGCGGTGTCTCGCGCGCGGGTGGGCACGGCACCTGCGGGGTGGGTGGTCACCCGGTAGACGTAGGTGCGGGCAAGCGCGGAAAAGCGCGCGTCGAAGCCCTCGGGGGCACGGGCGACGCCGAACACGCGGACGTCTTCAGGAAGCAATTTTGCTAATCGACGCACCAGCCGCCCCGGATCCCCGTCAATCGAGCGCTGGTTGAGCGACTCCGCCGGAATGTCCGTGTGCGCGACCTGCCCGGCGGCGTGCACGCCCGCGTCGGTGCGGCCGGCGACGGTGAGCGCCACGTCAGTTCGCAAGACGAGCGAGAGCGCGTCCTCAATGGTCTGCTGGACGGTGCGCAGGTCCCCCTTTTGACGGGCCCAGCCGTGGAAGTCGGTGCCGTCGTAGGCGATGTCCAGGCGCAGGCGCAGCGTGTTGTCCATGGTGAGGCATTGTATCGCCGGAAATGGTGCGCACAGCAAAGCGCCCGGGGGCACTGACGTTGCAGTACCTCCCGGGCGCTCGGCGCAAAAGGGGGTGCGTAGCTTGCGGCTACTTCTCCTCTGCGGTCTCCTCGGCCGGAGCCTCGGTGGTCTCCTCAGCCGGAGCCTCCTCAGCCTTGGCCTCCTCGGCCTGGCGGGAAGCGGCGGCGCGTGCTGCGCGGGTTGCCTCGGAAGACACGGTCTCCTCGAGCACCAGAGAGATCTGGGTCATCGCAGCGTTGTCGCCGGCACGGTTCTCCAGCTTGATGGAGCGGGTGTAGCCGCCATCGCGGTTGGCGAACTTCGGTGCGAGCTCGTTGAACAGGTAAGCAACAACTTCCTTGTTCGACAGCTCAGCGGCCACGGCGCGGCGGTCAGCCACGGTGCCCTTCTTCGCCTTGGTGATCAGCTTCTCGGCGTACGGACGCAGCATACGTGCCTTCGCGTCCGTCGTCTTGATTGCGCCGTGCTCGAACAGGGCCAGGGCCAGGTTGGACAGAATGTGCTTCTGGTGGCCGGCCGAGCCTCCGAGACGGGCGCCCTTCTTCGGGGTAGGCATTTTCGTACTCCTCGTGTGCGGTTAGTTGAGCGCGTGCTCTGTGGTGTTACTCGGTCTCGTCCGCGCTGGTGTCGACGTAGTCGCCAGTCTCGGCGTCGTAGCCTTCGATCTGGGTCGGGTCGAAATCTTCCGGAGCGTCCTTGAGGGTCAGGCCCAGGTTGGCGAGCTTGATCTTGACCTCGTTGATGGACTTCTGGCCGAAGTTGCGGATATCCAGCAGGTCAGACTCGGTGCACTCTGCGAGCTCACCGACGGTGTGGATGTCCTGGCGCTTCAGGCAGTTGTAGGAGCGAACGGAGAAGTTCAGGTCCTCGATCGGCGTGGAGTACGCGGCGATGTACTCGGTCTCCTGCGCCGACGGGCCGATCTCGATGCCCTCGGCCGCGGTGTTCAGCTCGCGCGCCAGGCCGAAGAGCTCCACCAGGGTGGAACCGGCCGACGCGAGGGCGTCGCGTGCGGTCATGGAGTTTTTGGTCTCCACGTCGATGATCAGCTTGTCAAAGTCGGTGCGCTGCTCAACACGGGTCGCCTCAACCTTGTAAGCGACGCGGGTGACCGGCGAGTAGATCTGGTCGACCGGGATGCGGCCGGCCTCACCGCCGGAGTTGGGCATAGCCGGGACGTAGCCGCGGCCGCGCTCGACGACAAGCTCCATCTCGAGGCGAGCCTGCTCATTCAGCGACGCGATGTGCAGATCCGGGTTGTGGATCTCCACACCAGCCGGCGGCTCGATGTCGCCTGCGGTGACGTCGCCAGGGCCTTCAACAGCAAGCTGCATGACAACCGGCTCGTCAGAGTCGGAGGACAGCACGATGTCCTTGATGTTGAGGATGATCTCAGAGACGTTTTCCTTCACGCCGGTGATCGTGGTGAACTCGTGGAGCACACCGTCGATCTTGATGGAGGTCACGGCCGCGCCCGGGATGGACGACAGCAGCGTGCGGCGCAGAGAGTTGCCCAGGGTGTAACCGAAACCAGGCTCGAGCGGCTCGATGATGAACTTCGAGCGGTTGGTGTCGATGTACTCCTCGGTCAGTTCAGGACGCTGAGAGATGAGCATGAACTTCTCCTTTGTCGGCTCCCGCTATTTGAAGCCGGTAGGAACGGATATTTGGAAGATTCCGAGCACCGGCCGAACACGTCGGCAGTGCGCGGGGTGAAGCAAACGAAAGTTTACTTCGAGTAGAGCTCGACGATGAGCTGCTCCTGCAGCGGCACCTCGATCTGGGCGCGCTCGGGCAGCTGGTGCACGAGAATGCGCAGGGTGTCCGGAACGACCTGCAGCCACGCCGGAACGACGGCGTCGAGCAGGGCATCCTGGGCCTCTTCGAACCACAGCATGCTGCGGGACTTGTCGCGGACATCGATGATGTCGTACTGCGTCACCGCGAAGGACGGCACGTTGATGTGCTTGCCGTTGACGGTGAAGTGGCCGTGGGAGACCAGCTGACGTGCCTGACGGCGGGTCTTAGCCAGACCAGCGCGGTAGATCACGTTGTCCAGGCGGGACTCCAGCAGGATCAACAGGTTGTCGCCGGTCTTGCCCGGGCGACGGTTCGCCTCTTCGTAGTAGCGGCGGAACTGCTTCTCCATCACGCCGTAGGTGAAGCGAGCCTTCTGCTTCTCCTGCAGCTGGAGCAGGTACTCGGACTCCTTGATGCGGGCGCGGCCAGCCTGCCCCGGAGGGTACGGGCGACGCTCGAAGGACATGTCGCCGCCGACGAGGTCGACGCGGAGGCGACGGGACTTACGGGTAGCAGGGCCGGTGTAACGAGCCATGTCTCTTTACCTCTTTCCTTTCAGCCTTAAACGCGACGACGCTTCGGCGGACGGCAGCCGTTGAACGGCTGCGGCGTCACGTCGGAGATCGAAGACACCTCCAGGCCGGCGGCCTGGAGAGAACGGATTGCGGTCTCGCGGCCGGAGCCCGGACCCTTGACAAAGACGTCGACCTTCTTCATGCCGTGGTCCATTGCCTTGCGGGCAGCGTTCTCGGCAGCCATCTGTGCGGCGAACGGCGTGGACTTACGGGAGCCCTTGAAGCCGACGTGGCCGGAAGATGCCCAGGAGATCACGTTGCCCTGCGGGTCCGTGATGGACACGATGGTGTTGTTGAAGGTGGACTTGATGTATGCGTGGCCTGCGGCCACGTTCTTCTTGACGGCGCGGCGTCCGCGACGCGCGCCGGAACGAGTCTGAGCAGCCATAGGTTACTTCTTCTTTCCTGCGATGGTCTTCTTCGGGCCCTTGCGGGTGCGCGCGTTGGTCTTGGTGCGCTGGCCGCGGACAGGCAGGCCACGACGGTGGCGCATGCCCTGGTAGGAGCCGATTTCAATCTTGCGGCGGATATCTGCCTGCACCTCGCGGCGCAGATCGCCCTCTACGGTGTAGGAGGACTCGATCGCGTCGCGCAGAGCAGCGAGCTGATCGTCGGACAGATTGTCCGTGCGCAGGTCCGGAGAAATACCGGTCTTCTCGAGCAGTTCCTTGGCTCGGGTTGCACCGATGCCGTAAATGTAGGTAAGTGCGATCTCCATGCGCTTGTTGCGCGGGAGATCAACACCAGCTAGACGTGCCATGAGGTACGTGCCTTTCGGGTTGTTACGGTGGTTTTCTCCCCACCCGTCCACGCCAAACAACGCTTTGTCCGGGCCGTGCCGGAGAGTGGGTTGAGATTACGCGCGGCTCCAGCCACCGTGGCCAGAGGTGCACGATCCGCCGTGGGGCGGATCTGGGTGAGAAGGCTTGAAATGCTTACTTGTAGCGGTAAGTGATACGCCCGCGGTCCAGGTCGTAGGGGGAAAGTTCCACCACGACGCGGTCCTCCGGGAGGATGCGGATGTAGTGCTGGCGCATCTTGCCACTGATGTGGGCGAGAACTTCGTGCCCGTTGTCCAGTTCGACTCGGAACATCGCGTTCTTCAGGGGCTCGATAATGCGGCCCTCAACCTCGATTGCGCCTTCTTTCGCCATACACTCCACTTCCTACGCCGCCTGAAAGTGCAGGCAGCAGACGTATTTACCGGTTACATGCGGTGCTCGTGCAGGTATGCACAAACACCGCTGGACTACATTAGCCTTTTACCTGCGAAAACGCAAAAAGCCCCAGCGATAGCCGGGGCTTGAAGCGGGCGCGTGTTAGAACACGTAGACCTTGTCGCCGATCTGCAGGTCGTTGAAGTAGCGCTCCGCGTCACCGCGGTACATGCGCACGCAACCGTTGGACAGGTAGTTCGGGTCGCCCTGGTGGAAAGCGATGCCGTTGTAGGTGAAGTACGTCGCGTACGGCATCGGCGCGTTGCCGAACTCCCAGGAGATCTCGTCTTTGACCTTGCGGTTGACGTAGAACGTGCCGCGCGGGGTCTCCTGCCCCGGCTTGCCCGGGCCGATCAGGCCGGACTGGTAGTACATGACGCCGTTGTTCTGCAGCCAGGAGCGGCGGCCGTCGATGTCGACGCAGACCTTCGCGTCAGCCGGGCACGGACCGTAGTTGAAGTCCCCGCGCGGGTTCTGCTGCGGTGCCGGTTCCTGGGCAGGAGCCGGTGCCGGCTCAGGCTTCGGGGCGGGAGCCGGTTTCGGCTTCGGCTTCGGAGTCTTCTCCGCGATCAGGCCCGGGAAGAACGTCTCGAGGATCTCGTCGATACGCTTTTTCGCCTTCGCCGGCAGCTCCGGGTTGATGGCGGCCAGGCCGTCAGCCTGCTGGCGCAGGCCGTTGCGGATGTTCCACGCGGTTTCGCGCGCGGACTTGTCCAGGTTGCCAAAGGACGAGGTTGCCTGGTTGGACAACGAGTCCAGGCTGGACATGGCCACCGGGTTCTGCGCGGGCGCAGCCTGTGCGTTCACCGGGGCTGCCAGGGAGGCAACAACACCGAGACCGGCGGCGAAGGTGGTTGCGCGCCGCTTCAGCGGCGACTGCTTTGCGTGGCGGGGACGGTAAGACATGGCGGAAGTATAACCTCCCTGCCAACAAACGCACTACAACGCGCCAGAAATTTACACGCGGGGCGTAAGAATTCTCGGGCCCGCGGCGGTCGCCGCGACGGTGTGCTCCCAGTGGGCCGCGGGCGAGCGGTCCACAGACACCACGGTCCATTCGTCCTCGAGTACCTCGGTGTCTACTTCCCCGCCGAGGATCAGCATCGGCTCAATGGCCAGCACAGATCCTTCCTGGATGACGGGGCCGCGGTTCGGCTTGCCCTCGTTGGCCAGGTACGGATCCTCGTGCATCGTGCGACCGATGCCGTGCCCGCCATAGCCGTCGACGATGCCCAGCTCCACCCCGAAGCGCTCCTCGGCGGCGTAGGTGGCCAGCTCGAGCGCATGTGAAACGTCGGTGAGCTTGTTGCCCGGCACCATCGCCTTGAGCCCTTCCGCGAGTACCCACTCGGTGGCGCGGTTGAGCGCGTCCACCTCGGGCGCCAGCTCGCCGACACCGAAGGACCACGCGCTGTCGCCCACCCAGCCATCGAAGGTGGCACCGCAGTCGATAGAGACCAGGTCGCCTTCTTCGAGCACAATGCTTGACGACGGTATCCCGTGCACGACCACCTCATTCACCGACGCACAGATGGAGCCGGTAAAGCCCTGGTAGCCCAAAAACGTCGGGATCGCGCCGTGGTCGCGGATCACCGTCTCGGCCACCTTGTCGAGATCGAGCGTGCTTACGCCCGGCTTGGCGGCGGCACGGACCTCCTGCAGGGCGATGCCGACGATACGCCCGGCGGCCTCCATGGCGTCGAGCTCAGCCGGCGTCTTGGCCGCGATCTTGCGTTTTCTGAAAACCATTGCGTTGTGGTCCTTTGGTTCGTCGATAGGCAAAAATGCGAAAGGCCGGTGCGAACACACCGGCCTTCGATTTAACGGGCTACTTACCCAGCGCTTCCATGGCGCGCTGGTTGATCTCGTCCACGTCGCCGACAGCGTCGATGGAGATGATCTGGTCGCCGTAGTGCTGGATCAGCGGGGCGGTCTCGTCGCGGTAGACGCCGAGGCGGGTGCGGATGGTCTCCTCGTTGTCGTCTGCACGCCCGCGGGCGAGCATGCGCTCGACCACCACGTCCTCGTCGACCACGAAGTTGAGCACGCCGTCGAGCTTCTCGCCCTTCTTGCCAAGCAGCTCGGTGAGGATCTCGGCCTGCTCCACGGTGCGCGGGAAGCCGTCCAGCAGGAAGCCGTCCTTCGCATCATCCTGGTTCAGGCGGTCTTCGACCATGCGCGCGGTGACGTCGGTAGGCACGAGCTTGCCGGCGTCAATGTAGCTTTTTGCTTCAACGCCGAGCGGGGTGCCCTCGCCGATGTTGGCGCGGAAAAGATCGCCCGTGGAGATGTGCGGCACACCGAGCTTCTCGGAGAGGATCGCGGCTTGGGTGCCCTTGCCGGCACCGGGAGGGCCAAGGAGAACGAGACGCATTATCGCAGAAGTCCTTCGTAGTTGGATTGCAGGAGCTGGGATTCAATTTGCTTGACCGTGGTCAGGGCCACGGAAACCATAATGAGGATCGCGGTGCCGCCGAACGCACTCATGCCCATCTGGCCGGAGCCGGTGATACCGGCGTCCATGGCCAGGTTCGGCAGGACGGCGATCACAGCAAGGTAGATGGCGCCGACGAACAGCAGTCGGTTCATCACAAACGCCAGGTACTCCGCGGTCGGGCGGCCCGGGCGGATGCCGGGGATGAAGCCGCCGTACTTCTTCATGTTCTCCGCCTGGTCCACCGGGTCGTACTGGATGGAGACGTAGAAGTAGGAGAAGAAGATGATCAGCACCACGTAGGTGAGGATGTACTGCCAGGAACCCGGGTTCTGCAGCCACGCCATCACGTGGTTCATCCACCAGTTGTCCGGCGGGGTCTGGTTGTTCATGGTGACGATCTGGGTGATCAGCACCGGCACGTACATCAGCGAGGACGCAAAGATCACCGGGATCACGCCGGCCTGGTTGACCTTCAGCGGCAAGTAGGTCGAGGACCCGCCGTACTGGCGGCGGCCCACCATACGCTTGGCGTACTGCACCGGGATGCGGCGCTGGCCCTGCTCGATGAACACGATGCCGACCACGAGCGCGATCAGGGCGAGCACCACCAGAGTCAGGGTGACAGCGCCGGACTGCTGGAGGATGAACGCACCCTCGGACGGGATCTGGGTAGCGATACCCGCGAAGATGAGCAGGGACATGCCGTTGCCCACGCCCTTTTCAGTGATGATCTCACCGAGCCACATGATCAGCACCGCACCGGAGGTCATGACGATGATCATCATCAGAAGCGTCCAGATGTTGCGGTCCTCTACCAGCACCGGCATGCCCTGGCCGAGTAGCTGCTCGCGGTCCGCCAGCGCAACGATGCCGGCGGACTGCAGCAGCGCCAGCGCCACCGTGAGGTAGCGGGTGTACTGCGTCATCTTCGCCTGGCCGGACTGGCCTTCCTTCTTCAGCTCCTCGAACTTCGGGATCACCACGGTGAGCAGCTGCACGATAATCGACGCCGTAATGTACGGCATGATGCCGATGGCGAAGATGGAAAGCTGCAGCAGCGCGCCGCCGGAGAACAGGCCGATGATGGAGAACATCGTCGCCTGGTCGCCCTGGGAGATTTCCTCGAGACGGGAGTTGATCAGCGCGTAATCCACGCCCGGAGTGGGGATCTGGGCGCCGACGCGGTACAGAAACATCAGCGCAAGGGTGATCAGGATCTTCTTGCGTAGATCCGGATCCTTGAACGCCTGAGCAATAGCGGACACAAAGCCTCCTGGCCCCCGCCGCGCCACGGACGGGAGGTAGTGGACATTCGACTCCTCGCCCTGGTTTCACGGCACGCGAAAACCGGCGGGGCGGTCTTTTGACCCCACTACACTAACAGCACCCGTTGGAAAGTTGATATTTCAGGTTGGGTTCGGGCGCGCCTCCCAGTCTCCTCCCAGGCGTCCCCGCTGACGTATCGCGGCCGAATCCGTCAGGCGGGCCCTATCGGCCCAGGTCGGCGCAAACGGCCGCCGTAATGTGTCAGGAATCTGCCGGGCCCGGCCCCCACTCAAATTGATTCACCCGCCGGTGAACAGATCCGTTCGTCGATTTCTCCGACCTGGGCGAAATGAACACATTGCCCACCCGACTAGGTATTTGTTCACCCAGACCGACCGCGCGAGTGAACAAATCCCCCACGCTCCCCCGACATTCCGCCGGCGGAATCTGTCAGCGCACCCCATCACCAACGCCCCCAAACAACGCGAAACCCCCGTCCCGGGCGCTGGGCCCGGGGCGGGGGTGACGTCGAAAAGCTAGATGCTTTTAGTTAGCACGCTTGGAGAACTCAACGACGTTGGCGGAGCCGCCAGCAGCCTTGATCTTCTCCTCAGCGGACTTGGAGAACTTGTTCGCGGTGACGTTGAGCGCGACGTTGATGTCGCCCTCTGCCAGCACCTTCACCGGCTGCTTCGGGCGAACGAGGCCCTTGGCAACGATGTCGGCGATGGCGATGTCGCCACCCTGCGGGAAGGCCTCGGCCAGATCCGCGACGTTGACCACCTGGTACTCGACGCGGTTCGGGTTCTTGAAGCCCTTCAGCTTCGGCAGACGCATGTGCAGCGGCATCTGGCCACCCTCGAAAGCAGCGGAAACCTGCTTACGAGCCTTGGTGCCCTTGGTGCCGCGGCCGGCGGTCTTGCCCTTGGAGGCCTCACCGCGACCAACGCGGGTCTTGGCCTTGTTTGCGCCCTCTGCCGGGCGCAGATCATGGAGCTTGATGATGTCAGCCATGTTGTATCTACTCCCCTGCAACTTCTTCAACGGTGACGAGGTGGCGCACCTTGAGGATCTGGCCGCGGGTAGCAGCGTTGTCCTTCTTCACGACGGACTGGCCGATCTTGCGCAGGCCGAGAGCCTCGAGGTTCTTACGGGTAACCGGCTTCTCGCCGATCTTGCCGTGGTGCAACGTAATCTTCAGTGCCATGGTGCTTAGGCCTCCTGTCCTGCGCGTGCGCGCAGCATACGAGCCGGTGCAACTTCCTCGACGGACTTGCCACGCTTGGCAGCCACCTCTTCGGGGCGGACAAGCTGCTTCAGGCCAGCGACGGTTGCCTGGACCACGTTCAGGGCGTTGTCCGAGCCAAGGGACTTGGCCAGGATGTCCTGAATACCAGCGCACTCGAGCACCGGACGGACAGCGCCGCCGGCGATCACACCGGTACCCGGAGCAGCCGGGCGGAGCATGACGATGCCTGCGGCCTCTTCTGCCTGAACCGGGTGCGGAATGGTGCCGCCGATCATCGGGACGCGGAAGAAGTTCTTGCGAGCTTCCTCTGCACCCTTCTGGATTGCGGCGGGGACTTCCTTTGCCTTGCCGTAGCCGACGCCGACCATGCCCTCACCGTCGCCGACGACGACGAGTGCGGTGAAGGACATGTTGCGGCCGCCCTTGACGGTCTTGGCAACACGGTTGATGGTGATGACGCGCTCGATGTACTTATCGCGCTCGTCGTTGTGGTTGTTGCGACGGTCGTCGCGGCGGCCGCGGCCACCACGGTTGCCGCGGTCGTTGCGGTCGTTCTTGTTCTGGTTGTCGGCGGAGCGCCCGCCGTCACGCCGTTCACGTTCGGCCATTACGCGATCCTTCCGTTGATGGTGATGTTTGCGGTGATCATTAGAACTTCAGACCACCTTCACGAGCTGCTTCGGCCAGGGCCGCGACGCGGCCGTGGTACTTGTAGCCACCGCGGTCGAAGACGATTGCTTCGATGCCTGCAGCCTTGGCGCGCTCAGCGACGAGCTGGCCAACCTTGGCAGCCTTTTCCTTCTTGTCGCCCTCCAGGTTGCGCACGTCCGGCTCGATGGACGACGCGGACACCAGGGTGTGGCCTGCGAGGTCGTCGATGACCTGGACGTGGATGTGACGCGAGGAGCGGTGCACAACGAGACGCGGGGTCTCCGGGGTGCCGCGCAGCGTCTTGCGGATGCGGTTGTGGCGACGTGCGCGAGCCTCGCGGCGGCGGGACGAGATGTCCTTGCCAACCGGGGTGCGCTTGGTGTTCTCTGCAGTATTGCTCATGATTACTTACCCGTCTTTCCGACCTTGCGGCGGACCTGCTCGCCGGCGTAGCGGATGCCCTTCCCCTTGTACGGGTCATCCTTACGCAGACGACGGATGTTTGCCGCAATCTGGCCAACCTGCTGCTTATCGGAACCTTCGATGGCCAACTTGGTGTTGCCGTCGACGGAGAACGTGACGCCTTCCGGCGCCTCGATCAGGATCGGGTGCGAGTAGCCGAGGGAGAACTCGAGGTCCTTGCCCTTCTGCTGCACGCGGTAGCCGACGCCGAAGATCTCCATGTTGATCTTGTAGCCCTCAGTCACACCCACGACCATGTTGTTGATCAGGGAGCGGGTCAGGCCGTGAAGCGAACGGTTGTCACGGTGGTCGTCCGGACGGGACACCAGGATCTGGTTGTCCTCGACGGAAGCGGTGATCGGTTCCGGCATATCCAGGTCCTTGGTGCCCTTCGGGCCCTTGACCTCGACGTGCTGGCCGTCGATCTTCACCTCGACGTTGTTCGGGATTGCGATGGGTGCATTACCTACACGAGACATAAGTCTTTCAACCTCCCCTTTACCAGACGTAAGCGAGGACTTCCCCGCCTACACCCTTCTCTTGAGCCTGGCGGTCGGTGAGCAGGCCGTGGGACGTGGAGATGATTGCCACGCCCAGGCCACCGAGCACCTGAGGCAGGTCGTTGGACTTCGCGTACACGCGCAGGCCCGGCTTGGACACGCGGCGCAGACCAGCGATAGAAGGCTCGCGGGTCGGGCCGTACTTGAGGTTGAGCGTCAGCGACTTGGCGACCTTCTCTTCCTCAACTTTGTAGTCTTCGATGTAGCCTTCCTGCTTCAAGATCTCGGCGATGTTCACCTTGATCTTGGACGAAGGCATAGACACGGTGTCGTGCTGCGCAGTTGCTGCGTTGCGCACGCGCGACAGCATGTCCGCGATCGGATCAGTCATGGTCATTGTGGTGACCGTTACCTTTCTCGTTGCGGTTCCCATCCACCGGGTGACCTGCCGCGCGTGAGCGCTTGAGGTCGCGTTTTCCGCATGGTCTGTCGGGGGCTACTCACGCTGCCCACACTCAATAGCGTGGGCCGCTCGCCGCCTCCCTTGCACGCGGTCCGCATCTTGGCGGGGGGCCTGCAACAAAGTTGGATGTTCAAATGTACTTCGGCTTGCGCACGCCGAATCCTCGGCGCGCAAGTCCGAGGGGGTAACTTACCGCTTTCCTGCGCCAATGAGCAAATCGCTTATCGACGAACTCCGCCACCCCACCGATCCCCGGCCGCCCACGCGACCCCATAGACCAAATCCCTATGGAATCTGCTCTTGCTCATCTCGTAGGATCGCTGGCCACCACGCGCGAGGAGCGCGAAGCACTGTACGTGTGGTTCCACCAGCATCCCGAGCTGTCACTGCAGGAGCTGCAGACATCCTCGAAAATCCGCTCGCGGCTGGACGCGCCGCAGCCCACGCTCGACCGTGCGGCTGAGGCCATGATCGTGGCCGCGGCCGCGTGGCTGTTGAATAGCGCGTAGCCCCCACTAGAACGGCAGCGCCGGGCGCGAACGCACCCGCGTCTGCCCGATGTCGGAACGCTGCCCGGCCTCGTGGCCCTGGTCGAAGGCGACCGCGTCGAAGGACCGTTTGGACGAGAAGCTGCCGAGAAAGAAGCCCATCTCTTCGGCGAATGTGTCGCGGGCTTCGGTGGCTTTCTGGAAGTCGTCGACAAGCACGAGCCCATACTCCCCGTCTGATTCCTCCACGGTCTTTTCTGCCTCGGCGAGGCGCGCGCCGATGCTGGCGGCAAAGCCGGACATGAAGCTGCGGCGGCGCACGACCGCCGATTCACCCCAACTGGTCGCGCGCACCTTCTGGGCATCCGCAAGCATCACCGGCAGCAGCAGCGCGTACAGCATGCCCACCCGCTCCAAGTGGCGCGCGCAGCCGAAGATGACGGCGTCTTTCATGCGCGTGGAGTTGTACACGCGCTGCGAAAACCCCGTGCAGTGCAGCGCGAACGCGATGGTCAGCAGGAGGTTCGCCTGCATTTCCGTGTAGGCGCCGGCGAATTCGTAAGCGCGCTGGCCCACCTCGTCGCCGTCATCGGTGTCCAGGTCGCGTTGTTCGTAGCCGTACTCGGCCATGAGCTCGAAGGCTCTGGCGTAGAACGCGTCGCCTTCCGGTGTGCCCTCACGGTCGCGGGCCTGGTTGAGCAGTTTCTGCAGCCGTTGTTTGATCTTGTCTTCGGTACGCATCGGACGCACCCACCCCTTTCTGTGTTCGGATGTGTGGGTGCAGTTGTAATGGGCGGTCAAGGCCTGTGTTTTTGCACTTGTGGAATTTGCGTTCGCACCCCTGTGGATAACCGGAGTTTTCGCAGGTACGTTGGCCACGAGTTCGCGAGTTGAGAATCCGGCGATACCATCGGTTCCCGTGAGCAGGACCAAACGCAGCTTCGCAGTCACCAAATTCTCCGCCGACGGCACCCGCGACACCCGCGCGGGCCAGGTTGCGGTTGAAGAGCCGTTGGAGATCCGGGCCGGTGACGTGAGCGTCGCTACGCTTATGCGCACCCCAGGCCACGACATCGAGCTCGCCCACGGCCTGCTGCTGGCGCGCGGGATGATCACCCGCGTCGAGGACGTAGTCACCGCCCGCTACTGCGAGGGAGCGATCGGCGGCGAAAACACCTACAACCTGCTAGATATCCAGCTCGCGCGCCCCGCTTCCCCGCAGTTCATCGACCCGATCCCCGGCGACGCCTGCGGCATTTCCGCCGAGCAGCGGGTGCGGGAGCTCGCCGCCAACCTCGACGTGCGCGATTCGTTCATGGAGCTCGAGCCGTCCGAGATCTTCGCGCTGCCCGCGGCGTTGTCGCAGCACCGCACGCGCGACCTGCCCACCGCCGTCGCGGGTGGCACGGGCCGCCAGGACCTCGACGCTTTGAACGCCGTGCACAAGATTGCGGGACACATGCTTCTCGACGCCTCCGCGTCCCCCGCCCTCACCCTCACCACCGATACGCGGGTGGGATTCGAGATCGTGCGGGCCGCCGCAGCGGCTGGGTTCGGCGCGGTGGCCACCACCGCCGGCGTGACGTCGATGGCCGTGGAGCTTGCCCGGGCCACCAACACGGTGCTCGTCGGTGAGCTGAGCGAGGAGCGCTTCAGCGTCTACGCCGGGGCTTAAGGGGCTTAGCCGGCGAACATCTGCGAGGCCTTCACCGCGGTCTCCCACAGCCCGTAGACAAGCAGCACTGCGATAACCAACGCGAGCACCACAGCCGCCAGCGCGTGGAGGGATCCGGCGCCGCTGCCGGTCGCCGTCGTAGCGGATGCTCTCGCCGACGCCCGATCAGCCTCGACCTTGGCCTGCACCGTCTCTGGGTCCTCGAACCACTTCTTGTGAACCGGCTTGACCAAGATGTTCGCAACCAAGCCGACTGCAAGCAGCACGCACATGATGTAGAGCGAGAGCTGGTACAGCTCCGGGCCCGCGTTACCGCGGCTGGCCTGGCGCTCCACCACCATGTTGATGATCAGCGGGCCCGCCACACCCGCCGCGGACCAGGCCGTGAGCAACCGCCCATGGATCGCGCCGACCTGGTACACACCGAAGAGGTCGCGCAGATACGCCGGGATGGTGGAAAACCCGCCGCCGTAGAAGGTGAGCAGGATCAGGGTGCTCACCACGAACAGCGCCAGGCTGGTGTGGCCGGCGGATGCGACCACGAAGTAGAAGATCAGGCCAACCCCCAGGTAGACCATGTAGATGTTCTTGCGGCCGATGACGTCGGAGACGGACGACCAGATGAAGCGCCCGCCCATGTTGGCCAGCGACAGCAGCCCGACGAACCCGGCGGCGGCCGCGGCGGTCAGCGCCGGGTAGTAGTCCTGCACCATCGGCGCGGCGTTTTCCAGGATGCCGATGCCGGCAGTGATGTTGCAGAACAGGATCACCCAGAGGCACCAGAACTGGGGCGTGCGGATCGCGTTGTTCGCGCTGACATTGGCACCGACGATGGCGACCTTCGCTGGCTTCGTCTTCAATTTCGGCGCGCCGGTCGGGGTCCAGTCCGGGTGCGGCAGCCGGATGCAGTACGCGCCCATGGCGATCACGGCTGCGTACACCACCGCAAGCGTGATAAACGTCGGCTCGAGCCCCGCGGCGCGGTCCGCGAGCTCAGCGCCTCCGCCGAACGCCTCCATCAACCGGTTCGAGGCCGGCGACGCGATGAGTGCGCCACCGCCGAAGCCCATGATGGCAAGCCCCGTGGCCAGGCCTGGCCGGTCCGGGAACCACTTCATCAGCGTGGACACGGGCGAGATGTAGCCGACGCCCAGGCCTATGCCGCCGATGAACCCGTAGCCGAAGTACACCAGCCACAGGTTGCCGGTGTGAATGCCCAGCGTGGCTACCAGGAATCCGGCCACCCACAGCACCCCAGCGACAGACATGGATGCGCGCGGCCCGACCTTTTCCACCCACGAACCGAACAGCGCGGACGAGGTGCCCAACATGCCGATCGCCAGCGAGAAGATCCAGCCCACGGCAACCTCTCCCACCCCGAAGTGCTCCATCATTGGCTTTTTAAACACGGAGAAGCCGTACACCTGCCCGATGGAGAGGTGGATGGCCAGCGCCGCTGGGACGATGAGCCAGCGGTTGAATTCCTTAGGCGCGATGATCGCACCCCGGGAGAAGATTGACATGGACGCTTCCTGCCGTCTCGCCTGCATAATTTACGAAGCGCATAATAACTCGCAGGTGGGCAGAATCAGAAAGCTTCCATTCACCCTCTGTAGGGTGGGCCGCACAGCACGAGGAGGTCAACGGCCGATGTTCTACGACGAAGCACTCCAACACGCCGGATCCGCAACTGCCTCAGCGCTCGGCGCCTTACAAACCGCGAGAGTGTTCCTCCACGGCTACGCCCGGCCCTGCACGGCGAGGTGGCCGGAGGTCGCGGAGATCATCAACAGCATCGGGTTCGATGAAACAACGAAAGACTTTTCGCTTCACGACGACGCACGTGCCCGGATGGACACCTGCTACGACCAACTCGATCACGCAGCTGACGATGCCTGGCCCGACGACCCAGACCCGCTCGACACCATCGCCATGAATACGTTGGATGCCGTCGCGGACCTCACATCGAACAGGGTGAAATACTGGGAGCAGTTGGGGGTCGCACTGTCGCCCAACAAAGATGACTACTTCAACTTCATCCGCCTGCTCGCTGCCGCACGCAGCCGGGTCACCGGCGAAACGCTCCACTTCGCCGAGATCGACGACGTGGGCAACCTGTTCGTCTTCGAAGACTTCTTGCCGCCGGTGCTCGCGGAGGACGAAACTGGCTTAGCAGACACCATGATCGAACCCGCGGGCGTCGATATGCACAGCGTCACCGTGGCCAACGAACCTGGAGTGGTGTCGATTGTTGGCCCCGTGGAGACAGTGCGGAAGATCTACGACGCAAACGCGCAAGCTGGAGCCGCTGCGGCAGCCGCACGCACCTCCCCTACCCAGCCGGCAGAGGACCGTGCGGACTACGAGCCGCTCGTCGACTTCACCACCGATTGTCCCGTGAAGTTCGAGGAGGTGCTGGACGCGATGGGCGATCCCGAGCCGACCCCCATCATCGACCGCATGAATTGGAACGAGTTCCTCGGAAACGGGTACCAGGCGACGCTGCCGCTAGCCGGCCAATCGTTTGCCGCTAGGGCCACCGAGAAGGACGGTGTGGTGGCGGAGCTCGAGATCAGCCCGGACCACAGCGCGAGTTTCCTGGGCCTCCCGTTCCACATCCCGACGTCGAGGTTCACCGAGAAGCTCGACGCCTTCGGCATCCCCTGGTCCGACGACGGGCGTGCAGGAATCGTCCTCTACGAGCACTGGGTCACCCTCTACAACCACGACGGGCGGATCGAAGCCGTCCTGTGGCACAACCCGGAAACCCTCACAGACATAGAGCTGCTGGAAATGGCGTTTCCCGCCGAGACCTAAATCCCACCAAGACGCGACGATGCCCCCGGTTCAAGGAGAACCGGAGGCATCGTCGCAAAGCTGCAAAGCAAACGCTTATGCGCGCTTCATCTTGCCGTCCTTGTCAGCGAACGGGAAGCCGAGGTGCGTCAGCAGGGCGCGACCCTCGTCGTCGTTCGTGGCAGTGGTGACGAGCGTGATGTCCATGCCGCGGACGCGATCGATCTTGTCGATGTCGATCTCGTAGAACATGGTCTGCTCGGACAGGCCGAAGGTGTAGTTGCCGTTGCCGTCGAACTGCTTGTCGTTCAGGCCGCGGAAGTCGCGAATACGCGGCAGCGCAACGGTCAGCAGACGGTCCAGGAACTCCCACATGCGGTCGCCGCGGAGGGTGACCTTCGCGCCGATCGGCATGCCTTCGCGGAGCTTGAAGTTAGCGATGGACTTCTTCGCGCGACGCAGCTGCGGCTTCTGGCCGGTGATCGCGGTGAGGTCCTCGAGCGCGCCGTTGATGACCTTGGAGTCGCGGGCAGCGTCGCCCACACCCATGTTCACAACGATCTTGGTCAGGGCCGGGATCTGCATGACGTTGTCGTAAGAGAACTCGTCATTGAGCTTGGTGCGGATCTCGTCCTGGTAACGCGTCTTCAGGCGGGGGGTGTAGTTCTGAATGCTCTCAGTCATTAGATGTCCTTCCCGTTCGACTTGGCCACGCGGATCTTCTTGCCGTCCTCGTCGAAGCGGAAGCCGACGCGGGTCGGCTTGCCGTCGGAATCCAGGATCATCACGTTGGACACGTGGATCGGGGCTTCCTGGGTGACAATGCCGCCGGACTCGGCGCCGCGCTCCGTGTAGGAGTTGGCGACGTGCTTCTTGATGCGGTTCACGCCCTCGACCAGGACCTTGTCACGCTGCGGGTACGCCTCGATGACGCGACCCTGAGCGCCCTTGTCCTTGCCGGCGATGACCTGGACCATATCGCCCTTCTTGATCTTCATAAGTTAGATCACCTCCGGTGCGAGAGACACGATCTTCATGAAGCGCTTGTCGCGCAGCTCACGAGCAACCGGGCCGAAGATGCGGGTACCGCGCGGCTCGGTGTCGTTCTTGATGATGACGGCAGCGTTCTCGTCGAAGGAGATGTAGGAGCCGTCCGGACGACGGGTTTCCTTCTTGGCGCGCACGATGACGGCCTTGACGATCTCGCCTTCCTTGACGTTGCCGCCCGGGGCTGCTTCCTTCACGGTGGCGACAATCGTGTCGCCGATGCCGGCGAAGCGTCGAACAGAACCGCCGAGAACGTTGATGCACAGGATTTCGCGTGCACCAGTGTTGTCGGCGACCTTCAGACGCGATTCTTTCTGAATCACAGTTGGTCTCCTGACCTGGATCAATGTGCGCCAGATTTCCGTCCTGCACGCACGTGGTCAATGCTTTCGGTGCCTATTGCTTATCGACGAACCATCACGTGGTCGAAGGGTCTCGGATGCTCAGCTCGGAAACGCGCGTCACACCCGACCAGCAGTAGACAACTGGAGTATTCAACCACGAGCTGGGCCGATTCCCCAAATCTCACTCCAGAAAGCAAAACGCCCGCTCCCCGAGGGGCGGGGGCGGGACGAATAGCTTGCCTTACGGCTTTAGACGGAGCTTGCGGTGGCGGCACCGAGACCAAGCACACCAGCGAGCGACAGGATGCTGAGGATCCAGCCGACCGAAGACAGGGCAGCCGGGACCAGCAGCAGGTTCGGAGCCTGCGGACCACCGAAGGCACGCATCTCGTTGAGGACCTGGTTCAGCGGCTCCGGATAGGTGGCCGCCTCTGCGACGGGTGCGTTGACGCCGGTTACAACAGCAGCCGCGAGAGCTACAGCGGCGATACGACGGAACTTCATGTTCACTTATTCCTTTCAGGGATTTTTCGAGTCGCGTGTTTTACTTCGCGGCGGCGACGATGGACTGGATGATGCCGACGATGATGTTCAGGGAAGACAACGCTGCCGGCACGAGGATGATGTTCTGGGCCTCCCAGCCACCAACCTTGTAGATTTCGTACAGAACGCGGTTCAGTGGCTCCGGTGCGGGCTGTGCGGATGCTGCCGGCGCAGCGACAACGACGGTAGAAGCGACAGCCGCTGCGGCAACAAGACGGCGAAGTTTCATTACAATCTCCAAAAAATCACGGAAAACAGTGGGCGCTGGCCTCCATAGAAGTCGACCTTGCGCCAACGACGTTACCGCCAGATTTTGCTACGCGTGTCGCAAACTAGGATTTTCTTTCACTGTGCGACCGACCACACACGAAGTACGGCCCACCCACCACTCGCCCCCCTTAGCCGAACAACACCCCTAAAAACTGACTTGTGTCTGTGAATCTAGCCACATAACGCCGCGTACTTACCATCACCCCAGGCCACAGCGTTTTCTACAACACCGTAATGTTTCGCCATAAGGTATGATCTCTTGTACGTTAGAACCCGTGAGTTTTTACGAAGCCGCCCCTACGGCGATCAAGAACAAGGTTGATCTCTTTACCCAAGAGCCCGCCCGGTTTGCCACTCGTGCAGTTCTGGCGGGCGTGTACCTGGGCATCATGACGGCGTTCGCCGCCTCCACTGCCCAACTGCTGGACGGTTACGCCCCAGGCTGGGGCAAGTACGCGTTCGGCGCCATCTTCGCCTCCACGCTGTACATCATCATCGTGCTGCAAGGCGAACTTGCCACAGGCGACATGATGTTCATGACCTACGGCGCACTGCATAAGAAGAACACGGTGGTCAAAGGCCTGTTGCTAGTCCTGTTCGTCACCATCTTCAACCTCATTGGTGCAGTGGCGATTTCATGGTTGATTTCCCGGACCACCATGGGCCAGATGGTCGAGGTGGACGGATTCCTCCACGACTTGCTTGTGGCCAAGCTGCAGAAGTCCAGTAAGACGTTGTTTGTCGAGGCCATCCTGGCCAATGTCGTTGTGAACATCGCCTTCATGTTGGCCACCCAGGCCGGCAAAGACTTCAGCGCGAAGCTGTGGGGTGTCATCCTGATCATCCCGTCGTTTGCCACCATGAGCTACGAGCACTCCATCGCGAACTTCATTCTCACCAGCCTGGGCGGTTTCACGCTCGGCCCGGAGGCGATCGAGGGCTTCACCAACTGGAACGTCATCCGCAACTGGGTTGTCGTGTGGCTGGGCAACTTCGTCGGCGGCGGCTTCATCATGGGCGGGCTCTACGGCTGGCTCAACCTGACCAAGACGGACTACAAGGACTAGTCCCGTACCGTCTGCCAGAATGGGACAGGTGAATACACCTGTTTCCCACTCGGCCCCAGATGTCCTTCAGGCCGTGCGCGGCGTGCGCGATGCTGTGGCAGACACGGCGTTGCCTGTCGACGTCGCCTCCGAAGCCCGAGCCATAGTCAATCAACTCGACGACTATGTGCTGCCGCGCCTGGCCAACCTGGACGCTCCCCTGCTTGCGGTCATCGGCGGCTCCACCGGCTCCGGCAAGTCCACCCTCGTCAACGCGCTTCTGCGCGAACGAGTGTCCAACCCGGGCGTGATCCGCCCGACTACCCGCCAGCCGGTGCTGGTGGCCAACCCCGGCGACGCGGACTGGTTCAACTCCCCGCAGGTCCTGCCTGGCCTCGCCCGCTCCCACGGCGCAGGAGACGAGCGCTCCACCACACTGCGTGTCGTGGACACGCCCCGCATCCCGGAAGGCCTGGCGCTTCTCGACGCCCCCGATTTCGACTCCATCGACGACCAGAACCGGGCACTGGCGTCCCAGCTCCTCGCCGCGGCGGACTTGTGGATTTTCGTTACCACCCCGGCGCGCTACGCGGATCAGCTCGTGTGGAACTTCCTCAACGACGCCGCCGGCCGCGGTATCGAGGTCGTAGTTGTGCTCAACCGCCTCGACGAAAAGGCCGCGGAGACGGTGCCGGACGACCTGCGCCGCATGATGAACGACGCCGGCTTGTCCAAGGCCACCGTGTTTACCGTCCCGTTCGTGGCGGAACTGGGCGGCGAGCAGGGCGGCGAGTTCCTGGGCGAGGAACTCGTCGCTGACCTGCGCTCCTACCTGACCACGCTCGCGGACGACACCGCCGCCCGGCGCGACGTGGCCGGCAAAACCGTCGCTGGCGCTGTGGAATCGGCACTTCACCGCGTGGACGCCTTGGTGGGCCGCCGGGAGCGCCAGGAGAACTTTGCCAACCAGCTGGACGAGTCGATCCACGAGTTTTACACCGCTGCCAACCGCCACGTCATCGACGCCACTTCCGACGGCAAGTTGCTGCGCTCCGAAGTGATGGACCGCTGGCAGGATGTCATCGGCACCTCGGATGTGTTCCGCGGCTTCGAACGCTGGTTCTCCAGCGCCGTGGACAAGGTGGGCAGCTTCTTCACCGGCCAGCCCGCGCCCCTGCGCGAAGTGGAGACGGAAATCGAGTCCGGCCTCCACGCCGTGATCGTGGACGCCGCCGAAACCGCCGCCTCCCGCGCCTGGTCCCACACCGGTTCGGTAGCCCCGGAGCTGCGGACCGACGCGGACCCGGCCCTGGCCCGCGCCAGCGCCGACATCTCCGAGCAGGCTGCGCAGCTGGTGCGCGACTGGCAGCAAGACATGGTCACCCGCATCCAGGACACCGCGGGTGACAAACGCCAGCGCGCCCGCATCATGTCCTTCGGCCTCAACGTGGTCACAGTGGCGCTGATGCTGGCCGTGTTCGCCTCCACCGCGGGCATCACCGGCGGCGAGGTCGCCATTGCGGGCGGTTCCGCTGTAGTGGGCCAGAAGATGCTAGAGACCATTTTCGGCGAGGAAACCGTCCGCCGCATGGTCACTGAGGCCCGCGAGGACCTGAACCAGCGCCTGGGCGAGCTCTTCGCCGCGGAGCGCGACCGCTACCACGCCTTCACGGATCCCCTGCTCGAGGGCGCAACCGCCGAGCAGATGCGGGAGGCTTCCGCGGATGCGAAGCGCGCTGTGGACGTGAGGCTCCTTGGGCTCGTCGATAGGCAAGATGCGCCGCAGCTTCCCGCAACGCAGGAGGATGTGAAGGAAAGCTTCGAGCGCGGCGCGCTGCGCGGCCTGTTCGACCAGTTGCGCGGCAACTTTGGCAAGGGGGGCGGCAATGTTTAGGAAGAAGGCTGGCCTGACCGAGCGTCTCGCGGCGTTGAATGAAGCCGCGCAGATCGGCGCGCCGTACCTCTCCCCTGCACACCGCGAGGGCCTCGAGCGCGTGGCGAAAGCGGGCGCGGAACGCCGCGCGCTGTCCGGCGACCACACCGTGGTGGGCTTTTTCGGCGCCACCGGTTCCGGCAAGACCTCCCTGTTCAACGCTGTTGTCGGCGAGGACCTAGGCAAGGCCGCCGCGCGGCGCCCCACCACCTCCTCGCCTTTGGCCGCGATCTGGGAGCCGGACGGTTCCGAGGAGCTTCTGGACTGGCTCGGTGTGGAAGACCGCCGCGCACGCGAAGGCGAGTTCGCCCGCGGCGCAGGCCCGCTGATCCTGCTGGACCTGCCCGATTTCGACTCGGTGGAGGCGTCCAACCGCGCCATCGCGGAGCGTCTCGCCGGCCAGGTGGACGTGCTGGTGTGGGTCTCCGACCCGGAGAAGTACGCGGATTCCGTCATCCACGACCAGTTCATCCGCCCGCACGCCAACCACTCCGCCGTGACGCTGGCGGTGCTGAACAAGTCCGACCTGCTCTCCGCAGGCGATGTCGGCACCGTCGCGGACTCCTATGCGGGGCTTTTGCGTGACGACGGCCTTTCCAACGTCCAAGTCGTCCCCACCTCCACCCTGACCGGTGCCGGCATCGAGGACCTGCGCGCCGCGATCGCGAAAGTTGCCAAGGCCCACACGGCGCAGACTGCGCGCATCGAGGCGGACATCCGCTCCGTTGCCGAGGGGTACGCCGGGGTGAAGGGTGCCGGAGGCGTGACAAAGCATGCGAAACGCGACATGGACGCCGTGCTCGCACAGGCCGCCGGCGCGGACCGCATCGCGCAGACCACCGCCGCGGCCTACCGCAAGCGGCTGCGCGAGCGCACCGGGTGGCTGCTGACCTCCTGGATCACCCGCTTCAAGCCCGACCCGCTACGCCGGCTGGGGCTGCGCGAAGCATCCGACGAGATCGGCGTGCACCGCAGCTCCATGCCGGAGCTCGACGCCGCCTCGAAGGCCGTGGCCAACCGGGGTGTGCGCGACTACGCGGGCGCCGTTTCCGACGGGTTGCCGCACGAGTGGTCCGCAGCCGTGGCCGACCGCGCCGAGGAGGTCTCCGCTGGCCTGCCCGCGGAGCTGGACCGCGCCGTGGCCCGCACCACGCTGCCCGCGGAGCCGTCCAAAGGCTGGTCGCTGCTCACCGTGATCCAGTGGCTGGCGCTAGTGGCCGCACTGGTGGGTGTGCTGTGGTACCTCCTGGTCGCGTTCGTGCCAGGTGTGCTCACGCCTCTGCTCGGCGGCGACCTCGTTCCCGACGTGGAGGGCTGGCCCATTCCGACGCTGCTCATCATGGCGGGGTTGCTCACCGGCCTGGTTATCGGCCTCATTTCCGCGGTGTTTGGAGGGATGCTCGGCTCCGGCGTGAAGCGGCGCACCCGCTCGGCGGTGCAGAAACAGGTCGCGGAGGTCTCCCAGACCGCCGTCGTCGAGCCGCTGCTGGCCATCAGGGAGGACTACTCCCGCTTCGCCGAGCGCATCGCCGTGGCCTCCGGCTAGTTTCCCGGTACGGTCGGCGGACATGGCACAAATTCCTAGAGTTCTGTCCATCGCCGGCACCGACCCCACCGGTGGCGCCGGCATCCAGGCCGACCTGAAATCCATCGCAGCCGCCGGCGGCTACGGCATGTGCGTAACCACCGCGCTGGTGGCGCAAAACACGCAGGGTGTGCGCGAAATCCACACTCCTCCGCAGTCGTTTCTGCGCGCGCAGCTCGACGCGGTCTTCGACGATGTCGCGGTCGACGCCGTGAAGATCGGCATGCTCGGCGACACAGAGACCACCCGCACCGTCACCGATTACCTCGCCGCACACCCTGTGCCGGTCGTGGTGGTGGACCCGGTGATGGTGGCCACCTCCGGCGACAGGCTGCTTTCCGCCGATGCCGAGGCCGCGCTGCGCCAGCTGGTGGCCGACCACGCCACCGTGGTCACCCCGAATATCCCGGAGCTGGCGGTACTCACCGACGAGCCCGAGCCAGATTCGCTCGACGCGGCGGTGGAACTGGGACAGCGCTACGCCCGCGAGACAGACGTGCAGGTCCTGGTCAAGGGCGGCCACCTCAGCGGCGAACGTGCCTCCAACGCACTCGTTGCCCCCGACGGCTCCACCCACATCGCCGAGGTGCCCCGCGTAGCGACGAAAAACACCCACGGCACCGGCTGCTCCCTGTCCTCCGCGCTGGCAACTCGCATGGCACTCGGCAGCGCCGCTGACGCCGTTACCTGGGCCTCCGAGTGGCTCCACGAAGCAATCGCCAACGCCGACGAGCTCCACGTCGGCCAAGGCCACGGGCCGGTGCACCACTTCCACCGTCTCTACCGGCTGGCCGGCGGGGTCTGAGCCTCGGCCGCTACAGGCTTCGGCTCCTTCGGTTCCACCGCGAACAGCTTGTCGCCGGCACTGACGCTGCCAGGCAGCAGCAGGCTCGGCAGCACCTCGCCGACCTTCTTGGTGTTGGATACCACCACCGGCGTGGTCACCTCGTAGCCCGCGGCCTCGATACCTTCGATGTCGAAGGTGGCCAGCAGGTCGCCCGCGCGGACCTCGTCGCCCTTGTTTACCTGCGGGGTGAAGTGCTCGCCCTTGAGATTCACGGTGTCGAAGCCGATGTGCATGAGCACGTCTACCGGCTTGCCGTCCGATCCGGTGCCGCGCACTGCGAACGCGTGAGCGGACGGGAAGGTGACCATCACTTTGCCGTCGAGCGGCGAGCGCAGCTCCCCCACCGTCGGGCGGATCGCCACGCCCTCGCCGAGTTTGGCCTGGGCGAACATCGGGTCGGACACGTCCGTAAGCGGCAGCGCCTCGCCGGTGAGCGGGGCCGCGACAGGAAGCGCGTCCGCGGACGCCTCGCGCAGCGTGACCGCCGCGGCGGCATCGGCGCGCGAATCTTCCGGGGCGTCCGGATCGATCGTCCCCTGCTTGCCCACCAGGTAGCGGCCGTAGCCGTAGGCGGCGGCGAACGCGATGACGAAAGTGACGGCAGCGAGCGTCAGGAACGTCGGCATATCGCCCGGGCGCATGGACACGACTCCGATGAAGCCGGCGGCACCTAGGGCGGTGGCCTTGACGTCGAAAAGCGCGATGAGCATCGCACCAATTGCCGCCGCGCCCATGCCGATGTAGAACGGCCAGCGCAGACGCAGGTTCACACCGAAGATCGCCGGTTCGGTGATGCCGAAGACCGCCGAGACACCCGAGGACCCCGCCAGGCCCTTGAGCTTGGCGTTGCGCGCCAGGAAGTACACGGCCAGCGCCACCGCACCCTGCGCGATGTTGGCCATGGACGCCGTGGGGAAGATAAACGAGCCGCCCTGGTTGAACAGCTCCAGCTCAATCGGCGGGAAGGACTGGTGCAGTCCTGTGATCACAATCGGCGAGTACACCAGGCCGAAGAGGAACCCGCCCACCGGGCCGCCGAGGTCGTACAGGCTGGCCAGGCCGTGAATGAGCAGGTCGCCGAGCCAGCGAACGAACGGACCGACAGCGATGAAGGTGATAAACCCGGTGATCAGCAGCGTGGCCAGCGGGGTGATCAAGAAGTCCGCGGTGCCCTTCAGTCGGCGGTGGAACCACTTCTCAATCGTGGCCAGAATCCACGCGACAGCCAGCACCGGAAGCACAGCGCCCTGGTAGCCGCCCTGCGCCACCGGGAAGCCGAACAGGTCCCAGTACGGCATGGTCCCTTCCGCCATGGACGTGGCCACGTCGTAGCCGTTGACCAGCGCGGGGTGCACCATCGCCATGCCCATGCCGGCGCCCAAGTACTCGTTGCCGCCGAAGCGCTTCGTCGCGGAAAAGCCCACCAGCACCGGCAGGAACGCAAACGGCGCGGACGACAGCACGTTGATGATCTCGGTCAGCCCCTGGATCTGCGGGAACATCCCCACCAGAGAATCGTCGCCGAACAGCCCCTCCGCGGTGAGCACGTTGTTCAGCGCCATGAGCAGGCCGCCGCCGACCAGGATCGGAATCAGCGGCACGAAGATGTCGGAAAACACCTTGATAAAGCGGGTGAACCAGCTGCCCTGGTTCGCCGCCACGCTTTTCAGCTCCTCGGTGGAGACCGCAATGCTTCTCGACGTCATCCCGTCCATCGCCGCAAACACCCTGTCCACGTCACCAGGGCCGACAATGATCTGGTACATCCCGCCGGTTTCGAACACGCCCTTGAGGTCGGGGTCGTTCTCCAGCGCGGCCGTGTCCGCCAGCGAAGAATCCTTCAGCACCATCCGCAGACGCGTGGCGCAGTGCGCCGTGCCGACGATGTTGTCCTCACCGCCCACGGCGGCCAGCACTCGGCTGGCCACGTCCTTATGTTGCACAGTCGTTCCTTCCTATTGAGGTGTCAGCGCCGACCACTGCGCCCCACCGGGAGCAAAGACGGCAAAAGAAAACGCGACTTCCCCGTCGCCCGCGGTGCACTCCACCGCCGCGCCGTCGGCGGTAAGCACCAGCTCACCTGCGGCGCACTCGGCCCACCGGATACGCCCGCCCACGTCAACCAACACGGTGCCGCGCCCTTTTCCGTCCGGCCGCCAGGTCACTGTGGCGCACGTGTGCTCCCCCTCGGCGACAAGGTCCGCCGCCCAGGGGGCGTCCCCCAGCGCCACCCGCTCGACGAGCATGTCGTGGGCGTCCGGGATCTGCAGGGCGGTGGCCAGGTGGCCGTCGATAAGCAAAAGCTCCCTGACCAGCGTGAGCTGATGCACCCACCCCTCCGCGGGGAAGGTGGGGGTGTCGTCGCGCGCGGGCAGCCCCATCCAGCCGAGCATGAGCGCGCCGCGGTTGTTGCCGCTGATGAGCTGCGGCGCGTAGAACTCCGAGCCGTAATCCAGCGGGGTGAAATCCCGCTCGACCTTGAACCGCAGGCCTTCAAGCTTGCCCACGACGTACCCACACTCGTCCGAATCCGGAAACTGCGGGCAAAAGACAAACACGTCGCGCATCTCGCCCGTGGCCTGATCGCGCATCTGCAGCAGGTTCGGGCACTCCCACATGTAGGCCGAGGCCACGTTGTAGTTCAGGCCCGCGAACTCGATCTCGCCGGCGAACTGCCACGTGTCCAAGTCGTCCGAGGTGTAGAGCACAGCCGCGCCGGTGCCGTTGTCGCGCTGGGCGCCCAGCACCATCCGCCAGGTGCCATCCGGCGCCTGGGTGACATGCGGGTCGCGGTAGTGCGCGGTGTAGCCCTCTGCGGGGCCGCCGATCGCCGGGTTGGTGCCGCGGCGGCGGTACGTCCCGCCCATGGGGCCATCGATGTCGTCCACATCCACGATGTTCTGGCTGGTCAACCGCTTTCCGTTGCGTTTGACGTTGCCGGTGTAAAACAGGCGGATCTGGCCGTCGTCCACCACGCCCGAGCCGGAGTAGCAGCCGTTCTCGTCATAAGACACGCCCGGGTAGAGCGCGTCCGGGAGATGCCGCCACACCCCCGAGCCCAGCGTGGTCACCGCATGCCCCCAGCCGGTGCGTTTGGGCTGGGCGGGAAAACTCGGGTCGTGCTGGTAGAACACATGCAGCTCATCGCTGAGCAACATCATCCCGTTCGGGTCGTTGAGCCTGCCTTGAGGCGCGGTGAGGTGGTGTTTCGGCCGGTACGACATGTGTTTATTCTATGGCGCATGATCACCGTGTACGGCGAAGCCCTGGTCGACCTCGTGCCGTCCGCCCCCGGCCCCCTCGCGCCGCTCACCCCGGCGCTCGGCGGCGGCCCGTTCAACGTGGCCCGCGCGCTGGGGCGCTTCGGGGCTTCAGTGGCGTTCCAGTCGCGCCTCTCCTCCGACGCATACGGCGCGGCGCTGCGGCAATCGCTCCTCGACGCCGGCGTCGACCTCTCGCTGTGCCCCAGCGGCAGCGAACCCACCACGCTTGCAGTCACCGCATTGCGTGACGACGGCTCCGCCTCCTACACCTTCTACGTCAACGGCACCGCGGACCGGCTCGCCGAACCGGAGCCGGTCGAGGACGGCTACGCGGTGTTCGGCACGTTGTCCCTGGCCCTGGAACCCGGCTCGCTGCGCTACGCCGAAGCCGCGCGCGTCAGCGCCGACAACGGCGCGATCGTGTGCCTGGACCCCAACCTGCGGCCCGCGTTTTCCTCTGAAAAACACCGCCTGTTCCTGCGTGGCCTTTTGGAATCGGTCACGGTGCTGAAGCTATCCGACGAGGAAGTCGATTTCCTCGGCGACACCTCCGACGTGCCCGTTGTGGTGACCACCCTCGGCGGCGACGGCATCCGCGTCCGTGCACCGTTCGGTTCCGTGGAGGTGCAGGCCCCCGCCGTGGAGGTCGCGGACACCATCGGCGCCGGCGACACCATCATGGCCGCGCTGGTGCACCAGTTCGACGCCCGCGGCCTCGACCGTTCCGCGCTATTGGCGGTGGGCGAAGGCGAGTGGCGCGAGATCCTGGATTTCGCCGCTCGCGCCGCCGCCATCACTGTCTCCCGCACCGGCGCCGACACGCCGTACCTGCACGAGCTGGCGTAGGCGCGGGTCTGCTAGTTCCCCAACCACCTCGAGACCAGGCAACTAGCAGATCACGCTCTTACCGACAACCAATTTCAGCACCGCCTGCGCAAACAAAAACTTGGACAGTTGATCTGCTAGTGCTGTCCAAAGCGGAACTAGCAGATCCGCAGGGTTCCGCTTCCACGCCTGAGCGGGTAAAATTCTGCACCATGACCGACCCGCGCAGTGAAGACCAAAAGGTTGCCGCCGTGAACGCATCTATGGTCATGGCGGGGCAACCCCTATCAGCCGAAGCAGAAGCCGCCGGCCGCAAAATCATCCGCGGTGAGATTTCCGACGAAGAGGCGGTGCTGGAGTACCTCGAAAAGAATGGCCTCGGAAATTCATCCCGCGCGGCAGAGCTTCGCCGACGAATCGCGGGCGCGGCGTAAATGGCTGAGAAGTCCGGCGCTGCACCGGACAACTATTTCGGCATTGACGATGCCGCCAGATTAGAAGTCGTTGCAGGTGAGTTAGCTGCTCGTCGCCTATTCAAGCTTGAAAGCAGCAAACCCCTCACTGAGTTCACCCGCGAATCACTCCTGCGCACCCACCGCTACCTGATGCAGGACATCTATCCGTGGGCGGGCGAGATCCGCTCCGAGGAGGTCGGCGCAATGGGGATGGCGATGTGCCGTGCGCAGTTCGTCGACGCCGAGCTTGAACGGGTGATGGGGCGCATCGCGAAAATGTCGCCTTCATCTTCGGACATTGAGTCTGCGGTCCGGACCGTCGCAGATCACTGGAGCGAGCTGACCATCGTGCATCCGTTCCGCGACGGCAACTCCCGCACGCAGCGATACTTCTTCGATCAGATGCTGCGCGACGCAGGGTGGGCGGTGGACTGGACGCGTATCGACGCCGCCGAGACGCACGCTGCCCGATACGTCGGCGCCGCAACTGCTGACCCTCTTTTCTCGCGCAGGTACTGCGCCCCGGCGTGTTCGCCCCGGCAGAGCTTCCCGACGGCAACGGCTCGCTCAGCAAGACGCAAGGCCAAAGAGCAGGCGCAGCTGAGGTTTTCCACCGGATGATGGAGTTCCGCCACGCAAATCCCGGCGCGGCGTGGTCTCCCGCTTCTCGCTAACTCGGGCCCGACCGCCCGAGCCCGGCGCCAGAAAAGCGCGAAACCCCTACTCCACCGTGACCGACTTGGCCAGGTTGCGCGGCTGGTCCACGTTCAGGCCGCGGGCCTCTGCCACGGAGCAGGCGAAGATCTGCAGCGGGATGGTGGACAACAGCGGCTGCATCAGGCCGGCGGACTCCGGGATGCGGATGATGTGGTCGGCGTAGGCCTCCACGTCCGTGTCGCCGTCTTCCGCGATCACGATGGTCACCGCACCACGGGCGCGGACCTCCTGGATGTTGGAGACGACCTTGGCGTGCAGGTTATTGCGGGAGCGCTTGGACGGCACAATGATGAACACCGGCTGGCCTTCCTCCACGAGCGCGATCGGGCCGTGCTTGAGCTCGCCGGCGGCGAAACCCTCTGAGTGCAGGTAAGCCACTTCCTTCAGCTTCAAAGCGCCCTCGAGAGCGACCGGGAAGCCGACGTGGCGGCCCAAAAACAGCACAGACTTCGCATCCGACATGTCCTGTCCCAGCTGCTTGACCTGTCCCTCGTTGTCCAGCACCTGCTGGATCTTGTCCGGCATCTCCTGCAGCTCGTCAACGATCTGGCGGATTTCGTCGGCGTACTTGTTGCCGCGCACCTGCGCCAGGTACAGGGCGAGCAGGTAAGCGGCGACGATCTGGGAGATGAACGCCTTCGTCGACGCGACGGCGATCTCCGGGCCGGCGTAGGTGTACAGCGATGCGTCTGCCTCGCGCGGGATGGAGGAACCGACGGTGTTGCAGATCGCGATCACCTTCGCGCCCTGCTCGCGGGCGTGACGCACGGCCATGAGCGTGTCCATCGTTTCGCCGGACTGGGACACGGCCACTACGAGTGTGCGCTCGTTGACAATCGGGTCGCGGTAGCGGAACTCGTGGGCGAGCTCTACCTCCGTCGGAATGCGGCACCAGTGCTCGATGGCGTAGCGCGCCACCTGGCCTGCGTAAGAGGCGGTGCCGCAGGCGACGATGATGATTTTGTTGATGGAGCGCAGCACGGATTCGTCGATACGCAGCTCGTCGAGGATGAGCTTGCCCTGTTCGTCGAAACGCCCGTAGAGCGTGTCGCGGACGGCGGAGGGCTGATCGTGGATTTCCTTCTCCATGAAGGAGTTGAAGCCGCCCTTCTCCGCGGCGGTGACGTCCCACTCCACGGTGAACGGCTTGGCTTCGGCGGGGTTGCCGTCGAAGTCGCAGACCTCGTAGCCGCCGGCGGTGAGGGTGACAATCTGGCCGTTATCCATCTCCACCGCGTCGCGGGTGAATTCGATGAAGCCGGCGACGTCGGAGCTGAGGAAGTTCTCGCCCTCGCCCACGCCGATGACCAGCGGGGAGTTCCAGCGTGCGGCGACGATGCGGTCCGGGTGGTCCGCGTGGATCGCCAGCAGGGTGAACGCACCTTCAAGGCGCTGCGCGGTCAGCTGCATCGCGCGGGTGAGGTCGCCGCCAGCTTCCTTGTCGTAGATGTCCAGCAGCAGGGTGCCAGCAACCTCAGTGTCGGTTTCGGAGATGAAGCGGTAGCCCTTATCGACGAGCTCCGCCTTCAACGCCGAAAAGTTCTCGATAATGCCGTTGTGGACCACAGCCATGCGGCCGTCGCCGACCACGTGCGGGTGAGCGTTGGCATCAGTCGGGCCGCCGTGGGTTGCCCAGCGGGTGTGCCCGATGCCCAGCTTCGAGGAGGCGATGGGGTTATCGGCAATTTCAGCTTCGAGGTCAGCGACCTTGCCGGCTTTCTTACGGCACTCGATGACGCCGTTGTTGGCCACAGCAACACCTGCGGAATCGTACCCGCGGTATTCGAGGCGGCGAAGTCCCTCGACAATGACATTTTTCGCGTTGCGCTCAGCGGTGCTGGCGCCGACGTATCCAACGATTCCACACATGGGAAAAAATCGTACTCCTGTATAGGGGGCTGTAAAAAGTGAAAACCCGCCACGGACCACATTTGTGGTCAGTGGCGGGGTCGATCGGATTGCACCTTAAAGCTTATGCCTTTTCCACGCCGATCTTCTGGCCGTCGGTGCGGAACACCTGTGCAACGGCCGGGCGCGGAACGGAGTCGCCACCGTCCGGCCAGTGGGAAGCCGGCTTCTCAAAGGTGCCCTCGTCGGTCTCACCCGGGTGCTGGACGTTGACCATGACAACCTCGTCGGTGACGATCGGGCCACAGGTCTCAGCTGCGTACGGCACGGTGAGGAAGCAGGTCACCCGGCCGCGGTTCTCGCCCTCGAGGCCGACAGCGTACAGGCCGTCGTTGGAGCCGAGAGCGTTGCCGTCGGTGGAGATCCACAGGTTGCCGTGGGAGTCGAACGCGAGGTTGTCCGGGCAGGAAATCGGGGACACCTGCTCCTTGGGGAAGCCGCCGAAGTAGGTCGACGCTGCGTTCGGGTCGCCGCAGACGAGCAGCAGGTTCCAGGTGAACTCGGTACCTGCGTAGTCATCCTCGAGCTCCATGACGAGACCGTTTTTGTTCTCGCGGATCGGAGCGTACTCGGTGACGTCTTCCTTGCTCTTCTTCTCGTTCTCGCCGGTAGCGCCGCGGTACTTGTTGTTGGTCAATGCCACGTAGAGCTTGCCAGTCAGCGGGCTGACCTCGAAATCCTCCGGACGATCCATCTTGGTGGCGCCGACCTCATCAGCTGCGAGGCGGGTGTAGATGGCAACCTCTTCGCCGGTGAAGCCGTCCACATGGGACTCAGCGGTGCCGTCGGCGTGGGCGGTCAGCAGCGGGATCCACTTGCCGGTGCCGTCGAAGTCGCCGTCCTTGGGCAGGTCGCCGTCGCCGGTGATCTCGCCGGCCGGGGAGTTGCCCTCGAGGTTGGCAACGTAGAGGGTGCCCTCGTCCAGGATGGTCATGTTGTGGGCGACATCGCCCTCCTTGACCTTCTTGGAGGAGACGAATTTGTAGATGTACTCGAAGCGAGAGTCGTCGCCGGAGTAGCACACCACGGTGCCGTCCTCGGTGACGTGGACGTTTCCGGCCTCGTGCTTGAAGCGGCCCAGGGCGGTGTGCTTGACCGGGACGGACTCCGGGTCGTACGGGTTGATCTCAACCAGGTAGCCGAAGCGGTTGAACTCGTTCGGCTCCTTGGCCAGATCGAAGCGGTCGTGCAGACGCTCCCACTTGCGCTGGGATGCGTCCTCGGACACGCCGAAACGCTTCACATCGGCAGCCGGGCGCTCGCCGGTGACGGCAGCTGCGTTGGCCCAGTACTGGTCGATGTTTTCCTCACCGGACAGGAAGGTGCCCCACGGGGTGACGCCGCCGGAGCAGTTGTTGAACGTTCCGAAGACCTTGGTGCCGGTCGGGTCGGCGGAGGTCTTGAGCAGGTCGTGGCCAGCGGCCGGGCCGACGATCTTGAACTCGGTCTCACCGGTGATGCGGCGGTTCAGCGGGCCGAACTCGCGCTTGAGCTCGCCGGTCTTGGCGTCCTTGGACACCTCGAGGATGGTGTGGCCGTGGCCCATGATGCCGATGTTGATCTGCTCGTCCGTCGGGTTCTCCGGATCGTAGTTCGGCAGCATCTGTGGCTCGGTGGTGTACTCGTGGGAGCAGACGTAGACCATGCGGCCCTTGTCCGTCGGGTGCTCCATCAAGCCGGCGAAGTCGTTGTTGAAGCCGAACTGGCGGGCAGCAGCCTCGGCGGTCTGGTTATTCGGGTCGAACTCGGGAGCGTCCTCGTAAACCGGGTCGCCCCAGGCGATCAGCACGGAAGTGGCGTAGCCGGCCGGGACGACAACCTCGTCCTTCTCGTTCGGCTGCACGCCCTCGAATTGCATACCCGCTGCCGGCTTGATCTCAGCCTTGGCAGCCTCGGTTGCGGTGTTGGTGGTGGTTGCGGTGGCGGACTCGGTGGTCTGCGCCGCATTCTCATCGACGCCACACGCGGCCAGCAGTGCGCCGCCGCCGAGGGTCACGGTGCCGGCACCGAAGGCCTTGAGCACGCCACGGCGGGACATCAGGTCGCCGAAGTACGGGTTGTCGGACTCGTTGGTGCAATCGCCAGCGCAGGCGTTACCACATTTGTAGGTGCAGGTCATCGAGGAGCGCTTGGACTGGAACAGCAGGTTAATACCCTTGATCGGCATGAGTTCTCCCAGGGAAACGTATACAGGCTTTGGGCTGAAAAGAAGTTACTCAGCAGGCGTGAATGGATGCCGAATTCCAGGTGAACACTTGTCAAACTCTCCTAATGGGCCCACCAAAGACGAAAATACCCGCCCAACACAGGTTGGACGGGTACGTCGTCGAGAAGCTAAGTGCTCTTAGCGAGCCTTCTCGATGATGTCGACGAGACGGAAGTGCTTGTCCTTGGACAGCGGACGCGTCTCCTCGATGACAACGAGGTCGCCGACGCCGGCGGTGTTGTCCTCGTCGTGTGCCTTCACGCGATTGGTGGTACGCACGATCTTGCCGTACAAGGCGTGGGACTTACGGTCCTCGACCTCAACGACGATCGTCTTGTCCATCTTGTCGGACACGACGTAGCCACGACGACGCTTCTGCACTGCCTTGACCTTGGTGTTCTCAGTCACGTTTGCCTCACTCATGGTTATGCCTCAGCTCCCGTGGACTCCGGGACGACGGACAGGCCGAGCTCGCGCTCGCGCAGCACCGTGTAGATGCGAGCGATGTCGCGCTTCACGGTGGAGATGCGGCGGTTGTTGGTGAGCTGGCCGGTAGCAAGCTGGAAGCGCAGGTTGAACAGCTCTTCCTTCGCCTCGCTCAGGCGGGTGCGCAGCTCGTCATCGCTCAGCTCACGGAATTCAGATGCGGGGGTACCGGTTGCCATTAGAACTGGTCCTCCTTCTTGATCACGCGGACCTTGCACGGAAGCTTCGCGCCAGCGCGGCGCAGAGCCTCAATTGCAGTCTCCTCGTTCGGGTAGGACATTTCGAAGAGGATGCGGCCAGGCTTAACGTTGGCCACCCACTTCTCTACCGGGCCCTTACCGGAACCCATACGCACGCCGAGCGGCTTCTGGGTCAACGGACGGTCCGGGAAGATGTTGATCCACACCTTGCCGCCACGCTTGACGTGGCGGTTGATGGCGATACGTGCGGACTCGATCTGGCGGTTGGTGATGTACGCCGGCTCGAGTGCCTGCAGGCCGTAGTCGCCGAAGGTGATGGTGTTGCCGCCCTTGGACACACCCGAGCGGTTCGGGCGGTGCTGACGGCGGTACTTCACGCGCTTAGGGATGAGCATGAATTAGCCCTCCTTCTTCTGCTCTGCACGCTGGCGACGCTGGCCACCGCGACGCGGGCGACGGTCGCCTCGGCCACCGCGCTCGTTCTTCGGGGCGTTCAGCTCGGACTCGCGGACACCGCCCACGACGTCGCCCTTGTAGATCCACACCTTGACGCCGATGACGCCGAAGGTGGTGTGTGCTTCTGCCGTGCCGTAGTCGATCTCCGCACGCAGGGTGTGCAGCGGAACGCGACCCTCGTGGTAACGCTCGACACGGGACATTTCCGCGCCGCCGAGGCGGCCGGACGTCATAACCTTGATGCCCTTGACCTGCGGGTTGCGCATCGCGGACTGGATGGCCTTACGCATGGCGCGACGGAACGCGACACGGTTGACCAGCTGCTCGGCGATGGACTGCGCAACCAGGGTTGCGTCGGCATCGATGTTCTTGACCTCGATGATGTTCAGCGCGACCATCTTGCCGGTGAGCTTCTCCAGCTCACGGCGGATGCGGTCGGCCTCGGCGCCGCGGCGGCCGATGACGATGCCCGGACGAGCGGTGTGGATGTCCACACGCACGCGGTCGCGGGTGCGCTCGATGACGATGTCGGAGATGCCGGCGCGCTCGAGGTTCTTCTCAAGCCACTCGCGGACCTTGATGTCCTCCGCAACGTAGTCGGCGTAGTTCTTGTCGGCGTACCAGTGGGACTTCCAGTCGGAAGTGATACCCAGGCGCAGGCCGTGCGGGTGAATCTTCTGGCCCATTACTTGGCCCCTTCCTTGGACTCGACAACAACGGTGATGTGGGAGGTGCGCTTCCGGATCTGGAAGGCGCGGCCCTGAGCGCGCGGCTGGTAGCGGCGCATCGTCGGACCCTCGTTTGCGTAGCACTCGGAGATGACGAGCGTGCGCGGGTCCAGGCCGAAGTTGTTCTCAGCGTTGGCTGCTGCGGAGGCAACAACCTTCGCAACGTCCTTGGCAGCACCCTGCGGTGCGTACTTCAGGATCGCGAGGGCCTCGGCAACGTCCTTACCGCGGACGAGAGCCAGCACGCGGCGGGCCTTCATCGGCGAGACGCGGACAAACTTGGCCGTCGCGGATGCAGTGGTGATGGTGTCAGCCATTGCTTATCGACGTCCCTTCTGTTCCTTGACGTGACCCTTGAAGGTCTTGGTCGGTGCAAACTCGCCGAGCTTGTGGCCGACCATGGACTCGTCGACGAACACCGGCACGTGCTTACGGCCGTCGTGGACGGCGAAGGTGTGACCGATGAAATCGGGGAGAATGGTCGAGCGGCGCGACCAGGTCTTGATGACCTGCTTGGTACCAGCATCGTTCTGAGCGTCCACCTTGTTGAGGAGGTGCTCATCGACGAACGGGCCTTTCTTCAGGCTACGTGGCATGTCTGTTTACCTCCTCTTAGCGCTTCTTCGAGCGGCGACGCCGCACGATCATGTTGTTGGAATAACGGTTCGGGTTGCGGGTGCGGCCTTCCTTCTGGCCCCACGGCGACACCGGGTGGCGGCCACCCGAGGTCTTGCCCTCGCCACCACCGTGCGGGTGGTCGACCGGGTTCATAACGACACCACGCACGGTCGGGCGCCAGCCCTTCCAGCGCATACGGCCGGCCTTGCCCCAGCGGATGTTGATCTGGTCGGCGTTGCCGACCTCACCGATGGTGGCGCGGCAGCGGATGTCCACGCGGCGGATCTCGGAAGACGGCATACGCAGGACTGCGTAGTTGCCTTCCTTACCCAGCAGCTGGATGGAAGCGCCTGCAGAGCGGGCGAGCTTCGCACCAGCGCCCGGCTTGAGCTCCACTGCGTGGATGGTCGTACCGGTCGGGATGTTGCGCAGCGGCAGGTTGTTGCCGACCTTGATGTCGGCGTTCGGACCAGCCTCGACGATCGTGCCCTGGGTCAGGCCCTTCGGCGCGATGATGTAGCGCTTTTCGCCGTCGAAGTAGTGCAGCAGCGCAATGTTTGCGGTGCGGTTCGGGTCGTACTCGATGTGAGCGACCTTTGCCAGCACGCCGTCCTTGTCGGAGCGGCGGAAATCGATCACGCGCCAGCGGCGCTTGTGGCCGCCGCCGCGGTGACGGGTGGTGATGTGGCCGTGGGAGTTACGGCCACCCTTCTTCGGGAGCGGGCGCAGCAGCGACTTTTCCGGGGTCGAGCGAGTGATCTCGTCGAACGCGGAAACGGAGCTGGCACGGCGACCCGGAGTTGTCGGCTTGTACTTACGAATAGCCATAATGGTTCCTTTTCTATCGTCCTCTTCGCTGTGCGATAGCCGTTAGGCCGTCGCACCTCCGAAGATGTCGATGGAGTCGCTGCCCTCGCGGAGCGTGACGTAGGCGCGCTTGGTGTCCTTGCGCTGGCCGTAGCCGGTGCGGGAACGCTTGCGCTTGCCCTCACGGTTGACGGTGTTCACCGAAGCGACGTCGACGCCGAAGATCTGCTCCACGGCAATCTTGATCTGGGTCTTGTTGGCCGACGGAGCGACGAAGAACGTGTAGGTGTTCTGCTCCATCAGGCCGTAGCTCTTCTCGGAGAGCACGGGCGCGATGATGATGTCGCGCGGGTTCGCGATCTTAGCCATTTACTTCTCCTCCTCCGCAGCGGCGGTAGCGAGCTCCTTGCCGCGGTTGACGAAGGTGTGCAGCGCCTCGACCGAGAACACAACGTCGTCAGCGTTGAGCACGTCGTATGCGTTCAGCTGAGCCGGCTCAATGACGTGAACGCCCGGCAGGTTCCTTGCGGAAAGACGGGAGTTCTGGTCATCACGGCCGATCACCAGCAGAACCGACTTGCGGTCCGTGAGGCGCTCGATGAAAGCGCGGGCGGACTTGGTCGACGGGGTCTGGCCCGGAACCAGGTCCTCCACGATGTGGATGCGCTCGTTCTGTGCGCGGTTGGTCAAAGCGCCTGCGAGGGCAGCCTTGATCATCTTCTTCGGGGTGCGCTGCGCGTAGGAACGCGGCTGCGGACCGTGCACGGTGCCACCGCCGGTGTAGTGCGGAGCACGGATGGAACCCTGGCGTGCGCGGCCGGTGCCCTTCTGGCGGAACGGCTTCTTGCCGCCGCCGGAGACCATGCCGCGAGTCTTCGTCGCGTGGGTGCCCTGGCGTGCGGCAGCAAGCTGTGCGTTCACAACCTGGTGCATCAGCGCCACGGATGCCTCGCGGTCGAAGAACTCGGCCGGGAGATCGACAGAGCCCTTGGTGGCTCCGTCAGCGGTGTGGACGTCAAGCGTCAGGTTCGTCATGCGTGAGCACCGCCCTTCACTGCGGTCTTGACGGTAACAACGGAACCCTTAGCGCCCGGGATGGCGCCCTTGATCAGGATGAGGTTGTTGTCGCCGTCGATGCGTTGGATCTTCAGGTTCTGGGTGGTAACGCGGTTACCGCCCATACGGCCTGCCATGCGCGTGCCCTTGAACACGCGGCCCGGGGTTGCGCAGGCGCCGATGGAGCCCACGCGGCGGTGCGCAGCCTGGTTACCGTGTGCGGCACCCTGGCCGGCGAAGCCGTGGCGCTTCATAGCGCCGGCGTAGCCGTGGCCCTTGGTGGTGCCGGCGACGTCAACGTAGGCGTCGCCCTCGAAGATGGTTGCGTTGAATTCCTGGCCGAGTTCGTAGCCCGAGGTGTCATCCATGCGGATCTCGGTGACGAAACGGCGCGGGTTCACGCCGGCCTTCTTGAAGTGGCCGGCCTGCGGCTTCTTTGCCTTACGGGGATCGATGTCGCCGTAGGCGATCTGGATGGCAGAGTAGCCATCGGTCTCAGGGGTACGGATCTGGGTGACCACGCACGGCCCAGCTTCGACGACGGTAACCGGGATAACTCGGTTGTCTTCGTCGAAGATCTGGGTCATGCCGAGCTTCTTGCCCAGAATGCCCTTGATCTGGTTCTCAGACATGTTGTTAGTTCTCCACTACTTGCGTTGGGGATTGCTCTACTGGATGTTCACGTCGACGCTTGCCGGCAGGTCGATGCGCATGAGCGCGTCCACCGTCTTGGGCGTCGGGTCGAGAATGTCGATGAGGCGCTTGTGAGTGCGCATCTCGAAGTGCTCGCGAGAATCCTTGTACTTGTGGGGAGAACGAATAACGGCGTACACGTTCTTCTGGGTGGGCAACGGCACCGGGCCAACGACGCGGGCACCCGTGCGGGTGACCGTCTCAACGATCTTCTTCGCGGATGCGTCGATCGCCTCGTGGTCGTAAGCCTTGAGCCTGATGCGGATCTTCTGTCCCGCCACGCTTACCTCTTCCTCGCATCCCCACGTTCGTCCTTCTCTCTCCCGCTCGTTTCGAACGGAGTGAGAAACGGGCGAAGCGGTGGGGTTTGTAGCTTCTAGTTTCTCTATAACGTTGTCCGGGCTGGGCCCATGGCTCAACGCCAGTGTCGTTTCTGACTGTCGTGACACGTCCGGAAGGTGACCGAGCAAATTCATGCTGTTTCAGTGCTTCCGCCAAGGCGTGACCGTCTATAAGCACATGCCTGGGTGTCAGACTCGGAAGGGCGCGCGACCCTTGCGTACTGCCGCTGTGAATTTGCCATGGCCCTTCTCCGGTTCTTCCGGTTGGAAGGTGTCATGTTTGCCTGGCCACCGGCCGGTTTGCTCCGGCCCATGTCAAGGCAACCCGGGTATTAAACCACAAGGTTGCAGGAAGCACAAGCCCGCTTCTCGACGAACCTTCGGTCAGTCCCGATTATTTCAACTTGGTATCACCTTCTTTTTGGCCCGGCTGTACCTGAAATATGTGTGTACCCTTTGTTTCTAGGCCGTGCGCTTCGCAATTAAGGACGCGCGGATTCACAGTATTTACAGCACGAAAGGACCGTCATGGCCGACAAGAACACCACCGAGACCTCTGCAAACACCACGAACACTGCTGCATCGAAGACCGACGCAAACACCCCGGCTTCCACCTCCACCGCCGTGGAGCCGGAGCAGGTTCGCCCGCGCAACGAGAACCTGGAGACCGAGCACGGCTCCACCGTCATCGACGACAACGTTGTGGGCAAGATCGCAGGCATCGCTGCCCGTGAGGTCTCCGGCGTGAACAACCTCGGCGGCGGCGCAGCCCGCATGTGGGGCGCTGTGCGCGAGTCCCTGACCTCCTCCACCAACGTCCAGCAGGGCGTCAACGTCGCGGTCGAGGACGGCCACGCTTCCGTCGCGGTTGCCATCATCGCCGAGTACGGCGTTGCTATCCACGAGCTCGCAAACGCTATCCGCGAGAACGTCACCGTCGCCATCACCCGCATGACCGGCCTGATCGTGGACCGCGTCGACGTCACCGTGCACGACGTGCACCTGCCGGAGCAGGAGGGCGCTGAGCAGTACGAAGAGACCAACTCCAACGCCAACTACCAGGCCGTCAACCAGCCGATCAACCAGTAAGCCATGGCGTACACCCCCGTTAGCCGCGAGGTTGCGGAGGGCGTCCGCGATGCCGCCGTCGCCGTCGACGGGGTCGCCGCATTGCACGGCGGCCGTGTCGGCGAGGTTGCGACCTACTTGCCCAACGTCCGCATTGAAGGTCTGAAGGCCATTTCGCGGGACGGCCGAACCGGATTTGAAGTCCACTTCGTCTTCGACGTCGCGTCCGGCCGCAAGGTGCAGGACGTAGCCGAGGATGTCCGCGCGGCTGTGCTCGGTGCATCCGACGCGGAGTTCGTGGACGTTGTCGCAGGCGACGCGCAGTAGCGATGCCCGCCCCAACCTCATAACCCGAAACGTGGTTTTATTATGAATCTTTTTGCTAACAAGGCGCTCACCGGCATTCTTATTGGTGTTGTGGTCGCCTTCTTTGTCACCTTCGGCGGTTGGCCGGGCCTGCTCTGGCTGCTGCTGTTCACAATCATCGGCGGGGTTGTCGGGGCCCAGCTCGACGGCCGTCTGGATCTGTCCGCGGCCCTGAGTAACGGCACCGGCAGAGGCCGAAGCTAATGGATAATTCCTTCTACCACGTCAGTGAGCGCACCATCGAGCGCGTCGCTGAGGTGGCAGCTGCGGCGGTTCCGGGTTGCCGGACTATCGACGCAAAGTTGGCCGGGCTCGCGGGGCGAAGCTTTCCGCGGATCAACGCCCGGTTGGACCAGGCGACGGGCACAGTGGCGGTGGACACCGAAATTGCCACCTCCTACCCCGCCCCGGTTGCTGCCATCACCGACGCAGTGCGCGCGACCATCATCGCGCACATTCGCACGCTGGTGGGCCTTGACGTCTCCCGCGTGAAGGTCACCGTGGCCAATGTGGAAACTCTCCCCGACACCGGCCGCGTGACCTGGGACCAGGTGGCGGAACACGAGGCTTTCGTGATCCCGACCCCCATCGAGGTCTCCCCGACCCACGTGGAACACCCCACGACGAAACCGCTCCAGCAGCTCGCGCCGGTCAAGGCGCGCTCGCTCGTCGACGACATGCGCGACGTCGTTGTCCCCGCCCCAATCGAGGTGGAGCACCCCGAGCAGCCGGAACCGGTGCACGCGGCAAGCGTTGCAGCCCCGGAGCCGGTGCGCACGTTCTCCCCCGAGGTACCGGAGCCGCAGCGCCTCGCTGCCGTCCACACCTCGCAGACGGAAGCGCGCGTGCCGTTCCCGCCCGAGCCGATCCGCCCGTGGGCGCCGCAGGCGAACGGGGTTATCCCCCGTCACCCGCAGCTGCCTCCGCTGCAGGCGCTTAAGCCTGTGGACATCAAGCGCTTCGCACAGCCCCGCGATGTCCCTATGCCGAACCGCGCACCGCTGAAGGAGATCACGGTCAACCGCCCGCCGCTCAAACCCATCGTGGTGGAGCCGGCGCCGCGCGCCCCGTTCTCTTCCGCGCCCGCGCCGCGGCCGGTGATTGTGCCCAAGGCACCAGCACCGAAGCCGCTGAAGCAGATCACGATTGAACCGGTGGTGAAGTACTATGACCGCTCCCGCTAACACCGCGCCCACCAACGAAGCGCCCGCTAACGCAGCTGTCGGCCCGCACCCGGGCGACGAGCCGCTGGGCAACCCGGCATCGCGCTGGTTTGCGGTGCTGATCAGCCTGCTTTTGCTCTCGCTGGCTGGTGTGGCTGCACGCGACCTGTGGTACCACTTCTACGGCGATGAGGCCCCGTCAGACTCCTGGCTCGGCCGCACCTGGGATTTCCTCGGTTCCTTCGCGGCGGATGTCACCGCGGTCGTGGTGGGCATCCTCCTTGTGCTCGTAGGTTTGATCCTGCTGTTCTTCTCGTTCAAACCGCGCCCGCACGGGCACGTGCGCGTGAACTCGCCCGCCTCCATTTGGACCCGCCCGGTGGACATCGCCCGCAAGACGACGTTCACCACCCGTGGCGACCTCGGCGGCGAGCAGGTGAGCACGAAGGCGAACCGGAAGTCCGTGAAGGTACAGGTGGTCGAGGATGGCTCCGGCCCGGCGATGCAGGAACGCATCACTCGTGCGCTGAATGACGAGTTCCGTGTGCTCAAGACGCCGCCGGCGGTGTCCGTGAAGTTGCTGCCCAGCCCGGCCACGCAACAGGTCTCCGCGCAGCGCGCTAACGCGCCTCAGCAGGCAGCCGGATCCGCTTCGGCCGAGACGACCCCGGAGGTATCGCGATGACTAAGACGCTCAGCTTCTTTAACCGCCTGGCAGTTTTCCTGCTTGGCCTGCTGCTGATTCTCGCCGGGCTCTTCCCGATCGCCGAGTACTGGCAGATCCCGTACCTGGTCGACGCGGCCGACTTCCTCGACCGCACCCGACTGATCGACCTGGGCTACCAGGACTTCTACGTCACCGCCCTGATCATTGGCGCTGTCATTTCAGCGATCCTGGGCCTGTGGATCCTGCTGGCAAATATCCGGTCCCGCGCGTTTTCGAACCGCGGCATCCTGCCGGCTGACCCGGAGCACGGCGAGACCATTATCAACGTCCAGCGCGTGTCTGAGGCGGCCTGCACTTCCCTGGAGCACGCAGGCGAGATCCGTCGTGCTACCTCCAAGGTGGCGATGGTGGGCAAGCGCCCCACCGCGACGTTTACCGTCTTCGCCAACCCAGAGTACCCGTTCGATGACGTCGTGCGCGTCATTGAGGGCGCGGACCAGGATTTCCGCGAAGCCAGCCACACCATGGAAATCGACACGGTGTGGAAGCTCCACCTGGACCGGATTACCGCCTAACGCTCTAGTTCAAGCACGAGCTTGACCAGCCCCAGCGTGCGCGGCTTCCCGCCGCCCGCTGGGGCTATTTCCATCTCCGCGCCAGGTTCGCAGCGCGCAATTTCGCTCCAGGCGATACGTTCACTCACCACGCTGCGTCTTTCCATCCTCCAGGTACGAATGCGTTGCCCGACCACGGCCCGCGCGCCATCGTCGAAAAGAACTAGCCATCGCCTGTTGCCCACCTCCTCGCGGGCCATGCTTATCGACGCCTTCGGTGCCCCCTCCAGCCGCGTTAACAAAGACACGATCCCCAGGCGGTGTTCCACCCCGTCAGCGTCAGCGATAACCAGCGGTAGGCTGGGACCCGCCTTGCGCATCCCGCCCATGCGCCACACTGCCGGCATGCGCTCGGGGTCGGCGCCGTTTCGCACCACCACATATCTGTTTGTGATTGTGACTAGATGGGGCGGGTTGACGGTGGTGATGGCATGGGGGCCGGAGGTGGCGTCGATAAGCGAGGGGTGCTCGCGCTCCATCGCGGTGAGCAACTCGACGGCTTCCTCGTCTGTTGTGCCCCAGCCCAGGCCGCTGTTCTCCAGGATCCCGATTAGTTGGGCGAGGGTGAGGTCCGGCTGGCCCTCCCAGGCGCGCTGCAGCGCCTCGGTCAGACGTGGAATACGGGTCGGGTCGTGCACACTGATGAGCCTAACGCATGCGAAAAGCCGCCCTCCCCAGCGGGGAAGGCGGCTTTTTACGTCAGCTGGTTACACCAGAAGCTGGAATTAGTCCAGGATCTTGGTGACGCGGCCAGCGCCGACGGTGCGGGAGCCCTCGCGGATAGCGAAGCGCAGGCCCTCGTCCATAGCGACCGGCTGGATCAGCTCGACGGACATCTCGACGTTGTCGCCCGGCATGACCATCTCGGTGCCCTCCGGCAGCTTCACAACACCGGTCACGTCGGTGGTGCGGAAGTAGAACTGCGGACGGTAGTTGTCGAAGAACGGGGTGTGGCGGCCGCCCTCGTCCTTGGACAGGACGTAGACGGAACCCTCGAACTTGCTGTGCGGGGTGTAAGCGCCCGGTGCGATGACGACCTGGCCGCGCTCGACGTCCTCACGCTTCAGACCGCGGAGCAGCAGAGCTGCGTTGTCGCCAGCCTCAGCGGTGTCGAGAAGCTTGTTGAACATCTCGATGGAGGTGACGGTGGTCTTGGTGGCCTTGTCGCGGATACCGATGATCTCGACGTCGTCGTTGAGGTTGAGCACGCCACGCTCCACACGACCGGTAACCACGGTGCCGCGGCCGGAAATGGTGAAGATGTCCTCGACCGGCATCAGGAACGGCTTGTCGGTCTCGCGCTCCGGATCCGGAATGGAGTCGTCGCAAGCCTGCATGAGGTCAACGACGGACTGAACCCACTTCTCCTCGCCCTCGAGAGCCTTCAGAGCGGAGATGTGAACGATCGGAGCTTCCTCGTCGTACTCCTGCTCAGCCAGCAGCTCGCGGACCTCCATCTCGACGAGCTCGATGATCTCTTCGTCGTCGACCATGTCGCACTTGTTCAGTGCAACGAGGATGTACGGAACGCCAACCTGGCGAGCCAGCAGCACGTGCTCGCGGGTCTGCGGCATCGGGCCGTCGGTAGCAGCAACCACGAGGATTGCGCCATCCATCTGAGCAGCGCCGGTAATCATGTTCTTGATGTAGTCGGCGTGGCCCGGGGCGTCAACGTGAGCGTAGTGGCGCTTCGGGGTGTTGTACTCCACGTGGGAGATGTTGATGGTGATGCCGCGCTCGCGCTCCTCCGGAGCCTTATCGATCATCGCGTAGTCGAAGGCCTTGTTCTCCTCCGGGTAAGCATCAGCCAGCACCTTGGTGATAGCGGCGGTGGTGGTGGTCTTGCCGTGGTCGACGTGACCGATGGTGCCGATGTTCACGTGCGGCTTAGAGCGCTCGAACTTTTCCTTTGCCACTGTTGTCCTCCTGGACTTCATGGTGACTACGACCTTCGCAGCCACGTGGTTTACATACGCCCCGGCCCGCGCCCAGCGCAGGGCACGGATACGGGAGCCATTTCACAATGTGCCAGTTACAAGATCCTAGGTTTCCAGCGGCCGTTTTTCAAACCGGCCTTGCCGTTTCCCCCGGATCGACCTAGAGGGTAACGGCCGGCTCAGACACCGCTCACCTTGTCGGTTCTTGCGGTATCTCAGCGCGGCCGCTGCCCTCCATTCTCCCTATCCCGCGGGGTAGACCCGCACCGCTGGCACGCGGTACGGCCCGTTGAGAAGGGAGGGCGGCGACTATTTAGTTGCCGTTGCGCTCGTCGATAATCTCCTGAGCCACGGACTGCGGAACCTCAGCGTAGGAGTCGAACACCATGGTGAAGTTCGCGCGGCCAGCGGTGGAGGAACGCAGGTCGCCGATGTAGCCGAACATCTCGGACAGCGGCACCTTTGCCTTGACAACCTTCGCACCGGAGCGGTCCTCCATTGCGAAGACCTGGCCACGGCGGGAGCTGATGTCACCGTTGACGGTGCCCATGTACTCCTCCGGGGTCACAACCTCGACGGCCATGACCGGCTCGAGCAGGACCGGCTTCGCCTTAGCGACAGCTTCCTTCAGCACCTGGGAACCAGCGAGCTTGAACGCCATCTCCGAGGAGTCGACGTCGTGGTACGCGCCGTCCTCGAGGGTGGCCTTGATGTTCACCAGCGGGTAGCCGGCGAGGAAGCCGTACTGCATCGCGTCCTGGATACCAGCGTCGACGGACGGGATGTACTCCTTCGGCACGCGGCCACCGGTGACGGCGTTCTCGAACTTGTAGGAAGTGGACTCGCCCTCTTCCAGCTCCTCCGGGTCCGGGGAGTACGGCTCGATGGTGACGATGACCTTCGCGAACTGGCCGGAACCACCGGTCTGCTTCTTGTGGGTGTAGTCCAGGGACTCGACCTTCTTGCGGATGGTCTCGCGGTACGCAACCTGCGGGGAGCCGATGTTCGCCTCGACCTTGAACTCGCGCTTCATGCGGTCCACCAGCACGTCGAGGTGCAGCTCGCCCATGCCGCCGATGACGGTCTGGCCGGTCTCCTCGTCCAGCTGGACGGTGAAGGTCGGGTCCTCCTCGGCAAGCTTCTGGATAGCGGTACCCAGCTTCTCCTGGTCAGCCTTGGTCTTCGGCTCGATGGCCACCTGGATCACCGGATCCGGGAAGTCCATGGACTCGAGGATGATCGGGTGGTCCGGGTTGCACAGGGTGTCGCCCGTGGTGGTTTCCTTCAGACCGATGAACGCGTAGATGTTGCCGGCGTCAGCGTGATCGACCGGGTTCTCCTTGTTCGCGTGCATCTGGAAGAGTTTGCCCACGCGCTCCTTCTTGGACTTCGTGGAGTTGAGCATCTGCTCGCCCGGGATTGCCTGGCCGGAGTAGACGCGCACGTAGGTGAGCTTGCCGAAGAACGGGTGAACGGCGATCTTGAACGCCAGAGCGGAGAACGGCTCCTCGACGGACGGCTTACGGGTCAGGTCCTCTTCGCCGTTGACGGAGGTGCCGTGCACCTCGCCGATGTCGATCGGGCTCGGCAGGTAGGCGACGACAGCGTCGAGGATCGGCTCGATGCCCTTGTTGCGGTATGCGGTGCCGCAGAACACTGGGTAGATCTCGGAGGCGATGGTCATCTTGCGGATGGCTGCCTGGATCTCTTCCTTCGTCAGCTCCTCGCCACCGAAGTACTTCTCCATGAGCTCCTCGTCGGACTCAGCGACGGTCTCGAGCAGCTTCTCGCGGTACTCCTCAGCCTTCTCCTTGAGATCCTCCGGGATCTCCTCGATCTGCGGCGGGGTGCCGGTCTCGACCTTGCCCGGCCACAAGAGGGCCTTCATGTCGATGAGGTCGACAACGCCGTCGAAGTTGTCCTCAGCGCCGATCGGGAGCTGCATGACCAACGGCTTCGCGCCGAGGCGGTCGACGATGGTGCCGACGGTGTAGTAGAAGTCAGCGCCCAGCTTGTCCATCTTGTTGACGAAGCAGATACGCGGGACGTCGTACTTGGCGGCCTGTCGCCACACCTGCTCGGACTGCGGCTCCACACCTTCCTTGCCGTCGAACACGGCAACAGCGCCGTCGAGCACGCGCAGGGAGCGCTCCACCTCAACGGTGAAGTCCACGTGACCCGGGGTGTCGATGATGTTGATCTGGTTGTTGTTCCAGAAGCAGGTAACAGCGGCGGACGTAATGGTGATGCCGCGCTCCTTCTCCTGCTCCATCCAGTCAGTGGTGGCGCCACCGTCGTGGGTCTCGCCAACCTTGCGGTTGAGACCCGTGTAGAAGAGGATGCGCTCGGTAGTGGTGGTCTTACCGGCGTCAATGTGGGCCATGATGCCGATGTTGCGGACCTTGTTCAGATCCTTAAGCACTTCTTGTGCCACGTTAAATACCCCAACTTTGAAGTCGTCGACGCCTGTCGGCGCCTATGTCGGTCAGTTGTCCTTGGTCAATTCTGCCACTTCATCGCGGAAGTGGCAGCGTGAGGTTCGACTCAGCTGGAAAAACCCGGAAACGCACCAGCTCGCTCCACGTGGAAGCGGGTATGCAGTTTCCGGGTGTCCATGCGTCGCCTTGCTCCAGCGATTACCAGCGGTAGTGGGCGAAGGCGCGGTTGGCCTCGGCCATCTTGTGGGTGTCCTCGCGGCGCTTCACGGAGGCGCCGAGACCGTTGGAAGCATCCAGGATCTCGTTGGCGAGGCGCTCCATCATGGAGTTCTCGCGACGCTGGCGGGTGAAGGTGACCAGCCAACGCAGGGCGAGGGTGGTGGAGCGGGCCGGCTTGACGTCCACCGGCACCTGGTAGGTCGCGCCACCGACACGGCGGGAACGAACCTCGAGGTCCGGGCGGATGTTGCCGATTGCCTTTTCCAGGGTGCCAACCGGGTCGGTGCCGGTCTTCTCGCGGCACTGCTCGAGAGCGCCGTAGACGATGCGCTCTGCGGTGGACTTCTTGCCGTCCCGCAGGATCTTGTTCACGAGCATGGTGACCAGCTCGGAGTTGTAAACCGGATCCTTAACGACGGGACGCTTCGGTGCTTGCTGCTTACGCATTGATTACTGTCCCTTCTTTGCGCCGTAACGGGAGCGAGCCTGCTTGCGGTCCTTCACACCCTGGGTATCCAGAGCGCCGCGGACAATCTTGTAGCGCACACCCGGCAGGTCCTTCACACGACCGCCGCGCACGAGCACCATGGAGTGCTCCTGCAGGTTGTGACCCTCGCCCGGGATGTATGCGGAAACCTCAATGCCGGAGGTCAGACGCACACGGGCGACCTTACGCAGAGCAGAGTTCGGCTTCTTCGGAGTGGTGGTGTACACGCGGGTGCACACACCGCGGCGCTGCGGGGAACCCTTCAGCGCAGCGGTTGCCACCTTGGTGGACTTATCGTGGCGGCCCTTGCGGACCAGCTGCTGAATAGTAGGCATTCACGCTCTTTCTGTTAGCGCTTCCCGCCCACACCCGGCCATACATGCAAAAATGGGGGCTCTTCTTCGGGGCCCTGCCGATTGCATGAACTACCGTGTGAACGAGTCGCTCGGAGTTCGTAGTACTTCGCACCGCATGGTACGGGCGAAACCTCGTCAAAAATACACCGAAAGTTCGCAGCAAAGCAAACTGCGTGCAGACGATCCTCCGGTTACACTGCCGATATGACTCCTTGGACGGGTGTCTCCCGGTCGCTGCGTGACGTGGCAGTCGAGTCCGCGGTGATTCCAATACGCGCGGTGAGCTTGCTTTTTCGGCATCTGCCCCAGCTGGTCACCGTCATCTGCCTCGGGCTTGCCGGACGCCAGGCCGTGATCTGGCTCGCGGTGTGACTGTCCGCTTTCAGCAGCTTGGCCGCCAGCTTGGTCATGCCGCTCGCGCCGCTGATGGTGATGCTGTCCATCATTTTCTCACTGTGGCTTCTGCGCCCCTCGCTACCCTTCCTCGCGGCGACGTTCCCGGACCGCAAAGACGGCTCGTCCCGGGTGCGGCTGCTTTCCGCCGGAGGCATGCTCATCTCCTTTCTCACCGTGTATTCCACTCACGGCCTGCTTAAAGAGGACCTCGCCGCCTTCAGGCGCGCCACCACCTACGACGAGTACTTCGATCAAGGCTTCGAGGCGGACTTCTCGCGCGCATTTATCGACGACACCGCCGCCCTGATCGGCCTGATCGTCGGCACGATCCTGCTGCGCAAAATCATCGGCTACTTCGCCCTGGCGGAAAAAGGCCTCGGGTTGAGCTACCTGGCGGCCTACCTGGAAGTGCTGTGGATGACCACGGTGTCCGTGTTTTTGACCAACCGCTTAAGCGCCGTGCAGGACTGGGCACTGTCCCGCCGCAGTCTCGCGCCCGCGCACCAAGCCTACGAAGGCCTAAAAACCGACGTGGCCGAACATTCCGGCGTCCTCGGCGACGCGTGGGCGTGGTTCACCGCCCAGCTGCCAGCGTTGAACCAGCTGGTGACCATCCCGATTGCGTGGCTGACGCTCGGCGCCGTGGTCTTTGGCACCACGCTCGCCGCCAAGAAGGCCGAAGCAACGGAAGCGGAGGCTGAACAGGGCGAGGAGGTGCCGAAGGGGTCGTCGATAAGCATTCGCAAGCGCATGCAGACCGCCGCCCACAACGAAGCCAAGCACGCTCTCGACGAGGCAATCAAGCCCGTGGCCGGGCCGATTAAGGCGACACTGAAGGGGCTGCGCACGCTTGCGCGAGCGGGGCTGGTGCCGATGACGATCTTTTGCATCGTGTTCATGCTCGCCACCAGCGTGGAGCTCGGCGTGGTAGAGCTAGGGCGCGCGCTGATCGGCCCCGTGGACAGCAAGATGGTCGCGGAACAGGCCCTCAACTACCTGCTCGTCGTGGCGCGGGCGGTGTACCTTCTGGTCGTGGTGTGCCTGATCGCCTCAGGTCTGGATTTCTTCCTGCGCCACAGCTACTCGCCGGAAGCCCCGGCAGACCCGGAAGCCCCGGCAGACGAGGAATCCGCCGGCGCGTCCACGTAAACCTTCGGCTCCGGCAGCTCCACCGTTGCGTAATGGGGAACATCCCACCCGATGTGCAGCTTTTCCGGCTGCACCCCGTCCGGGAGCGCGAGTGGCGTGACCTTGCGCCACTGCCCCGGACGCGGATCTCCCGGCTCGAGATGCATCTCGGTGAAGCCGATCTCGTCCACCCGAACCACCGGGCCGGCCTCCCCTGGCGGGGTGCAGGCGTGCATGGCACTGAAGTCGTCGATGGGCGTGCCGAACAGCTTGTCTTTGCGCAGGTATTCCTTGCCGTCTGAGCCGGTCACCCACATGTGGCAGCCCTCCAGCACTGACTCTTCTGGAGCATTCCACTGTGTCAGCACCGCCCAGATGGTGAAGCCTTCCGGGGCGTGCAGGCCGATTTGGCTTTCGTCCTCCACCGACTGGAAGCCGAGCACTTCAATGTCGGCGTGGTGCCTCGCTCCGTCGAAGTCCGCGATCGGTAGGTCGATGCTGCCCGGAGATCCCGCCTCGATCACCTGCTCCTGCGACCACGTCCACGGCCTGACCAGGCTGAAATACGGCTGGGACGACGCCGCCAGCATCAGCCCGGCAGCCACGGGCGCGCCTAACCACCAAAGCTTCCTCACAGCCACACCGCCTCCCGGGCCACGTCGCGCTCTTGCTGCGCCTCAGGCAGCTGCACAACTACGCGCGGGCCCATCCGGTTTGCCACGTAGAAGTACAACGTGGCGCCTACGATCTCTTCCTCCGGCATCTCAAACACCAGGGTGCAGGGGCTGTGTAAGCCCGGGTAGGTCAGCTCGCACGCGCTGCTCGCGGAGTTCTCCGGTGCATACAGGTGGCCGCCGGCTGCCTCTATCTCCGCGCCGATGAGCATCTCCTGGTCCTGGGTGAACTGGTAGTCCACCACCACCCACTTGGCGTTGGAGACGGCGCCGTTGAAAGTCTCCGCAACGGTGGCTCGCACGTCCTCCACCGCACCGATGGCAGGGGCGGAATTGTCGTAGTCGAAGCTTTCGGCGGCGCGGTCTGCGGCGTTGGGCAGCACGTCGCGGATCTGCATGCCCAGCACCAGCAGCGCCAACGCCGCGGCTGTGGTCCACACACGCCTGAACTTCATCGCAGCTCCACCTCCGCTACGCGCTCGTTGACAAACCAGGTGGAATCGCCGTCTAGGAACGACTTGCGGTACTCCATCGACCACACTGCGAGCGTGTCGCCAACGCCATCGCCGCTGAACACCAGCGCGATGTCCTGCGGTACACCCGGGTTGAGCACCTGGTTGCTCGGCAGTGGGATGCTCTCGAGGTTGTCGTCGCCGGTGAGCCGTGCGTCGGTCTTCTGGAACTTCGGCTGTGTATCTGCCGTGGAATCCTCCAGGTTAAACGCCTGGTGCCACTGCATAGCGTAGATGGGTCGCTCCGCGGTATTGGTCAGCCGCATGTGCACCACCCGCGCGCCGTCGAGGACGTAAGTGCGCTGCACCTGAATTGTCAGCGGCGCAATCTCTAGCTCTTCCGGCTGCGCAACCGGGTCCGTCACCTCGCTGGCGGAGACAACCTCTTCCGGCTCCGCCTCCTCGAATCCGCCGGCCATCCCGGTCACGCCGGCAAGCGCGAGCAACCCCACGATGGTCGCGTTGGTTCTCGTGCGGAAGTCCGCCGCGACCGACTTTGCCAGCCCCCGCATGCGCTGGCTTTTCGCCGACTTTTCGCTCACACGTGGAATCTAAGCAGAATACGCGCATTTTTGCGCGTTATTTGCCCCTCGACATCGACCTTCGGTGACTACTGTCATAGACATGGACACCCCTACTCCACCCCGCAAACGCGCGTCCGACTCGGAGCGCGAAAAAGCAGCAAAACACCTCCAAGCCGCATTTACCGACGGTCAAATTTCCCTGACCGAATTCGATGACCGCTCCCGCGCCCTGTACGCGGCCACGTACTCGGACGAACTTCCCGCCCTGGTAGAAGACCTCTCCCCTGTCGAGAGCCCGAACCGCCCCACCCCCGCCACGACCAACGCCAGCTCCCGCGCAGTGGTCACCGGCGAGCGCAACGGCTCCGCGTTCTCCCTGTCACTCATGGGCGGCGCCGAACGCACCGGACAATGGCTCGTCGCGCCGATGCACACCACGGTCGCGCTCATGGGCGGCAACTCGCTGGATCTGCGGGAGGCGCGCTTTGCAGCCCAGGAGACGGTAATCAACGCCCTTGCACTGATGGGCGGCATCGAGATCATCGTGCCCGACGATGTCCGCGTCGTGGACGACGGCGTTGGCATCATGGGCGGTTTTGGTGTGGAGGACCACGACTCCTGCGCCGTCTTCGCCGCGGAGTTGCCTGCCGACGCCCCGGTGGTCCGCGTGCGCGGCCTTGCCCTGATGGGCGGCGTGGGAATCGTCCGCGCGGCCCGCGGCGCCCACGTGAAGTAAGGCGCTTTCTTGCGTCACTCCCCGGCAGCGTCGCCGGCGGCGCGGCGGATCAGGTCGCGGATGCGGCCTTTGGTGGCGTCGTTAAGCGATTGCACCGCGTAGCTCGTCGGTCACATATCCCCCGTCGAGGTGCGGGACTTCCTGGGCAACGATGGTGTGGACGGCGGCGGCAAGCGCCTGGTCGTCGGCGGGCATTGCGCCGATGATATGCAAAACGCCCGGCTCCCCTTTTGCGGGGAGACCGGGCGCTTTCTACGCAGACCTAGCTAAAAGCCAGAGTGCTGGGCCTTGCGTTTACAGCTCCTCGAAGCCGAACTCGTCCATCGGCACGGAGGCACCGGTGAACTCGCCGTAGCCCTCGTCGCCGTAGATGGAGTCGCCGAACGTCGGGATGGAGTACGCCGCGGAGCGTGCCGCCTCGGTCGGCTTGACCTGGATGTTGCGGTAACGGGAAATGCCCGTACCGGCCGGGATCAGCTTGCCGATGATCACGTTCTCCTTCAGGCCGATCAGCTTGTCGGAGCGCTTGTTGATCGCGGCGTCCGTGAGCACGCGGGTGGTCTCCTGGAAGGAGGCCGCCGACAGCCAGGACTCCGTGGCCAGCGAGGCCTTGGTGATGCCCATGATCTCGGAGCGCATCTCCGCCGGCTCGCCGCCGTCCGCCACAGCTGCGGCGTTGACCTGGCGTGCCTCGGACAGATCCACCAGGGTGCCCGGCAGGAACTCGGTGGAACCCGAGTCGATGACGGTGCCGCGACGCAGCATCTGGCGGATGATGATCTCGATGTGCTTGTCGTGGATGGACACACCCTGGGTGCGGTACACAGCCTGCACCTCGTCGATCAGGTGCTTCTCCACGCCACGGCGGCCGAGGACCTCGAGCACGTCGTGCGGGTCGGCGGCGCCGCGGAGCAGTCGCTCGCCCACCTCGACGTGGTCACCCTCGCGCAGGCCGCGCTCGATCATGGCGTCCGGGTTGGACTCCATCGGGCGACGCACCTGGGCCAGGCCCTGACGCTTGGACAGCTTCTCGTAGACCACCACGTCGGAGCCGTCATCCGGGTGGATGGTCAGGGTCCAGAAGTTGCCCTCGTCCTCGAGCGAGATCGTGCCGGCGACGGACGCGATCGGGGCGCGGTTCTTCGGCACACGGGCCTCGAACAGCTCCTGCACACGCGGCAGACCGCCGGTGATGTCGCCGCCGACGCCGCCCTGGTGGAAGGTACGCATGGTCAGCTGCGTACCCGGCTCACCAATGGACTGCGCGGCCACGATGCCGACAGCCTCGCCGATGTCGACGAGCTGGCCGGACGCCATGGACTTGCCGTAGCACTTCGCGCAGACACCGGTCGGAGTCTGGCAGGTCAGCACGGAGCGGACCTTGACTTCGGTAACACCGGCTGCCACGAGCTCGTCGATACGCTCCTCGGTCAGCTCGGTGCCAGCCTCGGCGATGACCTTGTCGTCGGAGTCCTTGACATCGGCCGACAGAACACGGCCGGACACGGAGGTCTCGACCAGGTCGTGGCGAACGAAGGAGTCGCCGGACTCAGCCGCGACCGGCACCTTGACGCCCTGGCGGGTGCCGCAGTCCTCTTCGCGGACGATGACGTCTTGCGCCACGTCCACGAGACGACGGGTGAGGTAGCCGGAGTCCGCGGTACGAAGCGCGGTATCGGCCAGGCCCTTACGGGAACCGTGGGAGTTGTTGAAGTACTCCATCACGGACAGGCCCTCGCGGAAGGAGGTCTTGATCGGGCGGGTGATGTACTCGCCGCGCGAGTTCACGACCATGCCCTTCATGCCGGCCAGGGTCCAGATCTGGCGCATGTTACCGGCAGCACCGGACTTCACGATCATCGGAATCGGGTTGTGGTCCGGGTACAGGTCCTCCACGGCCTGACCCACCTTGTTGGTGGCATCCTGCCACAGCTCGACCAGGCGGTCGTAGCGGTTCTCCTCGGTCAGCGCACCCTTCTCCCAGAACTTGCGCTCGATGGCCTCAGCTTCCTTCTCGTACTGCTCGAGGACCTCGGTCTTGTTCGGGAGGATGAGCACGTCGGCCATGGAGATGGTGATGCCGGAACGCGTGGCCCAGTAGAAGCCGGCGTCCTTCATCTTGTCCAGCACCTGCGCGACGGTGATCATCGGGTACTTCTCAACCATGGACTGGATGATGTCGCCCAGCAGCAGCTTGCCGCCGCCACCGCCCTTACGGACCATGGCGCCTTCCTGGTACGGGAAGTTGAACGGCAGCAGCTCGTTGAACATGATGCGGCCCAAGGTGGTGTCCGTCATCCATGCCTGGCCCTTTTCCCAGCCGTCCGGGAACTGCTCGGCCTCGATCTCCCGGGTCGGACGCAGGTGGTCGATGCGCACCTTGATCGGAGCCTGCAGGCCCAAAACGCCCAGGTCGTAGGCCATGATGGCCTCACGGTAGGACGAGTAAACGCCACGGGCCGGGCCGTTGTCGTCGGCAGGTGCGTACGCGCCCTCGCCGCCGATCTCCTGCGGGCCCTTCTCCATGGTCAGGAAGTACAGACCGGTGACCATGTCCAGGCGCGGCATAGCCAGCGGCTTGCCGGACGCCGGGGACAGGATGTTGTTCGACGACAGCATGAGCACGCGGGCCTCGGCCTGCGCCTCGGCGGACAGCGGCAGGTGGACTGCCATCTGGTCGCCGTCGAAGTCGGCGTTGAACGCCTCACAGGCCAGCGGGTGCAGCTGGATGGCCTTACCCTCGACCAGCTTCGGCTCGAAGGCCTGGATACCCAGGCGGTGCAGCGTCGGTGCACGGTTGAGCAGCACCGGGTGCTCCGAAATCGCCTCTTCGAGCACGTCCCACACCTCGGGGCGCTGGCGCTCCACCATGCGCTTGGCGGACTTGATGTTCTGCGCGTAGTCGTTGTCCACCAGGCGCTTCATCACGAACGGCTTGAACAGCTCGAGCGCCATACGCTTCGGCAGACCGCACTCGTGCAGCTTCAGCTGCGGGCCGACGATAATCACGGAACGGCCGGAGTAGTCCACGCGCTTACCCAGCAGGTTCTGGCGGAAGCGGCCCTGCTTGCCCTTGAGCAGGTCGGACAGGGACTTCAGCGGGCGGGTGCCCGGGCCGGTGACCGGACGGCCGCGGCGGCCGTTGTCGAACAGGGCGTCAACGGACTCCTGCAGCATGCGCTTCTCGTTGTTCACGATGATCTCGGGCGCGCCCAAGTCGATCATGCGCTTCAAACGGTTGTTGCGGTTGATCACGCGACGGTACAGGTCGTTCAGGTCGGAGGTGGCGAAGCGGCCACCGTCGAGCTGGACCATCGGGCGCAGCTCCGGCGGGATCACCGGGATCGCGTCCAGGATCATGCCGGCCGGGTCGTTGCCGGAGCGCTGGAAGGCCGCGACGACGCGCAGGCGCTTCAGCGCGCGGACCTTCTTCTGGCCCTTGCCCTCGGCGATGATGCCGCGCAGCTCCTCGGCCTCAGCCTCGAGGTCGAAGTTGCGGATCAAGGTCTGGATCGCCTCGGCACCCATGCCGCCGGTGAAGTAGTCCTCGTAACGGTCGACGAGCTCCTCGTAGAGGTTTTCGTCGATGATCATCTGCTTCGGCGCGAGCTTCTGGAAGGTGGTCCAGATCTCGTCCAGGCGCTCAACCTCGCGCTCGCCGGCCTCGCGCATGTGCTGCATTTCCTTGTCCGCAGCGTTTTGCACCTTCTTGCGGGCAGCGGCGGTCGCACCGGAAGCCTCGAGCTCGGCGAGGTCCTCCTCCAGCTTCTGCGCGCGGTCCGCGATCTCGGAGTTGGTGTCGTCCTCGACATCCTTCTTCTCCATCAACATCTCCGCCTCGAGGGTGGACATGTCGGTGTGGCGGGCCTCTTCGTCAACGGAGGTGACGATGTTTGCCGCGAAGTAGATGATGCGCTCGAGGTCCTTCGGCGCCAGGTCGAGCAGGTAGCCCAGGCGGGACGGGACACCCTTGAAGTACCAGATGTGCGTCACCGGAGCGGCCAGCTCGATGTGGCCCATGCGCTCGCGGCGCACCTTGGACTTGGTCACCTCAACGCCGCAGCGCTCACAGATGATGCCCTTGTAGCGGACACGCTTGTACTTGCCGCAGGCGCACTCCCAGTCGCGGGTCGGGCCGAAGATGCGCTCGCAGAACAGGCCGTCCTTTTCCGGCTTGAGGGTGCGGTAGTTAATGGTCTCGGGCTTCTTCACCTCGCCGTGGGACCAACGGCGGATGTCGTCGGCGGTGGCCAGGCCGATGCGAAGCTCGTCGAAGAGGTTTACGTCAAACACGTAAAAGTTCCTTTTCTTCTAGATGTGTGCTGTTCGTTCGTCGTGCCGTCGAAAAGCAATTGCTTCACGACGGCTACCTGGCGCTTAGGCGGTGTCCGCCGCTGCACCCTCGTCACGGGAAAGGTTGATGCCAAGCGAGGAGCCGGCCTGATCGAACTCGTCGTCGTCGCCGTCGAGCTCCATCGGGGTGCCGTCGGTGGAGAGGACCTCCACGTTCAAGCACAGGGACTGCAGCTCCTTGAGCAGCACCTTGAAGGACTCCGGGATGCCCGGATCCGGGATGTTGTCGCCCTTCACAATGGCCTCGTAGACCTTCACGCGGCCCACCACGTCATCGGACTTGATGGTCAAAAGCTCCTGCAGGGTGTAAGCGGCGCCGTATGCCTGCATCGCCCACACCTCCATCTCGCCGAAGCGCTGGCCGCCGAACTGGGCCTTACCGCCCAGCGGCTGCTGCGTAATCATGGAGTACGGGCCCGTGGAACGGGCGTGGATCTTCTCGTCCACCAGGTGGTGCAGCTTGAGCATGTACATGTAGCCGACGGAAATCGGGTACTTGTACGGCTCGCCGGAACGGCCGTCGAACAGGGTGGTCTTGCCCTCGCCGTCGACCATGACGTCGCCGTCGCGGTTCGGCTTGGAGTTCGCCAAAAGGCCCGCGATCTCGTCGTTGGTCGCGCCATCGAACACCGGGGTTGCGGTGAGCGAATCAGCCGGCACGTCGTAGAGGTGCTCCGGCAGGGTCTCGAGCAGCTTGGCGTTTGCCGGGTCATCCGGATTCACGGTCCAGCCGGCCTTGGCCAGCCAGCCCAGGTGAATCTCTAGGACCTGGCCGATGTTCATACGACGCGGCACACCGTGGGTGTTCAGGATGATGTCCACCGGGGTGCCGTCAGCCATGAACGGCATGTCCTCCTGAGGCAGGATCTTGCCCACGACACCCTTGTTGCCGTGGCGGCCGGCCATCTTGTCGCCGTCCTGGATCTTGCGCTTCTGAGCCACGTACACGCGGATCATCTCGTTGACGCCCGGGGACAGGTCGTCGTCGTCCTCGCGGGAGAAGCGGCGCACGGCAATGACCTTGCCCTGCTCGCCGTGCGGCACCTTCAGGGAGGTGTCGCGCACCTCGCGGGCCTTCTCGCCGAAGATGGCGCGCAGCAGGCGCTCCTCCGGGGTCAGCTCGGTCTCGCCCTTCGGGGTGACCTTGCCCACGAGGATGTCACCGTCGCGCACGTCCGCGCCGATGCGGATGATGCCGCGCTCGTCCAGATCCTTCAGCACGTCTTCGGAGACGTTCGGGATCTCGCGGGTGATCTCCTCGGCACCGAGCTTGGTGTCGCGGGCGTCGATCTCGTGCTCCTCAATGTGCACGGAGGTGAGGATGTCCTCCTCCACCACGCGCTGGTTGAGGATGATCGCGTCCTCGTAGTTGTGGCCTTCCCACGGCATGAACGCAACCAGCAGGTTGCGGCCGAGGGCCATCTCGCCGTCCTTGGTGCCCGGGCCGTCAGCGATGACCTGGCCGGCCTCGACGCGGTCGCCCGCGGAGACGATCGGGGTCTGGTTGTAGCAGGTGCCCTGGTTGGTGCGCTCGAAGGTGCGCAGCATGTAGGTGTCGCGGCCGCCCTCATCGTCCATGACGGTGATGAAGTCGCCGGTGACGTTCTCGATCACGCCGGCCTTCTTGGAGATGACGGTGTCGCCCGCGTCGTACGCGGCGCGCTGCTCCATACCGGTGGCAACGTACGCGGATTCGGCGCGCAGCAGCGGCACAGCCTGCTTCTGCATGTTCGCGCCCATCAGCGCACGGTTCGCATCGTCGTGCTCCAGGAACGGAATCATCGCGGTAGCGACAGAAACCATCTGGCGCGGGGAGATGTCCAGGTAGTCAACGCCCTGCGGGCCGACAACGCCAATGTCGCCGTCCTTGAGACGGACCTCGATGCGCTCGCCGGTGAGGTTGTTGTCCTTGTCCATCGGGGTCGCGGCCTCGGCGATGGCGTAGCGGTCTTCCTCGTCGGCGGTGAGGTAATCGATCTGGCCGGTGAGCTTGCCGTCGTTGACCTTCTGGTACGGCGTCTCAATGAAGCCGAACGCGTTGACACGCGCGTACGTGGACAGCGCGCCGATCAGGCCAATGTTCGGGCCCTCCGGGGTCTCAATCGGGCACATGCGGCCGTAGTGCGACGGGTGCACGTCTCGCACCTCGATGCCGGCGCGCTCGCGGGACAGACCGCCCGGGCCAAGCGCGGACAGGCGGCGCTTGTGGGTCAGGCCGGACAGGGAGTTGTTCTGGTCCATGAACTGCGACAGCTGCGAGGTACCGAAGAACTCGCGGATCGCAGCCGAAACCGGACGCACGTTGATCAGGGACGTCGGGGTGATGGACTCCGCGTCCTGGGTGGTCATGCGCTCGCGCACGACGCGCTCCATACGCGACAGGCCGACGCGGACCTGGTTCTGGATCAGCTCGCCGACGGTACGCAGGCGGCGGTTGCCAAAGTGGTCGATGTCGTCGGTGTTGATCGGGATGATCTCGCCGGCCGGGGAGGTCATCTCGGTCTCGCCCGCGTGCAGGCGCACGAGGTACTCGAGCGTGGTGGCGATGTCCTCTTCGGTCAGCGTCATCAGACCGTCGTGGTCGCCGCCGAGGCCGAGCTTGCGGTTGGTCTTGTAGCGGCCCACACGTGCGAGGTCGTAGCGCTTGGCCTTGAAGAAGGAGTTCTCCAGCAGGGACTGCGCAAGGTCGCGCGTCGGCTGCTCGCCCGGGCGCTGCTTGCGGTAGATCTCCAGCAGCGCCTCGTCGGTGTTGGACACACCGTCGTTTTCCAGGGTGGACATCATGATCTCGGAGAAGCCGAAGCGCTCCGTGATCTGCTCGGTGGTCCAGCCCAGCGCCTTCAGCAGCACGGTGACCGGCTGGCGGCGCTTGCGGTCGATGCGCACGCCGACGGTGTCGCGCTTGTCCACGTCGAACTCCAGCCACGCACCGCGCGACGGAATGACCTTCACGGAGTGCAGCGGGCGCTCCGTGGACTTGTCAATGGTCTCGTCGAAGTACACGCCCGGGGAGCGCACCAGCTGCGAGACAACGACACGCTCAGTGCCGTTGACAATGAAGGTGCCCTTGTCCGTCATCAGCGGGAAGTCGCCGATGAACACGGTCTGGGACTTGATCTCCTGCGTGTCGTTGTTGATGAACTCCGCGGTCACGTACAGCGGCGCGGAGTAGTTGATGTCTTTGTCCTTGCACTCGTCGATCGTGTACTTCACGTCTTCGAAGCGCGGCTCGGACAGCGTCAGGCTCATGTTGCCGGAGTAGTCCTCGATCGGGGAGATCTCGTCGAGGATGTCCTCCAGGCCGGACGTGATGCGTGCATCGTCGCCGCGGTTGGCCTGTTCGCGCTCGCGCCACTCTTGCGTGCCGACGAGCCACGCAAACGATTCGAGCTGCACATCAAGAAGCCCCGGGACGGTGATGGGCTCATTAATCTTCGCGAACGAGTAACGTTCGGGAGCCCCGGGGGTATCAGCCATGTTCATGGTCTGGTCTGAGACTGCCAAGTTGGGTCCTTCCAGCACCTCTGGCGGAGGCTCACCGCACCGCGTCTGGCTTCGCGGTCCGGCGGCGTTTCCGCAGGATAAGTTAGCATTCGGTCTGCTTCGGAAGACCCGCCCCCAGAGACAACAAAATCACCTTGTCAAATCGGGTTTTTCGTTCCCGTTGCACAAGGCTCTCTATGCGTACTGGAGACGGCTTCCAGCGCAAAGAACAACCATAGAGTAATCTCCCCCGTTTGTAAAGGCCCCCGCCATCACTCCCGCCGGTCTGCCCGATGCCGTCTGGGCGACTCGTGCGGTTGCTGCCGGAAGCCTACCACCCGGCACGCGCGCGCGGTCAATCGCGACGCGCCGCACGCCCCGGCCGCAGCGCACCCGCCAGGCCCGCAAGGCTCAGCGCTGCACCAACCCAGGCCAGCACGCGCCACAGCCCGCGGTCCGCCGCGGCGGTCTGCGCGTCAGCAACCTTCTGCACAAGCTTCTCGACGTCCTGCCGGTCCATCACCCCGTCATAGGTGACCACGTTCTTCACGCCATTGCCTTCTGCGTCGGCGTAGTAGTCGTCCACCTTCTCGTCGATGCCCACGACCACGCCGGTTTTCTGGTCCACCAGGATCTCGCGCTCCGCGGCGTGGTGCAGAAAGGTGCGCTGCGGCTCGCCGTTTTCACCCTCGATTGTGAGCGTGTTGCGCGGGTCGGCGTAGCGCTTGGCCACGTTCGTCGGCGCGATGCGCTGGGTATAGCGGTGCACCGTGCGCCCAGCGATCTCCTCCTCGCCGGAGAATTCCGCCGGTGTCGCGCCGCGCAGCACCGGGTCGAAGACCTGGACGGTGGCCTGCGGCGCGGGGGCGGGGAAGGTCAGCCATGCGCCGTCGATAGGCACCTGCGTTGCGGGCATGCCCATGACCAAAAGCGCCTCCGCCGGTCCGGTCGCAGCACCCGTGACGCGATCCACCGCGAACGACCACGTCGACGCCGTAAGCAGGTCGTTGAAGTCCGAGCCGGACTCCCCCGCGCGCAGCGTGTCGCCCACGCGCACGCTCGCCGTGTCACCGTCGGACGGCTCCTGGATCTCCATGTGCAGCTGGCGCGTCACCGGCGCCGCCTCGCCGTCGCGAGTGCCGTGAGGGTCCGTGATGGTCCACGTGGCCTCCCCCAGCGCAAGCGGCAGGCGGTTGCCGGAAAGCAGCACACTCGGCGCCAGCAGCCCCGCTACCACCAGCGCAGCGCCGAGACCGGCGAGCAAGACGGAAAGAATGCGGGAAGTGGGCAGCATGGTGGGCTACTTTACCGCAGCCACACACGCGAAACCCCCTCTGGTCGCGTGTGCGAACCGGAGGGGGTGATCGTCGTCAAGCAAAAAGCTCTTACTTGAGGGTGACCTTTGCGCCAGCCTCCTCGAGCTTGGTCTTGGCAGCCTCGGCGTCGTCCTTGTTGGCGCCCTCGAGGATTGCCTTCGGAGCACCCTCGACCATTTCCTTGGCGTCCTTCAGACCCAGGCCCGGAACCAGCTCGCGGACAACCTTGATCACGCCGATCTTCTTGTCGCCAGCGTCCTCGAGAACGACGTCGAACTCGTCCTTCTCCTCAGCGGCATCCTCGCCGCCAGCGGCCGGAGCGCCTGCAGCGACAGCAGCAACCGGAGCAGCTGCGGTCACGTCGAAGACCTCCTCGAACTCCTTCAGGAACTCGGAGAGCTCGATGAGGGTCATTTCCTTGAACTGCTCGATGAGCTCGTCCTTGGTGAGCTTAGCCATTGTGGCTTCCTTTCTGTTGGTGGGCGTTTACAGCCCGGATGTAAGAGTGTGTTTATGCGGCTTCCTGCTTGTCCTGCAGTGCAGCGACAAGGCGGGCCGTCTTGGATGCCGGAGCCTGGAACAGGCCGGCTGCCTTTGCCAGAGAGCCCTCGAATGCGCCAGCGATCTTGGCCAGGGTGGTCTCGCGGTTGTCCATCTCGGCCAGAGCGTCGACCTGGGAAGCGTCCAGGACGTTGCCGTCCATGTAGCCGCCCTTGATCACGAACGCGTCGTGGTCCTTGTTGAACTTCTTCATCACCTTCGCAGCGTCGACAGCAGCGTCGCCCTTGATGAACGCGACGGCGGTCGGGCCGGTGAGAAGATCATCGAGACCCTCGATGCCCTGCTCGTTCGCAGCGATCTTGATGAGGGTGTTCTTGGCGACGTGGTACTCGACATCGAAACCCATATCGCCGCGCAGCTGCTGCAGCTGGCCGACGGTCAGGCCACGGTACTCAGTCAGCACGAGGGAATCCGCCTCAGCGAACTTCTCCTTCAGAGCTGCAAGTTCCGCAGTGTTCTTCGGGTTTGCCATGACACACGCCTCCTTCCGATTACTTCATGTTGTTCAATCCGCCCGGAGCATCTTGCCTATCGACGTTCGCTTCGCGCGAAACTGACGTCTACCAAGCAAAAATGCCCCGTGCAGAAGCACGAGGCATACGTTGGAGTGTGCCGCGTTTCTCCTGCGTGGGTCGGCCCCTTGAGTGGAGCGCCTTCGACTCCCTCTCGAGAGTGACCGACGGTCTTCGGTGAAACTTGAGCTCGGCCTTTGCGGGCCGTTCAAACTTCGGTTGGGGATGTTAGCGGGTGGGTGCGGGTTTGGCCAAATCGCGGCTGGCGGTTTTCCGCGCCTGGTGGCCGCGACGGTCCCCTTTGTACGACAGACCCTGGGAGGCAGACCCGGGGAGTGCACTATTTTTGCGCGAACCCAGGGTCTGCCTCCCAGGGTTTGAGCCATCCCCGCCCTTACGACGCGCCTTGTTCCACCCGCCGCAGCAACCTCGCCGCTGCGATGAACAGGACGCAACCGCCGATGAGCGCCATGACGCCGACGCCGATGGCGAGGCCCGCCCAGAATCCTCCCGCGGTCGGCGACGTGTCCGCGGCCTGGCCGTCTGGCTGCGCGCCGGCGGCGTCAAGCGACGAATGGATCCCCGTGCCGCTTCCGCCGGCGGGATTCGGCTGGGCGGCGTAGGTCTCGGACGTGCCTGTGCTACCGGTCGTCGCCGAAGACGCTTCGGACGGTGCTTTCGCCTTGGTCGTTACCGCGGGCTTTGCGGCCTTGGAGTCATCCCTGGTCTTCGACCTGCTGGCGCGTCGGGTGCTTTGCTTGTCGGAGGAGGTGCTGGCGCGGTTGTTGCTCGACGCGCGCTGCGGCTGCGACTGCGCCGCGGGTTGCGCAGCGGGTGCCGGAGCTGGCTGCGCGGGCGCGGGTTGCGCGGCGGCCGATTGGGGCTGTTTCGGCGGTGCTGCCGGCGTCGCGGCCGAGCTCGACGGGGACCCCGACTTCGCGCCGCTGCCGCCGCCACTGTTGTCCGTCTTGCGCGCGAGCGGCGCGAGCGTGTCGCCGGCCTTCTTAATCTCCTTTTCCAGCGAGCGGATGCCTTCCGCGAGCGCGCCCGGCAGCGTGAGCTTGTCCTTGCCGGCACCGGCTGCAGCGTCGGCGCCGCCGAGGCGGCCCTCGCGCGCGGCGGTGACGGCCTCGTCGCCCACCGCGAAGGTGGCGACCATGTCTTCGGAGAAGTCCTTGCCGTCAGCGGACGTGCCGGAGAAGGTGAACGTGGCGGTGTACGCGCCCGGCTCGGTGAACCCGAAGCCTTGGTGGTCGTGGGCGTTGACCGGGTATTCCAGCTGCTTGGACGCGTCGCCGGAATCGAGCTCCACACGCAGCCCGCGCAGGTCCTCGTGCCAGGTGTAGATGCGCCCGGGGCCGTCGACGTCGCGCATGGCCACGGTCACCTTGGAGCCTTGCGCCAACGCGTCGGCGGCCACCCGGGTGGTGGAAAATCCCAGCCAGGGAAGGTTTTTCTCCTGCGCCTGCGGCAGGATCCACATCGCCTCGGGCGCGTCTGGGAAGCTCTCGCTCGCGCCCGCCGGCAGCGTTTTTCGCGCCGCGTCCGGCACGGCGAAGATGAAGCTGCCGGATTCGCGTTGGGCCTGGTTGTGGGGGTCGGAGTCGTCGATAAGCTTCGCGCTTATTGACGACCCTTCGGCCACCAACGCCATATCCATATGCCCCGACGTGATGAGCTTGCGCCGGTCCGCGGGCGCGGCGGGCGTAGTGCTCGTCGGCGCCGTTTCGGCCGGTGTCGTAGGCCGCGGCGCGGGCGTGGCGCGTGTGCTCGGCGAGGGTTTCGGCCGCGGCGACGGCGTGGCGCGCGTGGAGGCGCTTGTGCTCGGACTGGCGGTGTCCTGCGCGGTGTTGGGGGTGCGCAGATCGGTGGTGGTGCCCTCGGGCAGGCCGACGGTGGCGTCGTCGCCGACGAGCCAGTACTGGGTCACCGGCTCCGAGCGCTCCGTGCCGCCGCCGTCGAGCTCGGCGCGGCCCTGCCAGGTCATTTCGTAGATGCCTGGTTCGGAAAACGTCCAGGTGAAGTGGCCGTGGCCGCCGACATCGTAGGTGATGGTGCGCATGTCCTCGTCAGCGGAGCTAAACAGCCGCTCCGGATCGCCCACGCGCGAGGAGAAAAACACGTTGACGTCGCCGGGGCCGTCCATGTCCACCAGGTCGAAGTGCATGACGTCGTCGACGAAGTTATCCGGGATCTCGCCCGCCTCGTGCGCGGGGTCGAAGGCGCCCAGGCCAGACCAGATGGGCCGCCAGCTGTCGGTCCAGTCCGCGGACTGCGGCGCGGCCCACACGGTGCTGCCGGGCTCGCCGAGGAAGTCCAGGGAGCCGTCCTCCGGCACGGTCAAGGTGGACACGTCGTTGCCGTCTGCGTCGGCGTCCGGGGCGAGGCGGAAGCAGACCTTTTCCTGGTCGGTGACCTGCTGGCCGTCCACCGCCATCACGGTGAGCTTGTCGTTTTTGTAGGTGCCGTAGAGCGCGTCGTTGTGGGAGTGGTAGAGCAGTTTGCGCCCGGCGCACGGGTGGTCGATCTTCCCCAGTTCCACGCTGTGGCCGGGGTCGCCGGGGTTGTGCTCCGCGGCCTGCGCCAGTGGTGCGGCTGCGAGCGTGAGCACCGCTGCGGCTGCTGCTGCAACGAATCGCTTCATCGTTTCACCCCCTGAATCCAGCCGGCGAGTGCGCCGCGCTTCGGGGCGAACAGCCAGCTCAGTGCGAAGATGGCGGTCACGGCCAAAACGATGGTCGCGCCCGTGGGCGAGTCGTAGGACCACGCCAGCCACACCCCCGCCACGCTGCCGGCCACGCCGAACGCGGCGGCGATGCACATCATCGCGCCCAGCTTGTCTGTAAACAGCCGCGCCGCGGCGGCCGGGGTGATCAGCAGCGCCACCACCAGGATGTTGCCCACCGTCTGCACCGCCAGCACCACCGCGAAGGTCACGCACAGGTACAGCGCCAGATCCAGCGCGGCGACCGGCAGGTTCATCGCCCGAGCGGTCTCCCGGTCCAATGCCACCGCTGTCAGCCACGGGCGAAGCGCCACCACCACGGCCACGATGAACGCGCCGGCGACAGCATGAACGGCCAACGTGGTGGAGCTGACGCCCGTCAGCGAGCCGAACAGGAACGAGCTGACGGAGGCGGTGTAGCCCTCCGCCCGGGAAATCACCACCAAGCCGAAGGCGAACGCGGCGGTGAACACGATGCCGATCACCGAGTCCTCTTTAATCGTGCGCCGCTGCGACATCACCGCGATCAACACCGCCACGATCGCACCGGCCACCGCCCCGCCCAACAACACGGAGACCTGCCACGCAAACGCCACCGCAATGCCCGGAAAGACAGCGTGCGCCACCGCGTCGCCGATAAAGGCCATGCCACGCAGCACCACGAAACAGCCCACCACCGCGCACAGCACCGCCGCGATCACCGCGGCCGCCAGCGCGCGCGGCAGAAACGCCAGCTGGGGGTTGGCCATGTCGGCCAGGAATTGTACAAACGAAATCTCAGGCACGGGCAGCCTCCAAATGCGCTCGCACGCCGCGCAGCCACGGCGAATCCTCGTCGACGGAGAAGGTGCGGGTCCACGGGGCGTCGTCGTTAAGCTCATGCGTCGCGGCATCGGCGACAACACCGCGGTTGAACAACACCAAGCGGTCGCAGGAATCGATGGCCTCGGCGATGTTGTGGGTGGACATGACCACGCCGAGCCCCCGGTCCACCAGGCGGCGGAACAGCCGCAGCAGGTGCTCGGTGGTGGGGATGTCCAGGCCGGTAAACGGTTCGTCGAGAAGCAGCATGCCCGGCCGCCGCACCAGGGCGCGCGCGATGAGCACGCGCTGGCGCTGGCCGCCGGACAGGTCGTGGATGGGGCGCGCGGCCAGGTCAGTCAGGTTGACCATCGCCAGAGCTCGCTCGGCGGCGCGGTGCTCGCGCTCGCCAGCGCGTTGCCACCACGGGCGCTGACCCAGAGTGGCGTTGAGCGTGGCGTCATAGACGTCGATGGGGAAATCCCAGGCCACGTTGTGCGCCTGCGGCACGTACCCCACCACCTTGCGCACAGGGCGCCTGCCAGCGGAGACCGTCCCCGCGTCCGCTGGGATAAGGCCTAGCACCGCGCGCATGAGGGTGGTCTTGCCCGCGCCGTTGGGCCCGAGCAGGCCGACGAACTCGCCGCCGCGCAGCGTGAGGTCCACCCCGCGGAACACGTCGCGGCCCGGATACGACACCGCCAGGTCGCGCACCTCAATCCTTCTCATCGGCGGCCCCGCACAACAAACAGCGCAATCAAGGCGAGAAGCAGCACGCCGGCGCCCGCCAACAGTCCGATTTTCAGGCCGTTGTTCTGCTGCTCCGCGCCGGCCTGCCCCTCAGCCCGGAATTCGCCGAACGTCGCATCCGCCGCCTCTGCCGGGTCCACACCCACGGCGATGCGCACGACCTGCTCGTCGGTGTGCACGGTGCCGTCTTGGTCCTCCACCGTCGCGCGCACACCCACCAGGTGGGCGCCCGGCTCGGTGAACACCCAGTTGGCGTGGGTGTGCGTGTTCGGCTCCACCCACATCGACTGCGTGCCGGACTCCTGCTCGTTCCACAGCTGCTGCGGCTCGTGGAACCCGCCGGGCTGGACAAACAGGGAGAACTGGCCGGGGCCTTCGTGCCCGCCGAACTCCAGGCTCATCCCGTTGGCGGAGCGTTCCAGAAGCGACGGCGCCTGCGAGTTCCACCCCAGCCACGGCACGCCAGCGACCTCGGTCTGCGGGATCACCCACACCTCGGCCCCCGGCTTCGCGCCGGTGAACGCGAACTGGTCGGTCTCCGGCAGGGTCTGCTTCGCGCCGTCGCCGACGGCGAAGACCACGTCCTCGAGGTGGCGCCACACGGGCGTGTCCTGCGTGTCGTCGCGCACCAGGAACTGCATTTTCCCGTCGGCGAAGACGGGGCCCAGGTCCGCGTGGCCGGCGTCGATGACGGCGCGCTCGCCCAGCGGGGCGACCTGCTCGTCGGCGCCGACGACCTGCTGCAACGCCGGGTCGTTGTCCGGCACCTGGGCGGCAGCGACGGGTGCGGCCGCGATCATTGCGGCGGTGATAATGGCGGGAATCTTCATGGTTGTCCTTTCAAACATTTGCTTATCGACGCCCCATTGGCCCGCACCAGATCCACATACGTCTGAGCGGGCCCCTCCCCCGGCGGGTCCAAGGTGTCGCCCCAGATCGGGCACACCTCAACCCCGTGCGAGGCAGCGGTTTCGTTCAAAACGGGCGTTTCGTCTTCCTCGCCGTGCTCGACGAACACGGCCGGCACGCCCAGGTTGTCCAGCGTGCGCGACAACGCCATCAGATCGCGCGGGCTCGGCTCCACGCTCGGGTTCGGGGTGACAAACCCGGCCACACGCAGCCCGTACGCGCGCGCCAGGTAGGCGTAGCCGTGGTGGGTGGTGACCAGGTTGCGGTTGGTCTCCGGGACCTGCTCGAGCTGCTCGCGCACCTCCTGCGCCACCTGCTTGAGCTGGGCGCGGTAGCGCTCGGCGTTGTCGGCGTACGCGCTGGCGTGGCGCGGGTCGGCCGCGGACAGCTCGTCGCGCACCACCTGCACCACCGCGTCCATCGCGGCCGGGTCGTGCCAGATGTGCGGATCCAGCTCGCCGTGGACGTGGCGGCCCAGCACCGCCTGCGGCAGCAGGTACGTCTCCTCGCCCGGGTCGCCGAGGAAGCGGAACTCGCGCTGCGGCGGGATCGGCTGCAGCGTCTTCGACGGCACCACGACCACCGTGCCCGCGGGGTTCAGGTCGCCCTCGTCGTCCGTGCGCAGGGTCAGCTGCGTGTTGTCGTTGTCGGCGACCGTGGCGATGTCAACGTGCCCGCGCTCCACCGCATGCTTGCCCGGGGCGGCCTGCGCCGGGTCCTGGCCCACCACGAGGGTGACCGTCTGCTCCGTCTGACTGCGCACCGGCGCGTCCACCGCGTCGCGCACCGAAGCACGAAGCTTCAACTCGTACACGCCGGGAGCGGAAAACGCCCAGCTGACGTGGGTGTGCGCGTCCACCGGCAGCGTGGTGGCACCACCTGTGGAGTCGAACAGCAGCTCCGGGGTGCCAAAGGTGCCGAGGATGAAAGCGGAAGCGGTGCCGGGACCGGAGGCGTCGACAAGCTCAAGCTCCGCGACCGCCGTGCGCGGCAGATCCGCCGCAAACCGCAACCCCAGCCACACCGTGTCCAGGCTCGCGTCCTCCACCAGCGGAATCGGCGCGTAGCCGAAGCGCTGCGTCTGCTCCGCCAGCGCCACCACCCGCGCCTGCGGGCGTGCGGTCGCATCAATCGTGCGGGTCAGCGCCTGCGGCTCCAGCAACAACCCGTTGGTAAACACCGCGTCCGCGTACGCGATATCGCGCGTGTTGTGCAGCGTCGGCTCGTACGAGTGCGGGTCGGCACCGCGGCGCATCAGCGTCTTGACCTCGGCGTTATCGCCGGCGACGTTGCGCACGACGTCCGCAAGAATGCTTGTCGACGCCACCACGTTCACCCCCTCAACCTCCCCCGGAGCCTGCGAGCAGCCCGTAAGAGCAACGGCGAACGCGCACGCTGCCAACGCCCTGGCACGCCTCACTTCCCAACCCCCGTCAGCGCCAACAGCTTGCGACGAAGCGCCGTATCCAGACAGCACATCGCCGCGCCGAACACCGCCACGCCGAGGCCGAGGACCGCGAACGGAACGGTCATTACCGTCGTGCCGGTCTCCGCAAGCGTGTCCGGGCGCTCTTCGGCAGGCTGCTCCTGCTGGGCTGGTTGCTGGGCTGGTTGCTGGGCCGGTTGCGCGGCCGGTTTTTGGGCCGGTTTTTGGGCCGGTTGCTGGGCCTGCTTCTCGGGCTGCTGCTGAGCCGCCTTCTTCGTTGCGGTGTTCGATTGCGCAGTACTCGTCGCCGCCTTGGACTGCGCGGCGGGCGCCTCCGTAGACGCCTCAGCCTTCGCCGCCGGCGCCGCCTCCTCGTCGCCGACGATCCAGGTGTACGTCGCCTCGTTCGAACTCGCGCCGCCGCCTGTGGCCACAACGCGCATCTCATATGTGCCGGGCTCGGTGAACAGCCAGTTCGCGTGGACGTGCGCGGGCTCCTCCTGGGCGATCACGGAGCCCGTCTCAAGGCGCGTCGAGCCGCCATCGAGCACCGGGTCCAGGGAGCCGAAGCTGCCGGTTTGGAAGAGGTAGACCTCGCCGGGGCCGGTGACCTCCACAAACTCCAGATCAATCGAGCCGATATCGCGCGCGCCCTGGGTATCCCAGCCCGGCCAGATCAGATCCGAGCGCTGCGTCTGCGGCAGCATATAGCCAGCCTTGCCGATCTCCGGGATCTCCGCCGTGCGCTCCGTGTACGCGTCCTGGCCGACGACCAATTCCACGTCCTCCGGGGCGTGGCGCACGTGGCTGCCGGTGGCGTCTTCCTTCAGATCCAAAGTCAGCTCGCCGCCGTCCGCCGTGACGTTGAACGCGTCGATGTGGCCTTGATCCAGGCGCTGCACCTGCGCGTGCGCCGGCGTGATGCCCAGCATCGCGAGCAGGAACACCGCCAAACTAATGAAAACTCTTTTCAACACTTAATGGAGATTAGTTTCAATAGTTATTGGCGCGGGAAATTTACCCCCATCACGGGGAAAACACAAGGGCTTGCCGCAGCTGTGAATAACTCTGATGCTTTTTGGGGCGGGTTATCCACAGTTTCTGGTTGTGGGGGTTGTGTGGGGTTGCGTTGGGTTTAGGGTCTGTGGCCATGAACCCGTTCGACGCATTCATCCAGGCGATGTCCGCAGTATCCATGGAGACACTGCGGCACTTCGACCTGCCGGTTGCCTTGGGCGCCGGGATGGCGCCGGACAAAGCCCACGCGTGGGCGCGGATGCAGGACGTCTACTACGGAAAAACGAAGTTCACCCGCAAGCAATCGGAAGCCGCGCAGAAAGCCCGCGAGTTCTCACTCGACGAACTCGCGCTGATCGAACGACGTGTTGCCGTGGTGAAGGACTCCGGCGAGCGGTGGCGGCTACGGCTGGAACTGTTGGATGTCACCGGCGGGTACAAAGCAATCGAACGCGCCGCACGCGAGCTCATCCCCCGCGAAGACACCACCCCGACAAAGAAACAAGTTGCGTTCTCGCAGCCGAGAAACGGACGCGCACGCATCACCATCGACACCACCGACCGCAAAGCAGCCGACTTAGAACACCGCCTGCGCCAAGGCATCGACACCACCCAGCCGGCGGCGGCGCAGATGGAGGAGGCGTTCTGGCGCATCATCGAAGGCGAAACCGGCGGGGTCGTCGCCGCCGCACCCCGCCCGATCGTGATGGTGCCGATCACGGAGCACGCCCGCATTATGGCGGGCGACGGCGACGACGTCATCCTCACACTCACCGACGGCACCACCATGACCGGTGCGGAGTACCTCCAGCAAGAGTTCAGCGAAGCCTTGGAGGTTGCCGCCTTCCACCCGGAGGAAGGGGCGGTCAACCTCTACGACACCGAACGTTTCGCCAACCAGAAACAACGCGATCTTGCCTGCATGGTCTCACCCGTGTGCGCATTCCCGGGGTGCAGGCACGGCGCGTACGGTGCGGAGATCCACCACGTAGACGCGTGGAAACACGGCGGGCTGACCAACATGAACAACCTGGCGCCGCTATGCCGCTATCACAACCGGATCAACGACGACGACCCCTGGCGCAACACCCGCGGACACATCACCATGATCCGAGGCGCGCCCTGGTGGATCTCACCACGCGGCTACCACATCAAAAACACCGACCGCGGAGCACTCGACCAAATCTTCGGACCACCAAGCACCTAGCAACGCGAAACGCCGCCGCCCAAACGGACGACGGCGTAAAACGCACGCGTAAAAGCGCTCGAAGTCGAACTACTTGGTGGCGTAGTTCTTCTCCACGGAGGTGTCCACCGGCACACCCGGGCCCTGGGTTGCGGAGACGGTGATCTTCTTCAGGTAGATGCCCTTCGCGGAGGACGGCTTGAGGCGGAGGACCTCGTCGAGCAGTGCGCCGTAGTTCTCAGCGAGCTGCTCCGGGGTGAAGGACGCCTTGCCGATGATCGCGTGCAGGTTCGACGCCTTATCCACGCGGAAGGCGATCTTGCCGCCCTTGGAGTCCTGGATCGCCTTCGCGACGTCCGGGGTGACGGTGCCGGTCTTCGGGTTCGGCATCAGACCACGCGGGCCCAGCACGCGGGCGACGCGGCCGACCTTGGCCATCTGGTCCGGCGTAGCGATAGCCACGTCGAAGTCGATCTGGCCGGCGTTGATCTGCTCGATCAGCTCGTCGGTGCCGACGATGTCCGCGCCAGCCTCCTGCGCCTTGGTAGCGTTCTCGCCTTCGGCGAAGACTGCGACGCGGACGGTCTTACCGGTGCCGTGCGGCAGGTTGACGGTGCCGCGGACCAGCTGGTCAGCCTTGCGCGGGTCGACGGACAGACGCATTGCAACGTCGATGGTGGCGTCGTACTTGTCGGAGGAGGTCTCCTTCGCAAGCGTGACGGCGTCGAGCGGGTGGTAGAAGCTGTCGCGGTCGACCTTCGCCAGCTGCTCGATGTAGTGCTTGGACTTCTTAGCCATGTTGGATTCCTTTCAGGAGTTGTGGTTTGCGGGCCTGGCTTACGGCCCTTCCACGTGAAGCTTTTTACTTCTCGACGTCAATACCCATGGAGCGGGCGGTACCAGCGATAATCGCGGCGCCTGCCTCGATGTCGCGGGCGTTGAGGTCGTTCTTCTTGGTCTCGGCGATCTCCTTGCACTGCTCCCAGGTGACCTTGCCAACCTTGTCAGTGTGCGGGACGCCGGAGCCCTTCTTCAGACCTGCAGCCTTCAGCAGCAGCGACGCTGCCGGCGGGGACTTCAGGATGAAGTCGAAGGAGCGGTCCTCGTAGACCGTGATCTCCACCGGCACGATGTTGCCGCGCATGGACTCGGTAGCGGCGTTGTAGGCCTTGGTGAACTCGACGATGTTCACGCCGTGCGCACCCAGGGCCGGACCGACCGGCGGAGCCGGGTTGGCCATGCCTGCTTCGATCTGCAGCTTAATCAGGCCGGTGACCTTCTTCTTAGCCATCGCATTACCTCCTAGTTACAGCACCCGCAGCCACGATGAGCTGCCGCGGGGCTTCCGGATGCCGGGGATAGACCCAGCCACCGGGGATTTACAAGAAACGAAAACGTCGCGCGTGCGTGCACGCGCGACGAATCAGGATACGCCGTGAGGACGTCGAGAAGCAAAACGCTCCTACATGATGCGCTCGATCTGGTCGGCGGTCAGCTCCACCGGGGTCTCGCGGCCGAAGATGGACACCAGCGCCTCGATCTTGCCGGTTTCCGGGTCGATCGAGTTGATGGTGGCGGACACGCTCGCCAGCGCGCCGGAGAGGATCGTGACAGCCTCGCCGACCTTGTAGTCGTGCGCGAGCTGCTTCGGCGCCTCTTCCTCCGGCATCGCCACGACGGTCTCGCCCTCGGCGTTGACCTCCGGCTTCGCGCCGGTTGTGGCGGACTTGGGAAGCAAGAACTTAGCGACGTCACGGTGCTTCACCGGCGTCGCATTACCCTCATTGCCCACGAACGAGGTCACACCCGGCGTCTCGCGGACCACGGACCAAGCGGCGTCGTTCATGTCCATGCGCACAAGCACGTAGCCCGGCAGAAGCTTGCGCTTGACCAGCTTCTTCTTGCCGTCCTTGTTCTCGATGGCCTGCTCGATGGGCACGACAACCTCGTAGATGGAGTCCTCGACCTCGAGGGTCTGGGAGCGCATCTCCAGGTTGGTCTTCACCTTGTTTTCGTAGCCGGAGTAGGACTGGATGATGTACCAGTCGCCCGGCTGCTTCTTCAGCTCGCGGGTGTACTCGCGCAGGCGGCGGCGGTATTCGCTGTCGGAGTCAGCGTCCGCGTCGGCCTCGCCCTCGCCCGCTGCGGCTTCGACGTTGTCGAGGTCGGTCTCCTGGACCGGCTCCTCGACGGCGCCGTCGGCGTCGGTCGCAGCGTCTGCCGCCTCATCCGCCTCATCCGCCTCGGCGTCGACGGCGTCCTGCGCCGCGTCCTGCACCTCGGCGTCGCTCAGCTCCGCGCCAGCGACGTCAGCGTCGGCAGCGTCAGCCTCGCCGCTACTGTCGCTCTCCTCGTCGGAGGAGTCACCTGCCTCGGTACCGGCCGGGTCGTCGTCGCCGCCGTTCAGCGCCGGGTCGGTGGACGGCTGCACAGGCGCGCCCTCGTCGATCATTTCCTGCTCGTTGTTCTCGATGGCGCCTTGAACGTCTTTGTTTGCCTCAGTCATGGCTTTGTCTCCTCATCCGTCGAAACGTGTGCGCCCCAGGGTACCGGGGCAAAAATTATCCCGCCCCCTCGGTGTCCGAGGCGGCGGGAAAATGTTGTACGCGTGAAATTGTACCTAGCGGATGAAGATCCAGCGAATCACCCACGATGCCAGCGCGTCGGTGCCCCACACGAAGATGGTCAGCACGATCAAAAACGCGAACACGATGAGCGTGTAGTTGAGCATCTGCTTGCCGGTGGGCCAGATGACTTTGTTCATCTCGGAGACGACTTCACCCGGGAAGGCGGTGACGCTGGAGCCGTCCTTGGCGTCTTCGTCGTCGGTGGCGGCGGGGGCGCGCTTCGCCTCGTAGCCTTCGGAGGAAACGGGAGAAGCCCCACGCAGCTGACGCTTGCCGGTCGGCTGTGCGGGGTTTTGACCGTTGGGGTTAGTCACTAAAACTCCTCCAGGTTGTTTTGGCAGGGGCGACAGGACTCGAACCTGCAACCTACGGTTTTGGAGACCGTTGCGCTACCAATTGCGCCACGCCCCTAGGGCACTCAATCAAGTGCGCCTAACCCTACCACGGGACCCTTTCGGTTCCCGTTTGAGGTGAGTAGCGATGGAGAGAATTGAACTCTCGACACAGCGATTATGAGTCGCTTGCTCTACCACTGAGCTACACCGCCATGGTGCTCGCTGACGCTCGCACGAAGTGCAAGGACCCCAGCAAACAACAGAGCCCCCTGACAGAATCGAACTGTCGACCTTTTCCTTACCATGGAAACGCTCTGCCGACTGAGCTAAGGGGGCACAGCCTCTTTGTTGTGGATCTTCGCTTTCGCTCTGACCCGCTCCGTTGAAGCCTTGGAAAGATTAACCCGATGTTGTTTTCAAACACAAATCGGCTGGCAAGAGGTGGTTTTGAAGGGGGTTAAGAATCAAAAGATATGGCAGCGATGGGGTCGCAATGCCAACCGCGGCGGTGATGCGAAGTGATTCCAAGTCACCCCCCGCGGCGCGCTGAACCGGACACACCTCTAACCCACGACGAAACCCCGCCGGTTGAAAAACCGACGGGGTTTTGTCTGTGGTGCCAGGTAGAAGATTCGAACTTCTGAAGGCAATGCCGGCGGATTTACAGTCCGCTCCCTTTGGCCGCTCGGGCAACCTGGCAAGCACGTTCAAAGTGCGGGATTTACCTTACAACACCGCCCCGCAATCGGTACAAATCGGCTGGTTAACCGACCCGTTCGACGGTTAGGCGGGTCATGGTGCGAAGCGCTTCGCGGGCGGGGCCGTCCGGCAGGGCGTCGAGTTCGCGCTCGGCATCGTCGACGTAGCCGCGTACGGTCTCCAGGGCGCGCTCGCGCCCGCGGGTCTGGCCGAGCAGTTCCAGCGCCCGGGCGACGTCGGCGTCGTTGGTCAGCGGGCCGGTGAGCAGCCCGCGAAGCTCCTCGCCCGCCGGCGAGTCCTCTTGCAGCGCGTAGAGCACCGGCAGGGTGAACACGCCCTCACGCAGGTCGGTGCCGGGGGTTTTTCCGGACTGCTCGGGGTCGGAGAAGATGTCGATGATGTCGTCGACGATCTGGAAGATCATGCCCACCGCGTCGCCGATGCGGGCGCAGCGCGCCACCACCTCGTCGGAGGCGCCGGCGTGGCGCGCGCCCAGGTAGGCGGCGGAGGAGATGAGCACGCCGGTTTTTTCCTCGATGACTTTCAGGTAGTGCTCCACCGGGTCCGCCACGCCCGTGCCGTCGGCACCGACGGTTTCTCGCATCTGGCCGGTGACCAGCTCGGAGAAGGTGTCGGCGAAGTGGGCCACGGTGTCGAGGTCCATGAGCGCCATCTGGCGCGACGCGTGAGCGAACAGGATGTCGCCGGCGAGGATGGCCACGGTGTTGGTCCACCGGGTGTTGGCGGATTCGACGCCGCGGCGGCGGTCGGCTTCGTCCATGACGTCGTCGTGGTAGAGCGTGGCCAGGTGCACCATCTCGGTCACGGCGGCGCCGCGGATGACGTTTTCGGCGCCGGGGTTCGGCCCGAATTCGCTGCAGAGCAGCGCCATCATGGGGCGGAAGCGTTTGCCGCCGGCTTTGGCCAGGTGTGTGACTTTGTCAGTGAGGAAGCTCTCCCCGCGGTTGAGCTCCGTCATCAGCAGCTCCTCCACCGCTTCGAGCCCGGTGTTGAGCCGGGTGTTGAGCGCGTCGTCGCCCAGGTCCAGGTTGAATCCGTGGCGCGGTGACGGAGTGGTGCCGTACGTCATAGATAACGTCCTTGCAGGTTGGATGGGCCCATGTGTAACGCACTAACCGTAGCCCAATTACCCCGCCGGGTGCACTTGCGGGTGCCGCTGGCAGAATGTGGCGCGTGAGTGAGTTGTTCGACCTCGTTGTTGTGGGCGCTGGCCCTGCGGGTTCCGCGGCCGCGATCGCGGCGCAGCGCGCCGGCATGAGCACATTGCTTCTCGACGCACAGGGCCCCCGCCGCGACAAAACCTGCGGGGACGGGCTGACGCCGCGCGCCGTCGATACGCTTGTGCGCCTGGGGCTGGACGTGCCTGCGTACCGCAACAAAGGCCTGAAGCTGCATGGCTTCGGCGGGGATGTTGTCGCGCCGTGGCCGCGCGGCGAGGGGTCCGCGTCCCCGCGGGCGATATTTGACGCGATGCTTGTCAGCGAAGCTTCGCTCGCCGGCGCAACCGTGCGCCACGACTGTGCGGCGACGGGGGTGCGTTTCAGGGGCGGAGCGATTAGCGCGGTGGAGACCGAGCAGGGCGTGGTGCGCGCCCGCTGGGTGATCGTGGCGGACGGGGTGCGCTCCCCTTTCGGCAAGCTGCTGGGGCGTACGTGGCACCGCGGGCAGGTCTACGGGATTGCGGCGCGGTCCTACTGCGCCTCGCCATTTTCGGACGAGCCGTGGATGCACTCCCACGTGGAACTTCGCGACGCCGACGGGGTGATCCAGCCCGGCTACGGCTGGATCTTCCCGCTCGGCGACGGCACCGTCAACCTCGGCTGCGGCGCACTGTCGACGGATGCGCGCCCAGCGAAGGTCAACACCAAAAAGCTTTTGGCTCTGTACGCCTCGCAGCAGCGCGAGGCGTGGCAGCTCGGCCCAGAACAGGCGGTGGCCTCGGCGCTGCTGCCGATGGGCGGGGCGGTGTCCAACGTGGCGGGCCCGAACTGGGCGCTGATCGGCGACGCGGCGGCGTGCGTGAACCCGCTCAACGGCGAGGGCATCGACTACGGGCTGGAAACGGCGGTCGCCGCCGTCGAGCTGATTTCCGGCGGCGGGGACCTGACGCTGGCGTGGCCGGCGCTTCTGCGCGAGCGCTACGGCGAGGCGTTCACCCTGGCCCGCACCCTGGCGCGCCTGCTCACGTACCCGCAGTTTTTGCCGCTGGCGGGACCGGTGGCGCTGCGCGGGCTGGGCGGGCGCTACCTCATGCCGGCAGCGGCGCGGCTGATGGGCAATCTCGTGGCTGAGGAGGACACGGACCTCGTCGCAAGGCTGTGGCGCCTGGCCGGCAAGGGCGCGTGGGCTATGTCGGGCGACCAGCCGCTCTGGGATGTGCGCTAGGCAGGCTTGACCGCGCTGTGCAGCGCGACAATTCCGCCGGTGAGGTTCTGCCAGCCAGCATCGGCCCAACCGTTGGCGTTAATCGCTGCGGCGAGCTCTTCCTGGCCCGGCCAGGCGCGAATGGATTCGGCGAGGTACTCGTAGGCCTCCGCATTGGAGGACAATAGCTTCGCCAGCGCCGGCACCGCCAGTGGCAGGTACTCCTTGTACAGGGTGCGAAAACCCGGCACGACGGGGGTGGAGAACTCGTTGACGGCCAGGCGCCCGCCCGGCTTGGTCACGCGCGCCATCTCGCGCAAGCCGGCCTCGAAGTCGTGGACGTTGCGAAGCCCGTAGGAGATGGTCACCGCGTCGAAGGTGCCATCGGCAAACGGCAGGTGCATCGCATCACCGACGACCTTGGGCACGTCGCGGTCTTTGCCGGCGGCGAGCATGCCCTGGGAGAAGTCGCAAGCCACCACCCACGCGCCGGACTTGCCAAGCTCCACGGTGGATACGGCGGTGCCGGCGGCGAGATCCAGCACGAGCTCGCCCGGCTGCAGGTTGAGGCGCTCGCGCGTGCGGCGTCGCCAGTGCTTGTCCAGGCCGAACGACAGCACAGTGTTGGTCTTGTCGTAATTTTTGCCCACGTCGTCGAACATGCCGGCAACGTCGAAGGGCTTTTTGTCCAGATCCGCCTTGGCCATGGTGCGCAAGTCTACTTTGCCACCCACAAACGGAGGCCGTACGACAACACAACACTTGCGAGTTCGTCACACCGAACTTTATTATTCGCCGGTATGGGACTTGATGACTCCAACATGGGCGCATGGCTCGAAGCCATCGCATTGTTCGAGACCGCACGCGAAGGCGACCACCTCGCGTCCGCGCGGCTGGTGCGCTCCAGCGCCAACCCGGAAGACGTCACGCTCAACCTGATGCGGCTGCTCGCCGTCTACCTGCGCGACGAATCCCCGCAAAAGCTCGACCGATTCATTGCCACGTCCCACCGCGTCGGCCCGCCGCCGCTTCTCTAACCGCACGGAAAGAACACAGAAAGAAAAGGACCAACATGCTGAAATCCAAGGTGCTCGCACTCGCCGCCACGGCTGCGCTAGCTGCCGGCCTGGCAGGCTGTTCGCAGGACAGCACCGACGCCGCCGGTGACAAAGACACCCCCGTGGTGCTCACCACGTTCACGGTGATCCAGGACATCGCCTCGAACGTCGCCGGCGACCACCTGCGGGTGGAGTCCATCACCAAACCCGGCGCGGAAATCCACGGCTACGAGCCCACCCCGGGCGACATCTCGCGCGCCTCCGACGCCGACCTGATCCTGGACAACGGCATGAACCTGGAAAACTGGTTCTCCCAGTTCGTCTCCGACCTGGACGCGCCGCACGCCACGGTCAGCGACGGTGTGGAGCCGATCGATATCGCCGAGGACGCCTACGCCGGCAAGCCCAACCCGCACGCTTGGATGAGCCCGGTAAACGTGCAGACCTACGTGGACAACATCGTCGACGCGTTCAGCGAACTCGACCCGGAGCACGCCGATGATTTCAAGGCCAACGGCGAAACATACAAGCAGGAACTGCAGGCTGTGCAAGACGAGCTGGAAACCAAGCTCGCCGCTGTCCCCGACAAGCAGCGCGCCTTGGTCACCTGCGAAGGTGCGTTCTCCTATCTGGCTCGCGACGCGAAGTTGACCGAGCGCTACATCTGGCCGGTCAACGCTGAGCAGGAAGCCACCCCGCAGCAGATCGCCGGCGCGATCGAGTTTGTGAAGGAAAACAACGTCCCGTCTGTGTTCTGTGAATCCACGGTCTCTAACGCGCCGATGATGCAGGTCGTGAAGGCCACCGGCGCGGAGTACGGCGGCACCCTCTACGTCGATTCGCTTTCTGAGGAAAACGGTCCGGTGCCGACCTACCTGGATCTGATTCGCCACGACACGAAGGTGATCATCGACGGTTTGAACGGGGGCAAGCAGTGATCCCCGCAATCGCGGTTGACGATGTTGCGGTGCGCTACGGCGACGTCGTCGCGCTCGACGGCGCAACTTTGAGCGTCCAACCAGGCCGTATCTGTGGGCTGATCGGGATGAACGGCGCGGGCAAATCCACGCTACTCAAGGCGATCATGGGGTTGGTCAAGCCGGATCGCGGCACGGTTCGTATCAACGGCATCGACCCCATGCGCGCCCGCAAGACGCAGGTGCTGGGCTACGTCCCGCAGAGCGAGGACGTGGACTGGCAGTTCCCGGTCACAGTGCGTGATGTGGTCATGATGGGCCGCTACGGCCACATGGGCTTTACCCGCCACGCGCGTGCGGAGGACATTGCAGCTGTGGATCGCGCGCTTGAGCGCACCCACCTTGAGTCGTTCGCAGACCGCCAGATCGGTCAGCTTTCGGGTGGCCAGAAGAAGCGTGCCTTCATCGCCCGCGGTATCGCTCAGGGTGCGAGCATCATGCTTCTCGACGAACCCTTCGCCGGCGTGGACAAACATTCCGAGGCCACCATCACTGAGCTGCTGCGTGACCTCGCGGCAGAAGGCACCACTATTTTTGTGGTGACGCACGACCTGGTTGCCTTGCCCCAGCTCGCGCCGGAGACAGTGCTGTTGAACCGCCGGGTGTTGATGCACGCCCCGACTGAAGTGGTGTTAGAGCCGGACAATTTGGTACAGGGCTTCGGTATGGGGGTGTCAGCATGATTGCGCTGCTTACGGAGCCGTTTGGGTACGAGTTCATGATGCGTGCGCTTGCGACCTCGCTGGTGGCGTCGATTGTCTGCGCGCTGTTGTCGTGCTGGCTGGTGTTGGTTGGCTGGTCGCTGATGGGCGATGCGGTAAGCCACGCTGTCCTGCCCGGCGTGGTGCTGGCCTACATTCTGGGCGTGCCGTTTGCCGTCGGCGCGGTGGTGTTCGGGTTCCTTGCGGTGGCACTGATCGGGCTGGTGCGCGATACGTCCCGGGTGAAGGAGGATGCGGCCATTGGCATTGTGTTCACCACCATGTTCGCGCTGGGGCTCGTGCTCATTTCGGTAACCCCTTCGCACACGGATCTGAACCACATCATCTTCGGCAATCTGCTTGGTGTGTCCCGTGGGGACCTGCTGCAGGTGGCCATCCTGGGAGCGATCGTGTTGAGCGTGCTGGTGCTCAAGCGGCGCGACTTCACCCTCTACGCGTTCGATCCCACCCATGCACACGCGATTGGGTTGAATCCGCGCCTGCTCGGTGCGGCCCTGCTGGCACTGCTGGCGCTGACGTCAGTGGTGGCACTCCAGGCCGTTGGCGTGATCCTGGTGGTGGCGATGCTGATCATCCCGGGTGCGACCGCCTACCTGCTCACCAACAAGTTCGGCACGATGCTGGTCATCGCCCCGACCATGTCGGCAGCGTGTGCAATCGTGGGGTTGTACTGCTCCTACTACCTGGACACAGCCTCTGGCGGCATGATTGTGCTCGCCCAAGGTGTGGTGTTTGGTGTGGTGTACCTGTTCGGCCCGCATGGGGTGCTGCGGGGTCGTCGTTACGCATCCACGCGCACGAAGACGGAATCCGTGGCTTCCTCGCCGAGCGGCACCGCCTCCGCCGCGCCGGCAAGCCGGACCGCGACCGCGCCGGAGTAAGGGGCACCCTCTCCCACCTCGAGGGTTGCGCCGACGACGAGCCCGTGACTGTCGAAGAATTGCAGCAGTTTCGGGTCGTCGTCGGCAATGCGTTCAATCGTGGCCTTCTGCCCCGGCTGCACGCCGGTCAGTGGGACGGCCTCGGGGGCATCAACACGCCCGCTGGCTGAGGGGATGGGGTCACCGTGGGGGTCGCGGGTGGGATGGTCAAGAAACGCGTCGATGCGCTCCACCATGAAGTCACTTACAGAGTGCTCGAGGTTCTCAGCCTCGTCGTGCACTTGGTCCCAGGTGTAGCCCAACGCCTCCACCAAAAACGTTTCAATCAGGCGGTGGCGGCGGATCATCGCCACCGCGTACGTGCGGCCAGTGTCGGTCAGCTCGACGGCGCCGTAGGGCTTGTGTTCCACCAGGCCCTGCTCGCCGAGTTTGCGCACCCCGTCGGAAACGGTGGATTTGCGCAGTCCAAGGTGCTTGGCCACTGACGACGGCGTCACCGGCGTATCTGACCACTCCGAAAGCGCCCAGATGCCTTTGAGGTAGTTCTGGGTGCTGGTGGATAGGTCGCCGACGGACATGCTCGCCACTCTACTTGGCGGCGCGCATGCGTCTACGCGGTGTCGCCGCGCCGCGCTTGCCTGCGGGGCTGGCCCAGGCGTGCCGGCGCCCAGCGCGGCAGGGCCACGTCGCGGCCGAACAGGTGCACCACGTTGCGCTCGTAGGCATTCAGGACCTCGGAGTAGTAGCCCAGCAGCTGGTCGCCGAGTGCGGCCCAGGTCTTGTCCGCCACGGACTCGCGCGCGGCGGCTTGCAGCGTGGTGTGGCGGGCGTCGTCGAGGATCCACCGCGCGGCGTCGTAAAGCTCCTGCTCGAAGGTCTCCACCTCGAGCAAAAGCCCGTTGTCGCCGTGTTTGATCAGGTCGATGGGGCCGCCCGCGCGCGGGCCGATCGTGGGCACGCCCGAGGCTTGCGCTTCCTGGATGGCCTGGCAGAACGTTTCAAACTCGCCGGTGTGCACGAACAGGTCCAGCGACGCGTACGCGCGGGCGAGCTCCTCGCCGGACAGCGCCCCGGTGAACACCGCCGAAGGCAGCGTCTCGGCCAGACAGTCGCGCTCGGGGCCGTCGCCGACGACGACGAGTTGGACCGACGGGTCGCTGACAAGCGGGGCGAGGCGGTGCACCGACTTCTCCGCGGCCAGCCTGCCCACGAAGCCGACGATCTTCTTTGCCCCCGTGGGGTCCCACATGCGGCGCAGCACGTCGGAGCGCTTTTCCGGGTTGAACAGCTCGGTGTCCACGCCGCGGCCCCAGTGGCGCACGTTGTTGATGCCGTGGGATTCGAGCATGCGGATATAGCTTGACGAAGGCGCCAGCGTCATCTCGCTCATATTGTGAATCGTGCGCGTCCAGTCCCACGCCAAGTTCGCCACCATGGGCAGGTGGTACTTGGTGGCGAAGCCGGCCACGTCCGTCTGGTAGAGCGCCACCGCCGGCACCCCGAGCTGGCGCGCGGCGAACGCGCCCGCCCCGCCGAGGACGAACGGGCTGGCCAGGTGGATGATGTCCGGCTTGAACTCGGAAAGCGCCGCCGCGACGGTGGTGGTGGGCACACCGATGGGCAGGGAATCCACCAGCGGAACCATCACGGTGGGCACGCGGACGATGTTGAAGCCTAGGTAGTCCGGGATCTCGTCCTGGAAGTCGCGCGCGCCGGGGGCGACCACCATCGCCTCGTGCCCTTCGCGCTTGAGGTGCTCGAGCACGCGCAGCACCGAATTGGTCACTCCGTTGACGTTGGGCAGGAAAGACTCCGCCACGATTCCCACTCGCATATCAGGCACTCTCCCACTGCAATCCAAATTTGCCGCCAATTCTGGTTGAACCAAACATGAATTTTTACCCCTCCGGCACCCACCGTCCGACGGCGAACCATGCCCCAGCGGCGACGAGCGTGGCCACCGCCCACGTCGACAGGGCGGGCAGAAGCGCCAGCGCCCAGCCGCGGCCTTCCACCTTGACCAGGTCGGGGTCGGACTTCGCGTAGGTCACCCGCACGTGCTGCCCTTCGCCCAGGCCGGTCGGGTACAAAAGTCCGCGCGGCGGGGAGACCAGCTGGCCGTCTTCGGTCTGGTACTCCACGAACGTGCGCATTCGCCCGGCCTCGGTGACTATCGCGGTGCCGCGGCCGGGGTTGGCCTGGATGCGGGCGTCGTTGAGCGCGGGGCCTGCGGCCATGGCCACGCTGCCGAGGGTGGCAAACGCGTAGAGCGCGAGCACCACCTGGTGCGCGCGGCGGCGCCACCTCATCGGTTCAGCCGCGCCGCCAGCGCTCGGCGGGTGGTGCGGGTGGTGGCGGCCTCCACGACGGTGATCGGGTTCGGCTGGGCTTCGAGCTCCAGCAGCACCTCGTTGAGCTCGGCGAGGGTGTCGGCGCGGCGGTAGTCGGCCCCATACGCTTCCGCCAGCTTCTCGACGTCCACGCCATGCGGCGTGCCAAACACCCGCTCAAACGCACCGCGGAGGTTGTCCGCGCCCGGTTCGAGGGCTTCGAAGATGCCGCCGCCGTCGTCGTTGGCCACCACGATGGTGAGGTTGCCCGGGCGCGGCTCGTCGGGCCCGATGAGCAGGCCGTTGGCGTCGTGGATAAAGGTCAGATCCCCCATGAGTGCGAGCGTGCGCGGGGCGCGGATCTCGTCGGGACGCAACGCCTGGGTGGCAAGCGCCACGCCCACGGCCTGGGAGACGGTGCCGTCGATGCCCGCGGCGCCGCGCGCGGCGTAGGTGGACACGCCGTCGAACGGCATGCCCACAAACGAGGCGTCGCGCACCGGGTTGGACGAGCCGAGCACCAGCGTGTCGCCCACGCCGAGGGTGTCGCACACGGCGGCGGCGACGTGCAGGCCGGTGAAGCCGAACTCGTCTTCCGTGAGCGCTTGGCGCACGGTGTCGGCGCCGACGTCACCGGCGGCCTCGCAGATCTTCAGCCACGTGTCCGTGGGCTGGCCGGTGGCGTTGACGCGCGAGCCGCGTTTGTCCGGTTGGCCGGTGAACGTCTCGGTGCGCGAGATGCCGATGACCTCGATGTCCGGGTCGGCCAACAGCGCCATCACGTCGCGGTGCAGCGTCGGGTGGCCCACCACGATGACCTGCTCCGGTTTGGTGTCGGCGGCGAAGTCGCCACCGTCGTGGGAGATGGCCACCTCGGACTGGGCGAAAAAGCGCGCGGCCAGCGGGTGCACCTGGTGGAACGGCGTGGGGGCGGTGGGCTCGGCGATGGTGGGCACGTGCTCGAGTCCCGGCACCTCCCAGGCCTCGTCGCCGGCGATGACCAGGGTGTTGCGGGTCAGGTCCACGTCCACAACGCCGTGATCGACCCAGTCGCGCGACCCCTCAAGCGCGCCTGGGCCGACGCGGCGCGGCGCGCTCACCGGCTCCGGCAACGCTTCCGGCACCAGCGGGGTGTCCAGGGCCACGTTGATGTGGACCTGGGGGGCGGCGAAGGAGGCCGCGTGGGCGTCGTCAAGCGATTGCACCTGCTGCGTTTCTGCGTAGCGGCTGAAGATGCCCTGCTGCCAGATGGTCTGGCTCGCCCCGGTGCCCACGAGGCGCTCCGGGCGGTCCGCGCTGATCACCGCGAGCGGGGTGTGCGACATGTGCGCCTCAATCACCGCTGGGTACGCGTTGGCCACGGCGGTGCCGGAGGTCATCACCACCGCGACGTGGCGGCGCTGCACCCGCGCGAGGCCGAGGGCGGTGAAGGCGGCGGAGCGCTCGTCGATGCGCATGTGCACGCGCACGTCGCGGCGCGCCAAAAGCGCGTAGGCCAGCGGCGAGTTGCGCGAGCCCGGGCTCATGACCACATCGGTGCAATGCTTCGCGACGAGCTCCGCCACCGCCGCCGCAATCTCCATAGCTGCCATCTACTGCTCCTGTAGGTACTCGTCCGCGCCGCCGCGCAGCTGGTCCAAAATATCGCGGGCGCCGTCGCGGATCTCGCGCTCGAGCTCGCCCGGATCCGGCGCCGGTGCCGGCTCCATCGGCTCCAGCGTGGCGGTGGGGTTGTCCCGGTCGCGGAAAATGGACGGGAACTTCGTGGTGGTCTCTGTCTTGGTTTCCGTGGTGGTCTGCGTGACCGTGCTGGTCTCCGTCACCGGCGGCTTGTCCGCCTCCGCGGCGGCGCCGCGCCACAGCACGGCCAGCACCACCGCGGCGATGAAGCTCAGCGCCGCGAACACGCCGAGCGCGATCGCGCCCGCCGAGGTGCCCTTCTCCGGCTCCGGCTCGTAGCCGTTGTCGTAGTAGGGCTGCTCGTACTCGTACTGCGGCTGGGCGTAGCGCTCCTCGTAGCGCGGCTGCGGTTGTGGTTGCTGGTACTGGTTTTGGGACTGGTCCGGGAAGTACTGCCGGGGCCGCTCGCGGCGCGGCTCGCCATCCTGGGGGCCGTACTGCCTCGTCTCGTTATCCATGCGAAATACACTAGCGCGCCCCGCCAAATGCTCTTGACGGGGCGCGAAGGTGTCGGGGTTTAGAGCACCAGCCCGAACACCGGCACTGCGATGAAGTAGGTGGCCAGCGTGATCAGCACCATGGCGATGGCGTTGAGCCAGATGCCACCCTTGATCATCTCGCCCATGGTGACGTAGCCGGAGGAGTACGCAATCGCGTTGGGCGGGGTCGCCACCGGCAGCATGAACGCACAGGTGGCGGCGAGCGCCACCGGGATGGCGAGCAGCATGACGTTCATCTCCGTGGCGTCGGTAAGCCCGATGCCCACTGCCACACCGCCCATGATGGGCAGGAACGTCGCGGCGGTGGCGGTGTTTGAGGTCAGCTCCGTCAGAATCAGCACGAGTGCGGCGACCGCGAGGATGAGCAGGATCATCGGCAGCGACGCCAGGCCCTTCGCCTTCTCGCCGATCCACAAGGACAGGCCGGTGGCGGTGAACATGCCGGACAGGGAAAGCCCGCCGCCGAACAGCAGCAGCACGTCCCACGGCATCTCGTTGGCCGTCTCCCAGTCCAACAGGCGCTTGCCGTTGGCGGTGCCGGGCACGATGAACATGAGCAGGCCGGCGATGATGCCCACAATCGCGTCGTCGTACGGGAAGTCCCAGCCGAAATGGTTGCGGCCCAGCGGGATGAAGATCCACGCCAGCGCGGCCACCAGGAAGATCACACCGACGGCGACCTGCGGGAAGGTCCAGGGGCCGAGCTTTTTCAGCTCGGCGTCGATGAGCTCGCGCCCGCCCGGGATGGTGTCCACTTCAGGCTTGAACACGGTGATGAGCACCCACCACGCGATGAAGGTGAACACCACGGCCACCGGCAGGCCCACCAGCATCCACTCGCCAAAACCGATGACGATGCCGTGGGCTTCTTCCATGTAGCCCTTCAGCAGCGCGTTCGGCGGGGTGCCGATGAGCGTTGCCAGCGAGCCGATGGACGCCGAGTACGCGATCGCCAGCATGAGCGCGGTGGCGAAGCGTTTCTGGTTTTTCATCCCGCCGACGGTGTCTGCGGTGAGCATGAGCACGGAGGTGCCGATGGGCAGCATCACCACGGCGGTGGCGGTGTTGGACACCCACATGGACATGAAGCCGGTGGCGAGCATGAAGCCCAAAATGATGCGCTTCGGGCTGGTGCCCACCACCTTGACCACCATCAGGGCCAGGCGGCGGTGCAGGTTCCAGCGCTGCAGGCCCAGCGCCATGAGGAAGCCGCCCATGAACAAAAAGATCGTCGCGGACGCGTAGGGCGAGGAGACGTCCTTGAACGGCGCCACGCCCGCCAGCGGGAAGACCGCAATCGGCAGCAGTGCGGTGGCGGCCAGCGGGATCGCCTCGGTCATCCACCACGCGCCCATGAGCACGGTGGTGGCGGCGACGATGCGCATGGTGTCCGCGGAGTACTCCACGCCTTCCTTCGCGCCGGAGGAGTGGGCGACGGTGTCCGCCGCGCCGGAGGGGAAGAAGAAGTAGACGAGCGCGGCGAGAATCACGCCGGTGATCAGGCCGATGAGCTGGCGGCGCCACTCGCCGGGTTCGGGCGCTTTGGCGAGGTCGCCGTCGGAAAGTGCGGCGGATTCGTGGATCACGGGAGTCGACATGGGCGAAAGGTTAGCGGACACCCCCTATCCCACACACCCGTTTCCGAAATTACACCCGGATTCGGGGGCACTGCTTTAGCGCCTCTACGCAGGCGCGGACGCGCTCGAACCACCAGTCGCGGCGCGCCGCCGGCGCCTGCAGCGCGTGCAGCCTGTCCGGATCGGGGGTAGTGCGAGTAACCGCCATGCGCCCGTCCGTGATCTCCCGGGGCTCCGCGACGTCTTCAACAAACAGCCGCTGCGTGGCCAGCCCAGCCGCGCGCGAGCCGGCAAGTTTCGCGGCAACTAGCCCCGCGTCCATCCCGACGGCGGTGTCCAACGCGCTGGCCACGGTCACATCGAGGTCCAAGTCGCGGGCGATGCGCAGGAGCTTATCGACGCCACCTAACGGCGCCACCTTGCACACCGCCACATCCGCCGCCTGAAGTTCGGCCACGCGGTACGGGTCGGCGGCGCGGCGGATGGACTCGTCGGCCGCGATCGGCGTCCTGGTGCGCCGCCGGACCTCCGCGAGTTCCTCCACGGTGGCGCAGGGCTGCTCGATGTACTCCAGCTCGCCGAGTTTCTCGGCGGCCTCGACGGCCTCATCGACGCTCCAGCCGCGGTTGGCGTCCACGCGAAGTCGCGCATCGGGGCGAAGCTGGCGGACGGCGGCGACGCGCCGGAGGTCGTCGCCAAGCGACTGCCCCTTCTCCGCCACCTTGATTTTGAAGGTGGAAACGCCGGGGTAGCGCGCGAGCACCGGCTCGACGTCGGCGACGGCCGGGATGGTGCCGTTGACCTCGACTTCGCCGTGCGCTTCAGGCAGACCGGTGAACGCTGCTTCGATGCCAGCGACCAACCACGCGGCGGATTCCTGCGCGCCGTATTCGGTGAACGGGGAGAATTCGCCCCAGCCTGCGGGGCCGTCGATGAGCAGGGCCTCGCGGGTGGTTACGCCGCGGAATTTCACGGCCATGGGCAGGGCGACCACGTGGGCGCGCTCGAGGATCTCGTCGGCGGAAGGCAGCATGGTGCAAAGTGTAGGCATGAGTTACTCCACCGCCCAGCCCTTCGACCCCACCCAATGGCGCGAGGTCGAGGGCTTCGATTTCACCGACATCACCTACCACCGCCACGTGGGCGACACGCGTGCCGACGGCACCGTGCGCATCGCGTTCGACCGCCCCGAGGTGCGCAACGCGTTTCGCCCCCACACCGTGGATGAGCTCTACCAGGCGTTGGATCACGCCCGGCGCGATCCGTCGGTGGGCGTGGTGCTTCTGACCGGCAACGGACCGAGCGAGAAGGACGGCGGGTGGGCGTTTTGCTCCGGCGGCGACCAGCGCATTCGCGGCCGCTCCGGCTACCAGTACGCCGGCGGCGAGACCGCAGAAACCGTCGATACCGCGCGCGTGAAAGCGGAGGGCGGTCGCCTGCACATCCTGGAGGTCCAGCGTTTGATCCGCACGATGCCGAAGGTGGTCATCGCCGTGGTCAATGGTTGGGCGGCCGGCGGCGGGCACTCGCTGCACGTGGTGTGCGACATGACCATCGCCTCGAAGGAAGAGGCGCGGTTTAAGCAGACCGACGCGGACGTGGGCTCCTTCGACGCCGGCTACGGCTCGGCGTATTTGGCCAAGATGGTCGGCCAGAAGTTCGCCCGCGAGATCTTCTTCCTCGGCCGCACCTACACCGCAGAGGAGATGCAGCGCATGGGCGCGGTAAACATCGTGGCGCCGCACGCGTCGCTTGAAGACGAGGCGATCCAGGTCGCCCGCGAAATCAACGGCAAGTCCCCCACCGCGCAGCGCATGCTGAAGTTCGCGTTCAACCTTGTCGACGACGGACTGATGGGCCAGCAAGTCTTCGCCGGCGAGGCCACCCGCCTGGCGTACATGACCGACGAGGCCGTCGAGGGCCGCGACTCGTTTTTGGAAAAGCGCCCGCCGCGCTGGGACGAGTTCCCGTTCTACTACTAGCGCTGCTCGGTCGCCCCGGCCAGCAGCTCCTCCACTGAAATTGCACCGCCTGCCGCTTCGAACTCCCTCTGGGCGTCGGTCAAAAGCTGCGGGTCGTTGAGGATGTCCGCGATAGTCTGCGCCAACCCGACCGCAGCATCGAACGCGCCCTCAAACGCACGATCCGAGATCGCCGCCGCGGCGAAATCGGTGGTGTGCAGCGCGGTGCCCTCCGGCGCAATTTTCACCAGCGGATGGATACCCGGAACCAGGTGGGACACGTTGCCGAAATCGGTCGATGCGGCTTGCGAATCCGGCAGGGTTCCCGCCGGAAGCACGTCTCTTCCGCGGGACGCTTGCGTGGCACCCCACCGCTTGGCGAGGGTCGCGTTGTTTCGCACGGGCAGCGACATCGGATGTTCGTCCCACTGCGCATCCACTGCCGTGCCTGTCATTAACGCCGCCCCCTGAAGGACGTTCTCCACGCGCTGGCTTAAGTCCATCAGCGTTTCCGTGTACAGCGAGCGGACGTGCATCTGCAAGGTGGCGGTCTCGGGGATGATCGACGCGCGGGCTCCTCCGTCGGAAAGCACCGCATGCAACCTGTCCGAGGGCGGCATCTGCTGGCGCAGCAACCCGCACGCCTGATAGGCGAGGGTGGCCGCGTCGAGGGCGTTTCGCCCCATGTACGGCTGCATCGAGGCGTGCGCGGGCACGCCGGTGAAGGCGGCCGTCAGTGTGCGGCGGCCCACCCACACGTGGGACACAAGGTCGTAGGAAAACGGGTGCATCATCACTGCGCAATCGACGCCGTCCAGCATGCGGCCGCGGATCATGTATTCCTTGCCTGTGTGCCCCTCCTCCGCGGGGGTGCCAAGGAACACGATCCGGCCGCTGCCGCTGCCAACGGCGCCGAGAAACGCGCCCACCCCGGCCGCCGCAATGACGTTGTGCCCGCAGGCGTGGCCGATGCCGGGAAGCGCGTCGTACTCAGCCAGCACGGCGACTGTGGGGTGCACCGCTGGGTTGTAGTCGGCGCTGTGCCATTCGGCCCGCAGTGCCGTCGATACGCCATGCGCGCCACGTTCCACCTGGAACCCGTGGCGTTCAAGAACCTCTGCGATCACCGCCTGCGCGTGGTGCTCTTCAAACGCCTCTTCCGGGTGGGCGTGCAGGTCGCGGACGATGTGGTCGAGGTCAGCACGGATCTCTTCCACCCGCGCCTCTGCGTTTCTCCAGGACTTCAGGTGCTCAGGACCGCGCAGCTCCAGATCAAAATCCGGTGTCGCCTCCGCGAGTCGATGCTGGACAGCGTCATCCATGCGCTCCAAGAACGCGCTGGAGGGAGTGGTCGGTCGGTCAGGTAGGTCGGAAGTAGGCATTGGTGCTCAGCAGTGGTCTTGTCGAACAGGACATTTCGGCCGACGGTAACAAAAAGCCCGTCCACCACGTCGGAGCCAATTCCCCCGCTACTACTACACAGCTGTAAGGAAATTTCAGGGCGCTGCAAGGTCACCGGGTTACGCTCCGGCCATGTTGAAGCGAACGATGACAGCCACAATCGTCGCCGCCTCGCTGACTCTGGCCGCGTGCGACGGAAACATCCCAGACACCCCGACCACTGCTGACGCCGCCGACGCCTCCGCTGAGCCTGCGGCACCGCCCGCTGATGTCCCCGTCCCCGAGGCGGCACCGCCCGCCGACGCTCCCGCTGCCGACCCTGTCGCGCCGGTAGCGGACGAGAACACCCTCCCCGCTCCCCCGCCCTCCTCCGCGGTGCCCAACATGCGCGACGCCTACGCCGCGGCGCTCGCGGACCCCGCGCAGTACTTCGCCGACCAGGACGGCCTCGACGGCACGTTCACCTACGACCTCATCGATGTCGACGGCGATGCCGAGCTCGAGCTGCTCCTGCGCGCCGGCAAGGAGGGCCCGGCACCGGTGCGCGTGCTGCAGCTTTTCGACGGCACCCTCACGGCCACCACCGACTACCTGGTTGACGCCGCCGGCACCTACCCCACCGTGTTCACCGCCGGTGTGCAGCCGGGACTGACGCAATACGAGACGGACGGCACGACGCTGACCGCGACCCAGTTCGAGCTGCACGGCAACCGCCTGGTCAAGGCGTTCGGCCCGGAGGAGACCGTCGTGGGCAACCCGCTGGACGACGTGACCCTGATCCACTGGACGCCCACCACGGACACCGCGCAACTGGCAGAGATGGACCAGCCCGACCCGCTGAACGTGCCGCGCGAAGGCACCATGAAACAGGTCTCGGATATCCCGGAGCTCAACGGGCAGTCCTACCGCGTGCAGTTCGGCACCCGCGACCGCGGCGGCCGCATCCCGGTGACCTACCCGGACCTCGGCTGCGCGGGCCTCCTCGAGCCATTGCACGCCTCCGCCGGTGAGGAGATCCAGGACGGCTTCCGCGAGAACATCACGGAAGGCACCTGCGACAACGGCGGCACCTGGCACTTCTCCATCAACGACTCCCGCGAGCGCGCCACCTACAACGCCCCCACCGGGCGCTACCACGCAGAAGGCCCGCTCAACCGCGCCGGCTGAGCGCGGCTCAGCGCCGAACCGGGCGCATCCCGCGCAGTACCCGGAGCAGCACAACCGCCACCGCGGCCAGCAGAATGGCGCCAACCGCGAGCGCAACCCACCCCCGCGGGCCAGTGGCGGTCACGGGCCAGGCGGGCACCGCGGCGATCCACAGGAAGGACTCCGCCAGCACGTCACCGCCGATGGTGGCAGAGACGATCGTGACCAGGATTGTCGCCGCCAGCGTCCACATCACGCCAAAGCGCACGGTCACGGCGAGCGCGGCGAGGGTGAGGACGGTGCCGGCAATTACGGCGAGCACACCAAAACGCGCGCTCCCAGCCACTGCGCCCGCGAGCAGGCACACAAGCGCAACAATGCTGGTAAACCAGCTCATCAACGCGACGCCGACTCGCGGGTGCTCCACTTGCATCAGCGCCCATGCCGGGCGGATCCGCGGCCACACAAGCGTGGGCAATACGCCTGCGCCAACCGGGAGGATCGCGTACGCGAACAGCGCCTGGCGCACGTCCGCCGGATAACGTGTGGCGAGCAAAAGTACCAGTGCGGTCAGCACAAGCACCATGCTTAACGACGGCATCCGCCCCGCCCTCGCAACCCCCTTCCACGCGGACACAAACCCGGTGCGCGCGGGCCTCGGCATGGCTGGCCCAGCAAGCGCGGGCGCAGCCACTTCGTGGGTGGTGCGGCGCCGAAGAATGGGTCGCGTGCGGCGCGGGGTGAGCACGGCAGCGACGAATCCGGCCGCGGCTAGAAGCAAGGTGAGCGCGAGCGCAGGAAACGGCGACTCGCCGGCCATGGGCGAGGTGTCCTCCAGCGGCAACAGGTTGAAGTGCATCTCCATCGTGGGCAGCGCCAAGCGCGCGGGCCAGGCGCCGGGGTTGCACCACCACCAGCTTCGCTCCACGAAGTACCCGAGCTCGATGGTGAACACGAATGCGGCTACGAGCGTCGGCAACAGCCCTACACGGCGGGTGGCCGCGGCTGCCAGGCCCGCTGGGCCCAGCATGCCGAGCCACACAAACGCACCGACAAGCGCGACTTGCGCAGCGCCCTCCAGGCCGAACACCAGTGCCGCCGCAACGGGCACCACGAAGTCCAAAATGACGAACACGGCCAGGGCCAGCCACACCACTGTGATGCGGGCGGCGCGGGTGCCCGTGTAAGAGACGGGCCGCCAGAGTGTGCCCCCGGCGCGGGTGTCGCGCTCGCGGTTTTCAGCCAGCCCCGCAAACAGCGCCGCTACGGGTGCGGCCATGCCGGTGACCAAAAGCCCCTGGGGATACAGCAGGGACTTCGCGGAGCCAACATCACCGACCAGCGAAAAAGCAGTCAGCAGCAGGCCAAGAAGCAGCCCAGCCCCTGCGAGCCACCACAGCGTTGAGCCCTTGGCGCGGATCCATTCGGCGCGAAGCAGACTCATTTCCTGCCCCCTGCGGTCAAGCGGAAGAAGGATTCCTCCAGGTTCGGGCCCAGCTCCGCAAGTTCTCCGGCGAAGCGGACGTCGCCGCCGGCGATGACGGTGGCGTCGTCCGCCATGTGCAGTACCTCGCCCAACTGATGGGAGCTGACCAGCACAGTGCGCCCGGCGCGGGCGTAGTCCTTCAGGTAGGCGCGCAGGTGGGCGATGCCCTCGGGGTCGAGGCCGTTTTGGGGCTCGTCCAAAATGAGCACCTCCGGCTCACCGATGAGCGACTGCGCCAGCGCCAACCTGCCCTTCATTCCGGTGGAGAAGGTGCCCGCCTTCTTCTTGCCTGCGCCCTGCAGGCCGACGAGTTGGAGCACCCGGTCCGCCTCCGAGTCGGGCAGGCCGAGCAGCGTCGTGTGCACGCGCAGATTGTTGCGCGCGCTCAGGTGGCTGTAGAAGGCGGGGTCATTGATCGAGGCGCCCACGTGCCGCAGCGCCTCGCGGGTGAACGGCTGGCCCATTAGTGTCACCTCGCCCGCGTCGGGTTGGATCAGGCCAAGCAGCACTGACATCAGCGTCGATTTCCCCGCGCCGTTGGGCCCCAACAACGCGTGGACGCGGCCCGGGGTGGTTGTCAGTGAAATATCGCGCAGCACCTGGTGCCCGCCGAACGAAACTGCGACACCGCGGCAGGCGAGTTGTGTATCGGTCATGCCCCTATCGTCCGCGGTGAGCAAGCCTTACACATCGGCCGGCGGGACCACTATCCCTCCTCCTCTAGGAGGAGATGCCGGCGCGTTGCGCGATCAGCGCCAGCGCCACCCGGTCACGCGCGCCGAGTTTGGCCAGCAGACTGGATACGTGCGTTTTCACTGTGGTTTCCGCGATGTACAGCGCGGCGGAGATCTCTGCGTTGGTCGCTCCGCGGCCGATCTCGGCGAGCACCTCACGCTCACGGGTGGTCAGCCCCTCCAGCGCAGTGGCCAACGCCGGGCTACCTGGACCTTCGCGGACCCACTCCATCACCCTGCCGGTCACGCCGGGCGCGAGGACGGATTCGCCGCCGGCCACCGCGCGCACCGCTCCCGCGAGCACGTCCGGCTCTGCGTCCTTGAGCAGGAATCCGTGGACGCCGGCGTCGATGGCTGCGTGGATGAGCGCGTCGTCGTCGAACGTGGTCAGCATGATCACCCGCGGGCCCAGCTCCATAATTGTGCGGGCGGCGGCAATGCCGTCCAGCACAGGCATGCGGATGTCGAGCACGGCGACGTCGATGCGGTGCGCCCGCGCCTTCTCCACCGCCTCCGCCCCATCGGCGGCTGTGGCCGCGACGGTGATGTCGTCTTGCGCGTCCAGGATGGTTTCGAGTGCGCTGAGCAGCAACGGTTGGTCGTCCGCAAGCAAAATCCGGATCATGCCGCCAACTCCGCCCGCACGGTGAATTCCTCTCCTGCCTGCCATGCTTCGAGCGTGCCGCCGGCGCTCGTGGCGCGCTCGCGCAGGCCTTCCAAACCGACTCCGGTGCCGGGCTGCGGGCACACCCGCCCGGTAGAGACCACCTCCACCACAACGGTCTGTCCCGGTGTCACGCGCACGGAGACGACCGGGTCAACTTGGTGACGGGCCGCGTTGGTCAGCGCTTCGGCCACGATGCGGTGGATGGCGAGAGAGGTCACCGGAGGGACGTCGATAGGCGGGGCGTCGAGCGCGACCTGCATGCCGGCGTTGCGAAAACGCTGCACCAGCGCGGGCAGATCCGCGATCCCGGCCACCGGGGCGAACCCGCGATCGCTTTCGCGTAGGCCGCGCACGAGCAGGCGGATCTCCGCCAGCGACTCACCTGCGGCGGCGTTGATTTGCTGCAGCGCCTCCCGCTCGCGCCCGGACGCGAGACCCGCGTTGGCCTGCGCCTTGATCAGGGTCAACGAGTGCCCCAGCACGTCGTGGATATCCCGCGCGATGGCCTGGCGCTCGTCCACCCGCGCCGCCGCCAGGCGCTGTTCTTTCGCTTCCGCGGCCCGGCGACGGGCGGCCTCCTCCCCTGCCAGATTCGCACCCAGCAGGTATGCCACTGCGAACGCTGCCCAATGCAGCGCCAGCGTGAGCGCACCGTCTGCGCCACGGCGGTAGAACAACACGAGTTGCTCGTCCCACGTCCACATGAACGGGGAGAGCAACGCCCACGCGCACGCCGCCGCCAGCACCCCTAGCGCGAAGGATTTACCGGCGTACCTGCCAGCGACGAACGTCGCCACCGGCACCGCCAGTACCCACATCGAAGAGCCCAGGTTCACCGGCGCAGCCAGCCACACCAGCGCCCAGGCGGTGTTGAGCACCACTAACGCGGCCGACGCCGCCCGCGGCTTGCCGGTGAGCACCGCGAACGCAGCGACGAACCCCCAGGACAGCAGCGCCTGCGCCCAGGCGGCGGCGCCCGGGCCGCTGATCGCACTCACGGTGTAGACGGCGGCAAGTACCGCCGCCGCCACCGCAAGCACTGCGTCACCCGTTTTCACATGCACGGGTGTCTAGCTTATCGACGGCTCCGCGCACCCACCTCCTCCCCAAGGAGGAGACCTACTTGGTCAACCCCGGGATCTGCGGAATGGTGGGCAGGCCCTTGACGCCCGCGTTCTGCAGCAGCGCGAACAGCGCACCCAAGGCGGCGAGCACCGCGGCGACGATGCCGATGATCTGCGCCAGCTTGGCGTCGAAGGTCTCCGGTGCCTTTTCGTCCGGTGTCTCCACCGGGTCCTTCGGTGCGGGGCCCGGCTCAGGCGCGGTGTCGCCCAGGTCGGCGTTTTCCAGCTTCGGCGCCTCCGGCAGCTTCAGGTCCTGCGTGGGGAAGATGACGTGGCTGGTGCCGTCGTGGCAGGTCTTGGCCTCCTCGAGCGCGTAGTAGTACGAGCTTTCCAACGTGTCCTGGACCTGGCCGAAGTAGGTCTTCTTCATGTTCGCGGCGAACGCGTCGCGCTGCCAGCCCTCCACATGTCGCAGCCACTGCGCGGTGTTTTTGCCGGTGCGGCCGAACACGTAATCGTCGCCGAGCGGCTGTGCCTTCGGCACCCCGCCGTCAATGCCCACGAACCAGTCAGCGTTGCCCTTCAGCGCGCGGCCGGCCGGACCCAGCGGAATCTGGGAGCCTTCCTTCATGTCCAGGTAGAAGTCGGCGTCTGTGGTGTGCAGGCCGAGCGGCGCCAGCTTCTCCTTCGCGGCGGCGCGGGCGTCGGCGCGGACATCGCCCTCGGGTGTTTTGTCGTCACGCAGCAGGCGCAAATGCTTGACGACGTCCGGCTCGGCCACGTAATCGTCGCCAAGCTTCTTCAGCTCCGGGAACGTCGCCTCGAACGCCTCGACGACCGAGGTGGCGTACATGCCGTGCGTGAGTGTTTTCGCGGCGCGTTCGGCTTGGTTGGCGGGGCCGCGCTCGACGTCGTTGAGCGTGACGCGGCAGTAGTTGGTGCCGTCCTTGGTGAACGGGGTCAAGGTGGCGGCGGTAGCAGTGACAGGGGCGGCGAGCGAAAGGGCGGTCGCCGCAGCGACGGCCGGTGCGATGATCTTCCTCATGCTTGTTAAATCGGTAAAGAGTGAGATCTGCGTTACAGATGACTAGGAGCGGGGCTAGCCGGGTCGATAGCTCGATGTCGATACTTCCAGGTCGATAGTTCCAGGTCAGCGCGTCGGGAGTGTTTTCGGCTCAAAATCGGCGAAACGCTGTGACCAGCAACTATCGACATCAAGGTACCGACCTCGCCGCAAACGCCCGTTTATCCGCCCCGTCGCACCACTCACCGCGACCCGCCACGACCGCAGCGGTATCGTTTCTGCCATGACGTTGGGCCTTCTCATTCTGCAGTTCGTAGGCATGATCGCCCTGGTGGTAGCCGCGTGGTTCGTTGGGAAGCGCAGGCTCGGCTTCAGGTGGGCGTCGCTGGGCTGGGGCGCACTGGCGTTCCCGTTGTCCCAGGTAGCCAGGTTTGCGCTGGTTATCCCGCTGCAGTTCCTCTTCAGCAAAACATTCGAGCCAGCGACGGCCACCGCCCTGACCACGGCACTGTTCCTGGTCACCTCGGGCCTGTTCGAGGAGACCGCCCGCTGGATCGTGCTGCGTTTCTGGGACAAGAACACCCGCGAGTGGAACGACGGCGTCGGCTTCGGCCTGGGCCACGGCGGCATAGAAGCGCTGCTACTCTTCACCAACCTGTTTGCTGGCAACATCATGCTGTTGACCACCGGCGACGCAATCAAAGCTCAGGCCGCCGGAAGCGACGACCCTGCCACCGCGCAAGCCATTGCAGAGCAGATTGAGGCGCTGCAGAACATCGGAGTCGGCATGATCGCCACAAGCTGGTACGAGCGCGCGCTCGCGATCGCCGCACACGTGGTGTTCACCCTGATCGTGCTGCGCGCGGTGCGCGAGCGTCGCTGGCAGCTCTGGGCGCTGGCGGTGGTGTGCCACATCGGGCTCAACGCCGTTGCGGTGCTTGTCGCACCCCACAGCGTGCCGGTGATGTACGTGCTGCTCACCGCACTCACTGCCGCGGGGCTTTGGGCGATTATCAACGGCCCACTGTCCCGCAAAGCCTTCGCCCGCACCGCCCCTACGAACCCTCTCGAGAACGAAACGCCCGCCAAGTGACCCACCTGCTGGAACTTCTCCCCGTCGATCCCGCGAACCCGCTGGCCATCATGCCCGCGCTCGAGGAGGCCCTGACCGGCCAGCGCACACTGTTGCCCGTGCCTGCCAACGACCCGGCGCGCACGAACCTGCTGCGCAACACGCTGAAGCCCGGCGCGCCCATCGACGACGACATCGCCCTGGTCGTGTCCACCTCCGGCTCCACAGGAAAGCCCAAAGGCGCGATGCTCACCCCGGCGAACCTGATCTCGAGTGCGGACGCGACCCACCAGGCGCTCGGCGGCGAGGGGCAATGGCTGCTGGCGATGCCGGCCGCCTACATCGCCGGAATCCAGGTGCTCGTGCGCAGCATGGTCGCAGGTGTCGAGCCCGCATACGTCGACCTTTCCCGCGGCTTCAACGTCGCCGAGTTCGCCGCCCGCGCCCACGAGCTGGCCCGCACCGGCGAGCGCACCTACACCGCGCTGACCCCGATGCAGCTGGCCAAGGCCACATCCACCCTCAAGGGCATCGACGCGCTGCGAACCTTCAGCGCGGTCCTCGTCGGCGGCGCCGCCACCAACCCGCGGCTGCTCGAATCGGCGGCGAAGCTGCGCATCAACGTGGTCACCACCTACGGTTCCAGCGAAACCTCCGGCGGGTGCGTCTACAACGGCCGTCCCATCGCGGGCGCGCACGTGAGAATCGTCGACGGGCGCATCCACCTCGGCGGCCCCATGGTCGCCCGCGGCTACCACCATCGCGACTCCCCCGACCTCCAAGACGGCTGGTTCCGCACCTCCGACGCCGGCGAGCTCGAAGGCGGCGTGCTCACCGTCCTCGGCCGCACCGACAACGTCATCTCCTCAGGCGGCCTCAAGCTCCACCCCGAAGTGTTGGAAGAGGAGCTCTTGCGTATCGACGGCGTCACCGCTGCCACCGTCATCGGCAAAGACGACGACCGCTTCGGCCAGCGCATCTGCGCTGCCTACACCGGCTCTGCGACAGTGCCGGACATCCTGGACGCACTCGCCGACGCGGAGGACGCCGGCCGCATCGCGCACTGGCAGATCCCCAAAGAACTCAAGGTGGTGGCGGCGCTGCCGCAGCTCGGCCCGGGCAAGGTGGACCGCGCGGCCGTCAAGGAGCTGTTTTAGCCGTTCGGGTTCTCGATGACCACGGGCGCGACCTGGAAGCCCGGCGAGCCATAGTCAGCCACCCACCGGAGAAACGGCGTGATTTCTTCGCCCGGACGCAGCGCATGACGATTACGGCTCGGATCGCGTTCTCGACCGTCGGTTTCCAGGCCTTGCTCTCCGCCAGCGAGACGGTTCCCCCGTTGCGCACTACTGTCGTGCAGGAGTCAACGACTACGGACCTCAGCGAGGAGCAACGATGGATAGGACAGCGGGGCAAGCAGGGGCGGCGGGGACGCCGTCGCAAGGCAATATGTTTCAACGCCACCCGGAACCACTGCCGCTTCACGGTGATGTGTTGGACCTGACCACGCAGTCCAGTCCAGCCTCGCAACCTGCTGCCGCGGAACCACCACAGGTCGCACCCGCCACCACGACAGCACCGGGGGCGGCCCCTGCTCCAGCGGCCGCCACCGCCCCCGCCCAGGAGGAACCTGCAAAGCCGGCGAAGCGCCCCACTGCAGTCAAGGTGTTCTGGTGGTCCGCAGCCATCGGCCTCATCTCGTTCCTGCTGTTCGGATTGTGCCTGGAAACCTTCGACCCTGATGGTGAGTCGTTTCTCACGACGATTCTCGCCTTTGGGTTCTTCTTCGGCTTTCTCACCGCAGCATGCGCACTGGTTTATTTGGTTGTGCGCAGGTTTACGGGGAAGTAGTCGGCCACCTGCACAGAATCCCCGGGTACCCAGAGAGCGACCCCCTTTCGACGCCCAGGTGTCACGCTTGCAGCAACACAACATTCGCCATTTTGTTCGATTTCCGAGTTGTCATGTCGGCCCGCTGCGTAATGTCTCGACACGTACCTTGCCATGACGGCCGATTACCGGCAGAGAGGACCTTGGAATGGTTGAGCGCGACTACGTTGAAAAGGTCATGAAAACGTGGAATCCCCACATCCCCGACAGTGAAGTCGAGTCCAGATACAAACACATGCAGGAGGAGTGGCAGGACCACGTAAATCGCTCGCTGCAGTCCAAAATGGAAGAGTACGAAGCTGCAGGAATTCCTCCAGGACCGGCGATCGAGCAACTCGAAGGCGCCTTCATCGAGAAAGCAGCCCTCAAGTCCGTCATCGACTACCACCTCGGCGAATACCTCGAAGAGATTGAAAAACGCCGTCGGGGACTCAACCGCGACTACTACGCCCACCTCTGGACCATTCAAGATCCAGACGGCTGGAGGAAAACGCCCTGGGAGACGGAGATCAACCCACAACTTGCCGTTGCGTTGATACAGAGTTTCCCCGAGGAGGGGCCCGAATTCTATGTCTTCACAGCTGCCCGGATCGAGCGTGAGCTCTACGAGACGGGTGAGATGCCCGAAATCAGCGATACCTTCCTAGAGGAAGTTCGCGAAGCAATCGCGGAGTGGGAGGCCGCAGGTGCCCCACGGGAGAGGCTCTCGTTCGCGGACGTGTGCGTCTAGCCACGTCGCGGGAGGAAACGCTCGAAGGCCTTGCGCTGCCCCTACTTGGTCACGTCCCAGCGGACGCCGAAGAAGTAGTCCCTGGTTGAGGCGGGACTCGTTACGCTCCGCGAGCTTCGTCGATGAGGCGGAGAAGCTTACTTACGGGGATTGAAGCTTCACTCTCAACCAGAGCACTTGCTCCAGCTTCGAGGAATCTGCGAAGCACATCGTTGGTAGAAGCACCTTCAGCAGCCGCAATCTCACGCGCGGCGTCGAGAACACGGTTGGGCATGCTCAAGGTGAATGCAACTGTGGCGTCGGGGTCGGCCACATCGCCGAGATCCACGTGCTCGGCATCTTCCATGAACGCAGATGTGTCGTTGTTGCCGTAGTAGGAACGTAAATCTTCCAGTTGTTGTTCGTTCATTGTTCCCCCCTTTTGTCGGAACCGTCGGATTTCCTGCACCGTCATGTCACGCGAAGTCATTACGTAGGTCCTTCCGTCTTCCGCTGCGGCCAGAACGACGAAGAGGTACCTGCCAGCCCATATGCCAGACAGCGTGCACGATCACCGTTGTGTTTCGCAGGCGCAGTGGTATACAGTCGACAACGATAGATCCTCGGTCGGGCATCTTCCCCTTTGCGGGCAATGCATAAATGACCGGGGCCTTTCTTTTTCTGTGGAGGCATGCCCGTTGGGAGAATCGGCAGCCCTACCCCTGCTTAGTCACGTTCCAGCGCACGCCGAACTTGTCTTCCACCACGCCAAAGTGGTCGCCCCACGGCGCGAGGGCGAAGGGCATGACGGCGCTGCCGTCGGCGCCCGCGAGTTCTGCGTAGAGCGCTTCGCCCTCCTCTACGGTCTCTACGTTCGCGGTGAAGCCGAAGTCACCGCGGTTGAGGCTGGTTTCATCGCGCTCGAGGTCGTCTCCGCCCGAAATGGAAAACGGGCCGGTGAGCGTGGCGTGGGCGATAGCCTCGCGCGGCGGGTCGAAGGGGAACTTCACCCCTTGGTCCAGCTGCTCGCCGTAGGTGAGCAGCTCGAGATCGCCGCCGAAGACGGATTGGTAAAACTCCAGCACCTCGCGTGCGTTGCCGGGGAAGGAGACGTAGAGCTGTGTCGTCGTTGCCATGTGCGCCGAATCTAGCAGCACATGAAAAACACCCGCCGGTTAGCGACGGGTGTTTGAGCAGAGACAACCTACGCGGTCTTCTCCTTCGAACGGTCGAAGGCCAGCAGAATCAGGCCAACGACGATCCAGCTGCACAGGACAATCCAGGAACCCTGCGCGTCCGCGCCGTCGAAGAAGCTCAGCGAGCGCACGAGGTAGCCTGTCGCACCAATCGGCATGAGCTGGCCCAGTGTGGACCAGCCGGCCGGCAGCATCCACGGGCCTGTTGCCAGGCCGGCCAGCGGGTTAGCCACAAAGATGGTCAGCACCGCACCGAGGCCAGCGCCCGGCACACCAAACAGTGCGCCCAACCCGGCGGTGACCGAAGAGGTCGCGGCGATACCGAGGGCGATAGCCAGCCACTCCATACCCACGCTGCCGCTGAGCGTGCCGTAGATGCCGTGCAGCATCCAGACCGCAACCCCCGCGCCGAGAGCCGCCACACCCGCGATGACCGCGGCTTTCGACCACTTGTGGCCGCGCAGCAGCACGGTTGCGAGCATGCCAGAGATCACGCCGCCGAACGCGAGTGGCAAGCCGAGCAATGCCAGGCCCTGGGCCTGCGGGTCGTCCTCGGTAGTGGGAGCGAGATCCTCGGTCTCCACCGGCATGCCGGAGGCCTGCATGTTCTGGGCGAGACCATTGAGCAACTGCACGTACGGCGCACCGTTACCGGAAGCGGTGTAGACCGTGGCGCCGCCCTGCCCGATTGCGATCGCGCCGACCGCGTCGCGGTTGCGCACCATGTCTTCGGCCTCGTCCTGCGAGCTCACCGCGATGAAGTCCGGGTGCTCTTCCTGCTGCTCTGCCTGAGCGCGCAGCTTTTCGACGACCGGCTCCGGCCCCGCCACCGCCACCGGCACCCCGTCCGGGCCGGAGCCGAAGGTGGGTGCCAGAAAGGCCCACAGCATGAGGCCGAGGACAATCGGCAGTCCCAAAATCAGGGCGATGGTCTTTTTCACGGTGCTGCTGGTGCCATTGGCACCGTTGGCGCTGTCGGTGCGCTCGCCGCCGGCGGGGGCGGCATCTTGATGCGCGACGGTTGTGCTCATCGTTTCCTCCAAGTGGAATAGATTGTTTCACTTTAGCAAAGTGGAGCATATTGTTCCACTTTCCAATTGTCAAGAGTAAGGTGCCGAGTATGCGAAAAGATGCTGCTGAAAACCGCAAAGCGCTCGTGGAAGCGGCCACGTCGTTGATTGCCCAGATGGGGCCGGAGGTCTCGCTGCGCACCATTGCGAAGGAAGCAGAGGTGGGCGTTGCCACCGCGAGCCGCCACTTCCCCACCAGGGACGACCTCTACCGCGCGGTGCTGGAAAACGTCATGGACAACATGCGCGCGGTCGTCGACAAGCACGTCCCCCGCTTCCCCGACACCCCCGAGGCGACCTGGCGCTGCGCCATCACCGAGATGGTGGACATCAGCTTCCCCGCCGTCGGCGAAAAATTCCTGCCCGTGTTCGCACCCCACTTGGACCAAGAGGAACGAAACGCACTAACAGAAAAGGTAAAAGCCCTCTACCGCCCCCTCCTTACAGAGGCGGAAAAGTACGGGCTGTGCCCCGGCGACCTCGACGTCTTAGACTTCCACTTCGGCATCATCGCGCTGTCGCGGCCGCTGCCGGCCATGGCAGAAGAGGTGTTCGCCCGTAGCAGGGGGTGGCTCGTGGACGTGTTTATTTGCGGGTTGCGGGCGCAGGCCGAAGGATCGTCGTAAAGCAATCGTCCACAAAGCACAACCATGTAATTCGTGCCACAATGCGGTGGTGTGAGGCACGAGAAGCTACGCTCCCGCAAACCGTCCACAAATCCGAAGTACGCAACCTCCCCCTCCACCACCCACTACCGCGGCACCTCGCCGGCGCGCATGCAGGCGTCGAGGTTCCGCAACAAGCAACGAATCCCGATGATCCCGGCGTATTAAAGAGGCGCTACAGGAGTTCGTCGATAAGCGAGCGCACGCGATCGTCGATGTCGTCGCGCACCAGGCGCATCCGCTCCATGCTCACGATGCCGCGGTGCGAGGGTTCGTCGGTGCGCCAGCGCTCCAGCGTGCCACGGGCGCCGTCAGGCATTTCCACCTGCGCGTCTTCTCCGAGCACCACGACGCGATCGACGCTGCGCAGCAGTTCCGGATCGATGGGTTTGGGCGTTCCGTGCGACATGTCGGCGCCAGCCTCTGCGATCGCCTCGACCGATTCCTGGTTCAGCTTCGTGCCGGGTTTGGTACCCGCGGAGTGGATGCCGAGCTGGCTACCCGCGTGCTTCTCGGCGAGCGCCGCCGCCATCTGGGACTTGCCGCCGTTGCCGACGCAGACAAACAGGACTGAGGGCTTCATGCAAGGCTCCTTTGGTGAGGCAATGTTGGGTCATCGGGGAACAGTTTCGGGCCGATACCCCGCATGAGGTAGACCAAGCCGACGAGCACCGGGATCTCAATGAGCGGGCCAATCGTGCCCGCCAGCGCCTGGGCGGAGGTGGCGCCGAAGGTGCCGATGGCCACCGCGATGGCGAGCTCGAAGTTGTTGCCGGCGGCCGTAAACGCCACCGAGGCCGACTGGGCGTAGTCCATGCCGGAGAGTTTGGCCACCACAAGAGCCACAGCGAACATGCCCACGAAGTAGCACAGCAGCGGCAGCGCAACCGTGGCCACGGTCAACGGCCTGGACAGGATCTGGTCGCCCTGCAGGGAAAACAGCAGCACGATCGTGTACAGCAGGCCGATCAGCGCCAGCGGGGAGATCCGGGGCAGGAAGGTGTTCTCGTACCAGTCGCGGCCCTTGGTGCGCTCACCGATGATGCGCGAGAGCAACCCGGCCAGCAGCGGGATGCCCAAAAAGACGAGCACGGAGGAGACGATCGCCCAGAAGGAGAACTCCACCGAAGTGGTCTCCAGGCCCAGCCAGGACGGCAGGATCTGCAGGTAGAACCAGCCGAGCACACCGAACATGAGCACCTGGAACACCGAGTTGATGGCCACCAGCACGGCGGTGGCTTCCCGGTCGGCGCAGGCGAGGTCGGACCACACCAGCACCATGGCGATGCAGCGCGCCAGGCCGACGATGATGAGGCCGGTGCGCAGCTCGGGCTCGTTAGGCAGGAAGATCCAGGCGAGCGCGAACATGAACGCGGGGCCGACAATCCAGTTCAAGATAATGGACACGGTCATGAGCCGTTTGTCGGTGGCGATCTCGCGGGTCTTGTCGTAGCGCACCTTGGCCAGCGGCGGGTACATCATCACCAGCAGGCCGAGCGCAATCGGCAGCGAGATCCCTCCGACCTCCAGGCGCTCGAGTGCGCCCGAAAGCCCCGGCACCGCCCGGCCGAGGGCAAGGCCCGCCGCCATGGCGAGCATGATCCACACCGGTAGGAAGCGGTCAAGAAATGACATGCGCTCTACTGGCTGAGAGGTTGTGTCTTCCATGTGGAATCCTTATCTATTGACGATTATCAATACGAACACTAAAAGGCACATTTATCGCTGTCAATATGAAAAGGTAGGAAGCATGAAAGATTCTGTCGCCACGGCAGCAGACACTGGCCTCGACTGCTGCTCGCTGGGCTCCGGCTTGCTCTCCGCAGACGACGCGACGCGTTACGCGGCCCTGTTCAAAGTTTTGGCGGACCCCGGCCGGCTGCAACTACTCTCCTGGCTCGCCGAAGAGGGCTGCGAGCCGATGAGCGTGAGCGAACTGACGCAACGCTCTGGGCTAAGCCAACCGACGGTTTCCCACCACCTCAAAAAACTTACCGAGGCCGGTCTCCTAGAAAAGAGCCGCCTGGGCAGGTCGGTCCTCCACCGGCTGCGCCCGGAGCTGTTCGCGGAACTTCGCACCGTGCTGCAGATGGACTGAGACTCACCAGCTGAAACAGAACCACTCCCAGCAGAACTGGCCCAAAGACTGCCACATGCCCCTACTGCTGGGAGAAACGCTCCAAGTCGTCCGGCGCACCCGCCATCACAATCAGGTCCGACGGGGAGAGCTCCTGGCCCGGCACAAACGGCTGCCACTCGCCGTTGCTGTTGCGCACGGACACCACCTGCACGCGGTGCTTGTCCCACAGCTTTTCCGCGTCGCAGGGACCGGACAGCAGCGCACGCGGCGGGGCCATCTTGATCACGCCGTAGTTCTCCGCCAGCTCTGCGAAATCCTGGAACCTCCCGCCGAGCAGATGCGCCACCCGGCGGCCGGTGTCGTGCTCCGGGCGCACCACGTGGTGCACGCCGAGGCGCTGCAGAATGCGGGCGTGGGACTCCGAATCTGCCTTCGCCCAAATGTCGGGCACCCCCAGATCTACCAGGTTGGAGGCGGTCAGGATGGACGCTTCCAGCGCGGAGCCAATGCCGATCACCACGCGTTTGACGTCGTGTACACCGAGCTGGCGTAAGGCTTCGGGGTCGGTGGTGTCGGCGACGGTGGCGTCGGTAAGCAAAGGCGCATGCTCGCGTACCAACCGCTCATCCGCATCGACGCCTAAGACCTCCACGCCGTAGCGGGTGAGCTCCTGGGCGATCGCACCGCCGAAACGGCCCAGGCCAATGACCACCACGGGCGGGATATTCAAACGCTGCGTGGACGTGAAACGGGGGAAGTTAACCAATGAAGGGCCTTTCTGTGGGGTAGTCGAACCTGCGGGAAACGGTGCGCAGCGCCAGCGCTGCGACGAGTGTGAACGGGCCGATGCGCCCGAGGTACATCAGCAGGCACAGCGCGAGCTGGGACGGGGCGGACAAATCCGCGGTGATGCCGGTGGAAAGCCCCGTGGTGGCAAACGCCGAGATGACCTCGAAGTTGACCTGGTCGGCGGTGAACTGGGGATCGCAAATACGCAGCGTGGCCACGCCTGCGGTCACCGCTACCAGCCCCGCCGCGGCCACCGTCATCGCCTGGCGCACCACACCTTTTGGCACGGTGCGGTGGCCGACGGTGGTGGCGTCGCGGCCTTTGAATTCCGCCAGCATGGCCGCTAGCAGCACGGTCGCGGTGGTGATCTTGATGCCGCCGGCCGTACCCGCAGACCCGCCGCCGATGAACATGTAAATGTCCGTGACCATCAGCGTGATCGGGTGCGCCTCGGCGTAGTCGACAGAGTTGAACCCCGCGGTGCGCGGTGTCACCCCGGAGAAGAACGCGTTGAGGCACTTGACGCTGGCTGGCATACCGGCGAGGAAGCCGCGCCACTCCAGTAGTGCGATGATAAGCGTGGCGCTGACCACCAAAAACGCGGTCGCTTTCAGCGTCATGCGGGTAGTGATGGACAACCGCCGCGAGCTCACCGGCGCGCCGTGGACCAGGCCGCGCGCCCGCTCGCGGCCGCGGCGCACCAGCTCGGAGAGCACCGGGTAGCCCAGCCCGCCAATCATCAGCGCACCCGCCAACGGGATGAGGATCCACCCGTCCGTGTTGTAGGAGACCAGGCTGTCCGGACGCAGGCCAAAGCCGGCGTTGTTGAACCCGGAGATGGCGTGGAACACGCCCTCGTATGCGGCGCGTCCCGGCGCCATGCCGTAGACGGTGGCGAAGCGAATGCCCAAGATCACCGCTACCACCCCCTCAAAGAAGAAGGTGAGCAGCAGCGTTGCCACGAGCGTCCGCCTCACCCCACCCTCCAAAATCGGCCGCCCCTCGGCTGCCGTGGCATACCGCGAACGCAGCTTTACCCGGCCGGTGAGCAGCATGCCGGTAAGCGAGGTAATGCTCATAATGCCCAGGCCGCCGGCCTGGATCAGCGCCAGCACAATGAGCTGTCCGGCCAGGCTCCAGTGGCTGCCAGTGTCCTCGGTGACCAGGCCGGTCAAAGTGGTCGCGGACGTGGCGGTGAACAGCGCGCTCATCAGCGCTGTCGGCGCGCCATCAGCGGAGGCGAACGGCATGGAAAGCAGCGCTGTGCCGGCGAGGATCAGGGCTAGAAAGCCCAGCGCAGTCAGTTGCGCGGGGCCGAACCACCTCGAGGAGGCTGTGTCATTCACCGGCCAAACGCTACTCCGCGGCGCGCAGCTTGGCTACGTCTTCTGCTGAATACGTCGCCGCGATTTGGACATCGTTGCCGCCCGAGAGGTTCACCCGCGACAGGCGCACACGCTGCGAGCCCGGGACCAGCGGAAAGTTCGCCGAGCGCTCCGAAACCTGCTTCACCGGAAACCCGGCGCGCAGGGCGCAATGGTTCAACCACACATCGTCGGCGCGTGGGGCGAGGTCCAAAAACTCCGTGCCGCGCTCGGCGACGTAGCGCACCATCTCCTTCGGGTAGCGCACGCCGTCCACGCCGGTGGCGAAGTGCAGAATCGACGGCTCGGCGCTGCGCACCGGCTTCCACTTCTTGTACGGGGCGATGCCGTCTTCATCCAGCACGACTCTGTGGGCGCGGTAGGCGGTGATGGTGGTGGCCGAAGGGGCGTCGATAAGCTTCTGCGCGAAGGTATGCGGGTAAAGCACATCGTCGTCGACGGTAATGACGTTGCAGTCCGGGTACTGCTGGAACGTGCCGTAGTACTTGGTGTGCGGGCCCAGGCCGCCGGTGGATTCGTGCACCTGCAGGCCGCGATCCGCCAACGCCCTCAGCGCGTCCGGCCACCGGGCGTGAAAATCCACGGGATCCAGCCACAGGTGCACCGGCAGGCGCACCGTGCCCACCAGAAGCGACGCGATCGCCGCGGACGCGGAGCGCAAACGGGTGCCGTGGGTGGTCAAAGAAATGACGGTTTCGCCGTCCTCCGGGAAACGCTTATCCGAGTTGTGCGCCGCGTTGAGCAGCAACGGGAGACGAACGAATGCGCCGGTGGCCACGAACCCCTGCCGCACGGCGTAGTCAATCCACATGGCGCATTACCCTAGCCGACCGGCGAGGGAGGGTGCATGATGGAGGGCATGACTGACACTGGGACTCACACCGCCACACCCCGCGACTGGTGGGAAGCCGCCCGCCCCCACACCTGGCCCAACGCTTTCGCCCCCGTCATCGCCGGCACCGGCGTGGCGGCCCTGACCTTGCAGGCCCACCCCGGCCGCGCAGTGCTCGCGCTTTTAGTGGCGTGGGCGCTGATCATCGGCGTGAACTACGCCAACGACTACTCCGACGGCATCCGCGGCACCGACGACGACCGCACCGGCCCGACGCGCCTGACCGGCTCCGGGCTGGCCGCGCCGGAGCAGGTGAAGCTCGCGGCGTTTATCGCGTTCGGCGCCGCCGCGGTGTTCGGCGTGATCCTGTCCGCGGTGGCGGGCGCAATGTGGCTCGTACTGGTGGGCGCGCTGTGCATCGCCGCGGCGTGGTTCTACACCGGCGGCGACAGCCCCTACGGCTACTCCGGCTTCGGCGAACTATCGGTGTTTGTGTTCTTCGGGCTGGTTGCCGTCATGGGCACCGAATACACCCAGTCCGGAATGGTGTCCTGGGAAGGCTTCCTGTGCGCGCTGGCCATCGGCGCGATCTCCGCGTCGGTGAACCTGGCCAACAACATCCGCGACATCCCCACCGATGCGGCCGCCGGCAAGCGCACACTTGCGGTGAGGCTTGGCGACGCCAACGCGCGCACCCTCTTCACCGTCCTGACGTTGTTCCCGTTCTTCATTTCAGTGGTGCTGTCGATGACCACCGTGTCTGCGCTGGCGGCGCTTGTGGCGCTGCCGCTGGCGGTGACGAGCGTGTTGAAGGTCCGCGGAGGGGCTTCGGGCAAAGAGCTCATCCCGGTGCTGGGGCTGAACGGCAAGACCATGCTGGCCTGGGCCGTGGTCACCGCGGTGGCGTTCGCGTGGTTCGGCTGGTCGTTCTGGGGTCAGTTCGGCGGTATGGGCGAGGCCGTGCCGTACGCGCCGTTGTCTTCGATGTAGTCGCAGGTGCCGATCGGGCGCGCAGGTGCCTCGTTTTCGCAATGTGGCAAATATTTGCCACATTCCCAAACGCGACCACCCCCAGCCCCGGCGATACACTCACGGGCATGCTTGACGTCCTCACCGGTTTCGCCATCATCTTCACCGTCATCGCGGCGGGGTGGTGGCTGGCCCACAAAGGCGTCATCGGGCCGGGCGAGCAGCGTCTGCAGCTCAACCGCATCGCGTTCCACGTAGCCACCCCGTCGCTGATTTTCTCCTCGGTGGCGGTCTCGGACACGGACGCGTTTTTCTCTCCGGTCATCCTGGTCATCGCCGTCGCCACGGTGGTGACCATGCTCATCTACTGGGCGATCAGCGCGGTTTTCTTCCGCCAGGACGCGGCCGAGACGATGGCGGGCGCGGCGTCGTCGAGCTACTACAACTCCGTCAACATCGGCCTGCCCATTGCAACCTATGTGCTTGGCGACGCCACCTTCGTCGTGCCCGCCCTCGTCCTGCAAATGGCGGTGCTCTCCCCCATCGTGATCGGCGGGCTGGACCGCAGCTCCTCCGGCGTTGCCAAGTCCGTGCTGTCCGGGCTGACCGCGCCCGTGGTGGTAGCGGCGTTCGCGGGCTTCGCCGTCTCCGCGGCCTCCTGGACCGTGCCGGAGCCGGTGTTGGCGCCGCTGGAGATCCTGGGCGGGGCGTCCATCCCGCTGATCCTGATGAGCTTCGGCGCGTCACTCACCGGCGAGAAGGTGCTGACAAGCCACCGCGGCCCCACCATCACCGCCACCGCGTTGAAGCTGGTGGGCATGCCGGCGGTGGCGTGGATCGTCGCAAAGCTTCTGCACCTAGGGCCGGAAGAGATGTACGCCGCGCTGATCCTGTGCGCGCTGCCCACCGCGCAGAACGTGTACAACTACGCGGCGACGTACCGCTCGGGTGAGGTGATCTGCCGCGACACGGTCTTCCTCACCACGTTCCTGGCGCTGCCCGCGATGCTGCTCATCGCCGGGGTGTTCTAGGTGCCTTCGCTTGACGGAGCGAGTGGAGTGGTTCACACTTTGGCAATGACCAAGGCGCGGAAAACAGTGGCCGCCGTGTTGCTCGCGGTGGTGGCGGTGTTGGGCGGATGCTCGTCGACAGGCGGCGCCCCCCGCAACGAAAACGGCGGCGGCACGGCGGGCGGTGTGGACACCCCGCGGTACGTGGTGGCGATGGTCACCCACGGCGCGCCCGGCGACACCTACTGGGACCTCGTGCGCAAGGGCGCCGAGGACGCCGCGAAGAAAGACAACATCGAGCTGCGCTACTCCTCCGACCCGCAGGCGCCCAACCAGGCGAACCTCGTGCGCTCCGCGGTGGACGCGGGCGTGGACGGCATCGCCGTGACCATGCCGAATGCGGAGGCGATCGGCCCGGCGGCGCGCGACGCCGTGGACCGCGGCATCCCCGTGGTCGGCCTCAACGCCGGCATGACCGCGTACCAGGACTACGGGATGACCGGCTTCTTCGGCCAGGACGAGACCGTCGCCGGCCGCGCCGCTGGCGAGCGTCTCAAGGAGGAAGGCAAGAAGAAGGTGCTGTGCGTGATCCACGAGCAGGGCAACTCCTCGCAGGAGGCGCGCTGCGCCGGTGTGCGCGATGGCCTCGGCGGCGACGCAAACGCGGTGGAGCTGCTGTACGTCAACGGCCAGGACCTCACCGCCGTGCAGTCCACCATCACCTCGAAGCTTTCCCAGGACCGCTCCTTCGACACCGTGTTTGCACTGCAGGCGCCGGTGGCAATGCGCGCCGTGGAGTCCGTGAACCAGTCCGGCGCGCAGGCGCAGGTGTCCACCTTCGACACCAACGCAGAGCTCGTTGGCGCCATCGCGGACGGCCGCGTGGCGTGGGCCGTGGACCAGCAGCCGTACCTGCAGGGCTACCTGGCGGTGGACTCGCTGTGGATTGCAAAACGCAACGGCGGCACCCTCGGCGGCGGGCGCCCCGTCTACACGGGCCCGAGCTTCGTGGACCAAAGCAACGTGGACAAGGTCGAAGAGGCCGCGAAGGCGGGCATGCGATGAGGGACGACCGCCTGAAAACCCGCACCGGGTTCGCGCGCCTGATCCGCCGCCCGGAGTTTGCCAGCCTCCTCGGCTTCATCGCCATCTTCGTCTTCTTCCTCTCCGTGGCGCCGGCGTTCCGCTCCTTTGAGGCGCTGGCCACCACGCTGTACGCCAGCTCCACCCTGGGCATTGTGGCGCTGGCGGTGGGCATGCTCATGATCGGCGGGGAGTTCGACCTCTCCTCCGGCGTCGCCGTGACCACCGCCGCGCTCGCCGCGACGATGCTGAACTACAACCTGCACCTGAACTCGTGGGTGGGCGCGTTCCTCGCGCTGGGGATCTCGCTGGCCATCGGCGCGCTCAACGGCTTTTTGGTCACGCGCACCGGCATCGATTCCTTCCTGATCACCCTGGCGGCCTTCCTCATGCTCCAAGGTCTCAACCTTGCGGTGACGAAGTTGGTCACCGGCCAGGTGGCCACCCCCACCATCGCGGACATGGAGGGCTTCCCGTCGGCCCACGCCGTGTTCGCCGGCAACTTCCACATCGGCAACGTGCGCATCTCCGTGACGGTCCTGTGGTGGATCTTTTTCGTCGCCGTGGCATCGTTCGTGCTGTTCCGCACCAAGCTCGGCGGCTGGATCACCGCGGTCGGCGGCAACCAGGATGCCGCCCGCGCCGTCGGCGTGCCGGTGCGCCGCGTGAAGATTTTGCTGTTCATGGGCATCGGCTTCGCCGCGTGGTTCGTGGGCATGCACACCCTGTTCGCCTTCGACTCCATCCAGGCCGGCCAGGGCGTGGGCAACGAGTTCCTCTACATCATCGCCGCGGTCATCGGCGGCTGCGCCATGACGGGCGGGCGCGGCACCGCCGTCGGCACCGCCATCGGAGCGCTGATCTTCGGCATGACCAACCAGGGCATCGTCTACGCCGGCTGGAACCCGGACTGGTTCAAGTTCTTCCTCGGCGCGACACTGCTGGTGGCGGTGCTCGCAAACACCTCCTTCGCCAAATACACCAAGGGGCGCTAAGTGGCTGTCATCGAACTGGAAAACATCACCAAGTCCTACGGCAGCTTCGAGGCGCTACGCGGCGTCAACCTCGCCGTGCGCGAAGGCGAAGTCACCTGCGTGCTCGGCGACAATGGCGCCGGCAAATCCACCCTGATCAAAATCCTGTCGGGCCTGCATCAACCCACCTCGGGCACCATGCTTATCGACGGCTCCGCATCCACCCTCACCTCCCCCCGCGACGCCATCAGCGCCGGCATCGCCACCGTCCACCAGACGCTGGCGATCGTCGACGAGCTCAGCGTGTGGCGCAACTTCTTCCTCGGCCAGGAACTCACCGGCGCGTTCGGCGTGCTGCGCCAGGCAGAGATGAAGCGGATCTGCTCCGAGCAGCTTCTAGAGATGGGCATTGACATCCCAGACGTGGACGTCGAGGCCGGCAACCTCTCCGGCGGCCAACGCCAGGTCATCGCCATCGCCCGTGCCGTCTACTTCGGCGCCCGCGTGCTGATCCTTGACGAGCCCACCGCAGCTCTCGGCGTGAAACAGTCCGGGGCGGTGCTGCGCATGGTCGCCGCCGCCCGCGAGCGCGGCATCGCCGTCGTGTTAGTCACCCACAACCCCCACCACGCCTTCTTGGTGGGCGACCACTTCACCATCTTGAAGCTCGGCCACCAAGAACTCGACGCGCCTCGGTCCGAGGTCACCCTCGAGGAGCTGACCCACCAGATGGCCGGCGGCGGCGAGCTGGAGGCGCTCAGCCACGAGTTGCGTCGATAAGCTAGCGCTCCGCAAGCTCCGTCTGGATCCAGTCCTTGCGCGCCGCCCGCTGGCGCTTCAGCTCCGCCACCGCCTCGTTCGCCTCCAGGCGGTGGCGTTTAAACAGCAGCATCGACAGCGGGAACGCCACAATCAGCGCCAGCAGCGCCGACATGATCACCGGCACCGGCGCGCCGATGAACACCGCCAGCAGCTGGATCACCACCGTCAGCGCAATGAACAACAGCAGGCGGTCCAAGCCGTAGATAGCCACGGCCTTGTTCGCCCGGGACTTCGCCTCCGGGTCTACCTGCGGGGAAACTTGATCAGTCACGGTTGTTCACCCTATCCGGTGGCCAAGTATGTTTAAAACCATGGGAAGGTTGTTACTCCTCGCATTGGTTGTCCTGGCCGTCGCGCTGCTCTGGCGCGCGTTCGGCCCCGGCTCCGCCGAGCGCTACGGGTCGCTGCGTGGCGGGCCGCAGCCCGGCCAGAAGCCGGAGATCAAAGGCCCTGACGACGACGAAGAGTTCCTCTGGAACATCGAGAAAAACCGGTTCAAGGAGCGCCGCGCCCGCGAAGAGGCCGAGCGCAAGCGCCGGGAGGAAGAGGAACGCCGCCGACGCCGCGGTGACAGCTAGATATTTGGGGCTAGGCGGCCCCTGTCCAGATTTGTTCACTAGCCGGGTGAACAAATTCGGGTTTTGGGCCCATTTCTCGGGGCTGCGAGCTCCATTCCCCCAGGTCGCTACCCGGTCGCCCGGAATTTGTTCACCAGGGACGAGCCTGATCGTGAACAAATTTCGGAAAGGCGCCGGGTTCCTGACAAATCACGGCAGCCGTTTGCGCCGACCTGGGCAGATAGGGCCGCTCTGACAGATTCCGCCGCGGAGTGTCAGCGGCGGGGGCGGAACGCGGCCGCGGCGAGCGGAAGAAGCCCGACCTACGCCTCGGTGAACCCGACGCGCAGGCCGAGCTCCGCCGCCACGGCGATGACCTTCTCCCAGCGCACGCCGGCGCCGCCGTGCTCGATGGTATGCAGGGTGGAGCGGGACACCCCGGCGGCGTCGGCGACGTCTTGTTGGAGGCGGCCGGTGGCGCGGCGCCTAGAGGCGATCTGCTCCCCCAACGCGATCAGCACCGGGTCGTCGCTGGCGGGTTTGCCCTGCTTGTTGCGGGGTTTGTGGTGGGCGTCGCTCATCGGCCCGCCTCCTTCCGTCCGGCTTCCTCGGTGAGCACTGCGGGCAGTTTCTCGGCCCAGGCGAGGGCGTCGCGGACGCCGTCGACAAGCGAGAGCTCCGCGGACCACCCCAAAACCGACTGGGCCTTGTCGGTGCGCGACGCGCTGCCGACCACGTCGCCGGGGCGGGCGGGGCCGGTGCGGACCTCAAGCGGGGTGCCGGTGGCTTCGCCGAACGCCTCGGCGAGCTCGAACACGGTGGTGCCCTGGCCGGTGCCGAGGTTGATCACGTCGTAGCCGGAATCCCCCACCACAGAGTCGAAGCGCTGAAGCACCGCGACGTGCGCGCGGGCAAGGTCCCAGACGTGGATGTAATCGCGCAGGCCAGAGCCGTCGCGGGTGGGCCAGTCCACGCCGGTGACGGTGAAGGGCTCGCCGGCGGCGTGGGCCTCGATCATCTTGCCCATGGCGTGGGTGGGGTGCGGGTTCTGCAGGCCGGTGCGCAGCGCCGGGTCGGCGCCGATCGGGTTGAAGTAGCGCAGCGCGACGACGCCGAGGCGGCCGGTGGCGGATTCGTCGCGAAGCACCCGCTCCAGCAGCCACTTCGACGCTGCGTACGGGCTCTGAGGATCAACCGCGCTGGTCTCGTCCACCATGTAGTCCGGCCCCGGCTCGTACATCGATGCCGTCGACGACAGCACGAACCGGCGCACGCCGTGCCGCTCGAGCACGGACAGCAGCGTGATGGCCTTGCCCACGTTGTTGTCGTAGTACACCAAGGGCTGCTCCACCGACTCGGGCACGACGATTTTGGCGGCGCAGTGGATCACCGCGTCGATGTCCGGGTGGTCGGCGAGCACCCGCTCCAGCAACGCCTCGTCGGCGACGTCGCCCTCGTAGCAGGCGAAGCGCTGGCCGAAGACGCGCAGGCCGGTGGAAAAATCGTCCACAATCACCGGGGTGATCCCGGCGTCAGCGCAGCAGGACGCAATAGTGGAGCCGATGTAGCCGGCCCCGCCGGTAATCAGAACCTTCACTAGTTCAGCCCCGCGTAGGAGTGCAGGCCGGCGATCACGGTGTTCACGTACGTCATGTTAAAGATCGTCATGGCCATGGCGAAGACGTTGATCCAGGCGGCCGCGGCGGACTTCCACCCGGCCGTCGCGCGCGCGTGGAGGTAGGCGGCGTAGAGGATCCAGGTGATCATGGAGACGGTTTCCTTGGCGTCCCAGCCCCAGAAACGGCCCCAGGCCACCTCGGCCCAAATCGCGCCGAAAACGATGCCGATGCCGAACAGCGGCAGGGTCACCACCGCGGTTTTGTACGCGATCTGGTCCAGCGTTTTCGCGTCCGGCAGCGGGCGGAGGATCGCACCCAGGAATCCGTGTTCTTCGCCGCGCGGCTGGCGCATGCGCAGCAGGTACAGCAGGGCGAACGCGCCGGAGACCAGGCCCACGGACGCGCCGATGGACACCGTAGACACGTGCACTGGCATCCAGTAGGACTGCAGCGCGGGCACCACGGGCGCGGCCTGCATGTGGAACACCGTGGAGTTCAAGAACATCGCGATGACCATGGGGAACAGCAGCCACGGCCACACGGTGTGCCAGTTTTTGCGCTGCACCACTACGGCGGCGACGACCATGATCACGGCGGTCATGAACAGGATGTACTCGTACAGGTTGCCCAGCGGGAACCGCCCGGCGGCGAGCCCGCGGGTGACAAACGCCACCAGGTGCAGCGCCACGCCGACCCAGACAAGCGCCTGGGTCATGCCAGCCCATTTGCGGGCGTTGGCGATCATGTCCTCGTCGGACTTTTGCTTCTCGACGACCTCCGGTCCCCCAGCGCCAACCAGCACCTTCTGCTCCGCCAGGGCCTCGCGGCGCGCCTCGATGACGCTGTTGACGCGGCCGTAGTAGATGAACGCCAGAATCAGCGCCACGATGTAGACGATGAACGCGGTGCGGAACGTCAGGTCAGACAGCTCCGCCATGGTTGTGTTGACGAGCATGCCCTTAACCTACTCCACTAACCAGTGTAATCAAAGGTCATAGGGGTTGAACTCCCCCTGCTCGCCCTCATCGTCATCGGGTTCGAGACCGAGGATGGCGGCGGCGATGTCATCGAATTCGCGGCCCCACCCGGCGCGGTCGGTGCGGGCGAGCCCGGCGATTTCGACTTGGGTGACGGGCCCCTCCCCTACGTCCGAGGTCCCCGGCCGCAACCTGACCCAGATACGCCGGCGCTTGATCGCCAGCGAGCCAGCCAGACCCGCGAGCATCACCGTGGACGCGAGCAGCGCCCACACCTGCGTCGGGTCGCGGGAGATTTGGTAGTTGGCGTATTCGGCGGCGCCATCGAAACGCACCTTCACCTCGCCGTCGCCGGTGTCCACGGTGGCGACGGAGCCGGGGGTGAGCTGGACGCGGGCGACTTTTTCCAGGCGTCCGTCGGCGACCAGGGACTGGTCCAGCACGAAGATGTTTTGCGGCCGGCCGGTGTCCAAGCCGGCGTCGCCGACGTAGACGTCCACGGACACCGCCGGGTCGTCCATGGAGGGGAACGCTGACTGCAGCTGGTCGCCGTTCGGCCCGGCCCAGCGGGCGGTGGGTGCGAAGTTGCCTTCGATGGCGATCTGGTGCTGGCGGCGCTCCGCCAGGTCCGGGTACATGCCGGCGGGCGGGTCGAAGCGCATCACGCCGGAGGACAGGAACGTGAACACGTCGGTGGGCCGGAACTGCATCATCTGCGTGCGGGTCTCCCCGTTCGGCCACGTAATGGTTACTTGCGGGGCGAAGCCGTGGCCCTGCAGGTAGACACGGTCGCCGCCCACGCGCAGCGGGTGGTTCACCGCCAGGCTCGTGGGCGTCCACTCCTCCTGCGGGACCGTCAGGTCGTCGGTGTAGGTGATGTCGGAGGAGAACTCGTTGGCCTGGCCGTTATTCAGGTAGGTGGCCGAGAAGTTCTGGGATTCGAAGCAAAACGGGGTCAGGCCGGTGCCGTCGAAAAGCGGGCCTGCCCGGAAGACGTCGAAGTTGGCGGGCGAAGTGTTGCAGAACACCCGCGACTGCTCCACCGGCACCGCGGATTCGGCCTCCGAGTTGGTGACCACGATGACCTGGCCTTCATAAAACACCATGCGGCCAGCCACGAAGGTGAGGATCATGGCGACGATGCCGATGTGGAAAATCAAGTTCATCAGCTCGCGCGTGTAGCCGCGCTCGGCGGAAATCGAGTACGCCCCGGCGCGGTCCTCGTCCGGGGTGTAGGACGCCACGTGCCAGCGTTTCAGCTGCTTACGCAACTGCTTCTCGACGTCCTCCGGCGCCCCCGCAACCTCCCCCTCCACGTGGTGCGGCATGCGTCCCAAGTACTTGGGCGCGCGCGTCGGCTTGGCCTTGTAGGCGCGCCAGTGGTCGATGGAGCGCGGGATGATGCAGCCGACCAGGGAAATGGTCAGCAGCAGGATGATGGCGAGGAACCAGGTGGACTGGAAGACATCGAAAAGCTGCAGCTTGTCATAGATCGGGCCGGTGGTGGGGTTGGCCTTGAGGTAGTCGTCCACCAGCGAGGACGACACGGTGCGCTGCGGCAACAATGCGCCCGGGATGGACGCCACGGCAAGCACGAACAGCAGCATCAGCGCGGTGCGCATGCTGGTGAGCCAGTGCCACGCCTTTTTCAGCCAGGTCTGTGCCGTCTTCATTTAGATGATCGTCCCTCCGAATCCGTCGACGAGTTGGCGCGACCAACCGATAAACACGTCCCAGGCGCCGGTGAGCAGCATGATGCCGACAACGATCATGGCGATGCCGCCGGCGATCTGGATGCCGCGGGAGTGGCGGCGCAGCACGTCGATACTGCGCACGGCCTTCGACGAGCCGAACGCGACAAGCAGAAACGGCAAACCCAGCCCGATGCAGTACGCGATGACGAGCACCACGCCGCGCGCCGCGGTGAAGCCCTGAGTGCCCACGGACACCGAAATGATGGCGGCCAGCGTGGGCCCCAGGCACGGTGTCCAGCCGAGTGCGAAGATCCCGCCGAGCAGCGGCGCGCCGATGATGGTGGTCCACTTTTTCGGCTGGAAGCGGGTGTCCTTCTGCAGCGCGGGCACGGCGCCCATGAACACCAGGCCCATGAGGATGGTGACCACCCCGCCTATGCGGGTGAGCGTCTGCGCGTTGAGCCTGATGGCGCTAACCGCGCCGAACACCGTGACGGTGGCAAGCAGGAACACCACGGTGAACCCGGCGATGAACAGCAGGGCGGCACCGGCAACCGCCCAGTGTTTACGGGACACGCGTGCGCCCTTTTCATCCAGCGTCATCTCCCCGCCGACCACGCCTGTCAGGTAGGAGATGTAGCCCGGCACCAGCGGGATCACGCACGGGGAGGCGAAGGAGACTAACCCGGCAACCGCGGCGGCGAGCAGGCCGAGCAGCAGCGGGCCGTCGGCGACAAGATCGGCGAAGCCCACCTAGGCCTCCCCGTCGAGGCGGTCGATGACCTCGAGCAGATCGTCCGCGGTGATCTCACGGAGGAACACCGCAGCCGGGCGGTGCTGCTTGTCAAGCACGATCGTCGTCGGGATCACCGAGGACGGCACGCCGCCGAGGTGCGCCGCGGTTTTAAACGGCGGGTCGTAGATCGACGGGTAGGTCACGCCGTTATCCGCCAGGAAATCCCGCGCGATCTGCGGATTCGGGTCGCGGACGTTGATGCCAAGCACGGTGCCGGAGTTCTGCTCCTGCAAATGCTCGTGCACCTGCTGCAGGTCGTCCACCTCCGCGCGGCACGGCGCGCACCACTGGCCCCACGCGTTGAGCACGACGATCTCGCCCTCGAAATCACTCAGGGCGATGGTCTGGCCTTCGTCGAGAAGCGATTCGCCCTCGAAGCCGGCCAGGGGCTTGCGGTCCGCCTCCTCGTAGAAGATTTCAGTCTGCCCGCCCGGCGAGTGGAACGCGAAGTTGCCGCCGTTGTCCGCGCCGGAGCAGGCGGTCAGCAAAAGCGCGGCCGCGCAAAGCGGCGCGGCGAAAAGCTTGCGCATAGTACCTCTCAAATGTGCTGGGCAGGAGTGCTGTAGGCCCAGTCAACAACACTGTCGCCGTCAAACACAAGTGAGGTCACGCTGGCCAGGTCGCAGTTGCGGCTCGCGTGCGCCAGGCGCTTGCCCTGCACGTGGCGCTGCACCATCACAATCGGCAGCTGGTGGCTGACCATCACAGCCTCGTGGCCCTGGGCCTTGCTGCGGGCGTCCTCGACCGCGGACCACATGCGCTCGAAGATCTCCTGGTAGGGCTCGCCCCAGCTCGGCTCGAGCGGGTTGGTCATGTGCCGCCAGCGGATCGGGTTGATCAGCTGCGAGCGCCACCCCTTCGTGCGCAGGCCCTCAAAGGTGTTGCCCGCCTCCAGGACGTCCTCGCGGGTATCCACCTCGCAGCCGGTGACCTCCGCGATCGGGCGCGCCGTTTCCTGCGCGCGCTCCAGCGGGCTCGCCGCCAGATAGACCACGTCGCGGCCGCGGAAGAACTTCGAGGTAGCCACGGCCATGGAGTTGCCGCGGGAAGACAGGTGGTAGCCCGGCATGCGCCCGTAGAGGATCTTCTTCGGGTTGTACACCTCGCCGTGTCGCACCAGGTGCACCGTTGTCTTCGTCATCTAGGCCTCCGCGGGTTGCGCCGCAGCGGCGGCCTTCGCGGCGCCGCGCAGTGCGTCCTCGATGCGGCCGAAATCCTCGTCCGTCAGGGCGGTGGAGACGAACCAGGTCTCAAACGCGCTCGGCGGCGCGTACACGCCAGCGTCCAGCAGGGCGTGGAAGAACGGGGCGTAGCGGAACGTGTCGGCGGCCTGCATGTCGGCGAAGTTGTGGCCCTCGCCCTCACCGAACCGGATGGACAGCATGGTCGCCGCGCGTTGGATGTGGTGGGTGACGCCTTCGGCCGTCAGGGCGTCGTGAAGCAAACGCTCCAGAAGGTCGGCGTTCTTGTTCAGCGTCGGGTAGATGTCCTCGCTCGCCAGCTCCAGCGAGGCCAGGCCGGATGCCATCGCCACCGGGTTACCGGACAGGGTGCCCGCCTGGTAGACGGGGCCGTTCGGCGCGAGGTGCTCCATGATGTCGCGGCGGCCGCCGAACGCCGCCGCCGGCAGGCCGCCGGAGACGACCTTGCCAAAGGTGGTCAGGTCGCCCGCGACGTTGTCCACGCCGTACCAGCCGGCATACGAGGTGCGGAAGCCCGTCATCACCTCGTCGAGGATGAGCAGTGCGCCGTTGAGATGCGCGAGCTCCTTGAGCTTGGCGTTGAAGTCGTTGCGCGGTGCGACGGTGCCCATGTTGCCCGCGGCCGCCTCCGCGATGACCGCGGCGATCTGGCCTTCGTTCTCGCGGAACGCGCGCTCCACGGCCTCGATGTCGTTGTACGGCACCACGATGGTGTCCTGCGCCTGCGCGCCAGTCACGCCCGGGGAATCCGGCAGCGAGAACGTGGCGATGCCGGAGCCCGCGGACGCCAGCAGCGCGTCCACGTGGCCGTGGTAGCAGCCCTCGAACTTGATGATCTTCGGCCGGCCCGTGAACCCGCGCGCCAGACGCACCGCGGACATGGTGGCCTCCGTGCCGGAGTTGACCATGCGCACCTCCTCCACCGACGTGCGCTTGACAATGTGCTCCGCGATCTGGATCTCCGCCTCCGTGGGCGCGCCGAAGCTCAGGCCGTTGTGCAGGGCTTTCTCCACCGCCTCGACGATCTTCGGGTGGGCGTTGCCGTGCACCATCGGGCCCCAGGAGCACACCAGGTCCACGTACGAGTTGCCGTCCACGTCCACGAGCTGGGAGCCGTGCGCGCTCTGGATGAAGCGGGTTTGCCCGCCCACCGAGCCGAAACCGCGCACCGGCGAGTTCACGCCGCCCGGGGTGGTTTTCTGCGCCCGCTCGAACAATTCGTGCGAGCGCTGGGTGTTAGCTGAAGTCGGCTTTTCCGCAGTCATGGTTGTCTATCCTAGGGCATATGAAAATCGCGTTTTTAGGCCTCGGTCGCATGGGCACGGAGCTCGCGCTCAAGCTCGTCGACGACCACGAACTGACCGTATGGAACCGCACCGCAGAGAAGACCGAGCCGCTGGTCTCGCGCGGCGCTACCGCCGCCTCTACGCCCGCGGAGGCGGTCGAGGGCGCCGAGCTGGTGATCACCTGTCTGTTCGGCCCCGACGTCGTCCGTGAGGTGGTGATCGAACCCGGGCTGATCCCCGACGGCGTGACCTGGGCCGACGCCACCACCATCTCCCCCGCCGACGCCGCCGCCTTCGCCGACGCCGTGCCCGGCTACGTGCACACCCCGGTGGTCGGCTCGCTGCCGCCCGCGCGCGCCGGCAAGCTCGGCGTGTACGTCGGGGGCGCCGATGCCTCTCGACGCTCTCAAGTCGCCGACGTCATCTCCCCCTGGGCCGCCGCCAACCCTTCACGGCTCAAGGAAGTGGACACCGCCGCCGGCGCCGCCGTGGGCAAACTGCTTGCCAACCTCGCCCTGGCCGTGACCATCGAAGGGTTCAAGGAGGCGCTCTACCTGGGCGAATCCCAGGGGTTGTCGCAGGAGCAGGTGGTGGACATGCTCGGCTCCACCGGCCTTGAGTTCATCGTGAACATGAAGTCACCGTTCCTTTTGGGCGAGCGCTCTACGTCGCCCGGCGACTTCACCGCCGACGCCATCGCCAAGGACGCCCGCCTGATGCTCGCCTCCTCGGACAAGGACCTGCCCGCGGTGCGCGCCGCCTTGGCGTCGCTGGAGGCGCAGCAGGACGCCGGCCGCGGCGACGAGGACTTCTCCACCGTCGTGGTCAACCGCTAGCGGCGGGCCCGACACTTCGCGGCGGAATCTGTCAGGCCCCCTTCGCCCACCGACGCGAAAGTCGAGTACGGGAGGTCGAGTCCGGGCCTAAAACAGGGTGTACTCGACCTCTGCCGCTCGACTTTTGGCGGCTCCGCCCGGCCGGCCTACCGCCCGGCCTCGAGCTCGTTGCCCACCACCTCGGGCTGCACCGTCGGCTTCTTCTTCCCCTGGTTGCGGAAGATGCCGTAGAACACCACCACCAGCAGCGCGATGGCGATCCAGTTGGCCACCTTGGCGTACTGCTCCAGCACCATCACCACTGGCTCGCCGATCCACCAGCCCAGGCCCAGGTAGAGGAAGGACCAGATGGTTTTGGAGATGAAGTCCAGGACCATGAACTTCCACAGCGGCATCCCGGTCATGCCCATGAGCACGAACACCACGAACGCGATCGGCAGCGGGATGGGCACGTAGGCGAGGAAGATGCCCAGCCAGCCCAGCTTCACGGCCCACTTCTCCACGCGCTCGATGTTTTTCGCGGCGCGCGGCGAGTTCGCGGCCTGTACGTCCAGGATCCCGCGCCCCCAGAGTTTGCCGGCCCACCAGTAAATCCAGTCGAACTTGATGTTCACGATCGACCCGATGAGCAGGAACAACAGCCAGTGCGGCGCCTCCCCCACCGCGGCGAGTGCACCGGTGGACGCGGCGCCGACGCGCGAGCCGGTCAGCGCCAGCATGATCGGCGGGTCCAGGCCCAAAAGCCACGCCCGCAGCGGGATCATGGCCAGGCCGAAGATGCCGACGAAGCCGAACCAGCCCAGGCACCAGTAGTCAGCCTTGGTGGGTTTGCTGTTCCAGGGCAGGCCTTCTTCTTCCCACCACTCCTTCTCGGCGGTGGTCTCGCGTGGATCCGCGTGTTCTTCCATAGGTGATCAACCTAGTGCACATCCGCCCGCACCCCCTACCCAAGCGGACGACAGCGTGCTAGCGTTTTGCTAGCAAACGTAACCGTCAAGGAGGCCGAAAATGACAGCACCTCAGAAAGAACGGAAAACGGCCACTCTGACCATCCGGGGGCTGGATGTCACAGTCAAGGATCAGATCCAGCGCCAGGCGAAGCAGAATGGCAGGTCGATGGAGGCACAGGCCAGGAGCATTCTTGAGGACGCCGCATTTCCAAGCAAGAACAACGCCCTCGTCGCATACCCAAAGGGCGATCCCATTTCGGCGCTGCATTTGTCCGATCAAACACAGCGTCGGCTGGAGGACCAAGCTCAGCAACGAGGGCATTCGGTGGCCGATGAAGTTCGCGCGATCCTTGACAGGGGAACACGCCCCGTTGACGCTGGCCGGATCATCTACGAGCTTTCAAGGGAATACGGCGGTTTCGATGACTTTGAGCCCCCAAAACGCACCGGCAGCCGTGACCTCCCGGATTTCTCATGATCATTCTGGATACGAATGTGTTGTCGGAGCTAATGAAGCCCCGGCCGGATAAGCGGTGCGTCGACTGGCTAGACACGGTCGTGGACGAGAAGTGGACCACCTCAATCGCAGCGGGCGAGCTCATGGCCGGCGTGGCTCTGCTCCCGCCGGGTCACAAAACTGAACGGCTCGCAGCGGTTGTTACTGCGACGCTCGACGAGCTGTTGCTGCGAGGCGCCGTTTTGGACTACGACTTCATCGCTGCCGCTGAGTTCGGCCCGGTCAAAGCCGCGCGCAAGGCGGTGGGCAGGCCAATTCAGGACGCAGACGCGATGATCGCCGCTATTTGTCGCACCCACAACGCTCCCCTGGCCACTCGCAACGTCAAGGATTTTGAGGGCACAGGGGTGGAACTCATCAACCCGTGGGTTTAGGGCTTTTGCTTATCGACGGCAGCTGCCGCCGCAGCCCTCGCATCGGCGATAACTGCCGGCACGCCGACCCCACCGGCCCACGCGCCGGTGAGGGAGATGTGGGAGGCCTTTGGTTCGTCGTTAAGCAGGCTGCGCACCTTGGCCACGGTGGCGAGGTGGTTCTCGTCGAAGCGGGGCAGGCCGCCGAGCCAGCGTTGGACGTAGATTTCCTCGAGGCCGGCGGCACGGCCGTCGAAGCCGGTGATGGTTTTGAGGTCGTCGAGGGCCCAGTCCACGAGGTCGTCCTCGGTGGCGGTGATGGCGACGTTGTCGCCGTAGCGGCCGAAGCTGGCGCGCACCAGTGCCCCGCCGCGCTCGGCGAGGTGCGGCCACTTGCGCGAGGAGAACGTGAACGCCTTCGCGTGGACGTCCTCGGCGCCGGTGGACACGAGGACGCCGGAGTTCTGCGGCAGGCCCTCGTCGGTGGCAAAGCGCATGCCCACCACGGCGGAGTTGGCGAGCTTCACGGTTTTCAGCGCCTCGGAGGCCGCAGGCGCGACCTCTTTGAGCAGCAGCGCCGCGGTGGGGGCGGGCACGGCGAGGATGACGTGGTCGTATGCCTTGTCCTCGCCGCCCTTGAGGCGGTACTTCGGTGCCTCAGCTGAGCCCTCGAGGCTGATCGCAGAGATGAACGCGTCGATGTAGATGTCCGCGCCGGATTTCTCGGCGAGCGTCTCGTAGACCTCCTGGTAGCCGTCGCGGAACGTCTTGAACACCGCGCCCTGGCCGGTGGGCATCTCGCGGCGGGAGCGCTCCAGGTTGGCCACGGCGGTGGACAGGTGGACTGGCCCGTCGACGGCGAGGCGGTCGAGCTCCTCCGCCAGCTGCGGGATGGTCGCGCGCACGCCGAGGTCGTCGGCGGTGCAGGAGTACACCCCGCCGAGCAGGGAGGAGACGATGTTGTCCACCACTTCGTCGCCGTAGCGCTCGCGCACAAGCTTGCCGACGTTGACGTCGCCGCCGACCTCCCAGTCGAAGCCTTCGCGCTCGGCCTCGGTGTCGATGCGCTGCGCGGTGTCCTCGCTGACCAGGTGCTTGACGGTCTCGGACGTGGACGGGATGCCCATCACGCCGCCGGTGGGCAGCCCGCGCGCCTCGCCGTCGACCCACACCAAAGAGCGCAGGCCGGACGGTTCCACCAGCGAGTCGGCCAGGCCGAGCTCGGTGAAGAAGTCCACGGCGTCCTGGCGGCGCGCCATGAACGCCTCGGCGCCCATGTCGGTGGGGCCGGCCTCGAAGGCGACGGTGTGGAGCTTGCCGCCGAGGCGGTCGGTGGCCTCGTAGACGTCGACCTTCAGGTCGTCTTCTTCCCCTGCGCGGGCGGAGCCCGTGCTGCGAAGTTCGTACGCGGCGGTCAGGCCCGCAAGTCCTGCGCCGATGATGGCGATGTTCATTAGCTCTCCTCGTGGATGATGCGCACGGCCTCGGTGACCGCGTCCGCGTCGGTGGTGGGCAACACGCCGTGGCCGAGGTTGAAGATGTGCCCGGTGGCGTCGCCAGCCTTGATTGCCCGCGCGGCCTCGGCCTTGATGCGCGCGACCTCGCCGCGCACCACGTCAGTGCCGGCGAACAGCATGGCCGGGTCCAAGTTGCCCTGCAGCACGCGCGGGGAGGCGAAACGGGTCGCGGCCGTATCCAGCGGCACGCGCCAGTCCACGCCCATCACCTCGCTGCCGGCTTCGGACATCGCGCCGAGCAGTTCGCCGGTGGCCACACCGAAGTGGATGCGCGGGATCTCGCCCGCGACGGATTCGAGGATTTCCACGGAGTACGGCAGCACGAATTCGCGGTAGTCGGCTTCGGTGAGGAACCCCGCCCAGGAGTCGAACAGCTGCATCGCGTCGATGCCGGCCTCGACCTGCGTGCGCAGAAACGCGATGATCGTGGGCACCAGGCGGCGCATCAGCGCGTGCCAGGTCTCCGGTTCGGCGTGCATCATCGCCTTGGTCTTCTCGTGGTTTTTGCTCGGCCCGCCCTCGATGAGGTAGCTGGCCAGGGTAAACGGCGCGCCGACGAACCCGATCAGGGCTTGGGTGTCGCTTAGTTCGTCGAGGATGATGCGGATGCCATCGGCCACGGCGGCGACTTCGTCGTCAAGCAAAGGCAGCTTCTCGACGTCACTCCGCGACCTCACCGCCTCCCCCATGACCGGACCACGGCCGGGCACGATTTCCACGTCCACACCCGCGGCCTTGAGCGGGACCACGATGTCGGAGAACAGGATCGCGGCGTCGACGTCGTGGCGGCGCACCGGCTGCAGCGTGATCTCCGCGAGAAGTTCCGGCATGAAGCACGAGTCCAGCATGGGGATGCCTTCGCGCACTTTGCGGTATTCGGGCAGGGAGCGGCCGGCCTGGCGCATGAACCACACCGGGGTGCGCGAGGGGGTGCGGCCGTGAGCCGCCTCGAGCAGGGGGGCGTTGGTAAGATCGCGTCTGGTCATGGCACCCAAGCCTACCGGCGCAGACCCTGAACCCGGAACCGGCTGGCGCGGCGGGAGGAGTACTCCACGAGCAGGGAACTTCCCAGCATGAGCAGGGTCGCACCCACCGGGGGCAGCACGCCTGCGGCGGCGAGGACGATGGCGGCCGCGTTGTAGATGCCGGCGAACCACAGGTTCCTGTCGGCGATGCGGTTGACGCGGCGGGCGTGCTCGATGGCTTGGGGCACGGCCATGACGTCGTTGCGCACGAGCACCACGTCGCTGACGTTGTTCCAACTCGGCGCCTTGGTGCCGTAGAGGTCCTCGCCGGCGTACAGGATGCCGGAGTCCGCCACGCGCAGCACCGGCAGCACGCTGGAATCGCCCACCATGGCCACAATGCCGCCCTGGGTGTGCAGGGCGCGCACCGCGGCGGGTTTCTGGTCGGAGCGGATGCCCGCGAGCACCTGGGAGATGCCCAAAAAGTCGGCGAAGCGGCGCGCGACCGGATAGGTGTCGCGCGAGAGCATCACCGTTTCCACGCCCATGGATTCCAGGGTGTCCACCGCCTGGATAGCGTCTTCCTTGGCGGGGTCGAAAAGTGTGATCACGCCGCGGTCTTTGCCGTCCCAGCGCACCACCACCGGGGTGCCGCCTGTGGTGGCAGCCACCAACAGCTTGCCATTGAGCTGGGACAGGTTGGTGGGCCGCCACAGGGAGGCGTCGAAAGTATGGGTGCGGGCGTTCTCCCCGGAGCCCCAGGTGGCAGTGAGGCGGCCGCCGAACTCGCCGTCGGGGGTGACTGTGTCGTCACCGACCTCAATCCAATTCGGCAGGCGCGGGTCTCCGGAGCGGGCGTCGCGCACCTCGCGGGCTGCCTTCACAATGGCGCGCGAGGCCGGGTGGTCCGAATCCGCGGACAGCACGCCGGCGATGCGCACCACTAGTTCGCTGCTCTCTCCGTCTGCGGCGGTGACCGTTTCCACGTGCATCTGCGGCAGCACCAGGGTGCCCACGCGGTTGAACACGGCGGTGTCCACCTTGGACAGGATGCGCAGCGCGTTGCCATCGCGCATGAGCACGCCGTTGCACACGGCGGCCTCGATACCCTGGCGGATCGCCAGCGCCGGCGAGATGGCAAGGCTAAACGGAGCAACCACCACCAAAATCGCCAAGGCTGTCGACGCCGCAGTGTTGACGTTTCCGGTAAACAGCAGCCACAGGCCGAAGTCCAGCACCGCAATCGCATACGCGGCCGGGATGAGCATGCTGGCGGAGCGGGTGGAGACCATTGTGGCGGCGTTCTGGTGGCGCGAGGCCTCCTCCAGCCATCGCTGAACTGCCGTCAAAAGCGTGGTGTGGCCGACGCGGATCGTGCGGACCTTGATGTCGCCCTCGCGCAGGACGGAGCCCGCCACGACGCGCTTGCCCACCTTCAACTGTGGGCTGTCATGGGTGTTCACCAGCTCCCAGCCGATCGTGCCGGATCCGCCGACCACTTCCCCGTCGACGGGAATGACCTGGCCTGCGCGCACGCGGACGTCGTCGCCACGCATGATCTCCGTCGCTGGGAGCTGCTCGCAGCCGCCGCCCTTCTTGCGGTGAGTGACCTCGTAGTTCGACTCTGCGCCGGGGCGGCGCGCCTCCAACTCGTCCAGCAAGTTGGTGCGCACCCGCATAGAGAAGAAGCGGCCGAGCAGCAGCAACGTCGTCACTGTGCAGGAGACTTCCAGGTAGAGCTCCGGGCCGCGGCCGATCTCCAACGGCACCCAGGTGCCGCTGGATTGGTAGCCGATGTGCCCGGCCTGGGTAAACAACAGCATGGCAAAGGACCACAGGTAGGACGCCAAAATGGCGATGGAACTCGCACCGTCCAACGCCGAGAGCCCGCGGCGCACGCCACCGGCCATCGCGCGGTGGAACGGGGAGGCGCACCACAGTGCCACCGGGGTGGTCAGCGCGAACGCCACCCACTGCCAGCCCGGGAACCCGAGGGCAGGCACGTAGGTCAGCAGCAGCACCGGGATGGTCAGCACCACCGCCAGCCACAGCCTGCCCGGGGTGACTAGGTCGCGGGCGGTAAACAGCACGTCGCCGCTGCGGCGCTCCGCGCGGGTTTTGTTCTGCACGAACCCCTGGGCGCGGGCCAAAAGGTGCGCCGCTTCTTCTTTCCGGTGGTGTTTGGCGCGCCGCGGCATGGGGTGTTCCGTCCAGTAGCGGCCGTGGGCGCGGCGCTGCAGGGTGGAGTCTGTGACCACGGGGGTCACGCCGAACTCTTCGATGGTCTTGATCAGCTGCGGCAGCGGCATGGTCGCCGGTGCCGTCACCCACGCCATGCGGGTGGGGTACACCAGGCGGGCGGAAACGCCGTCGAGGGATTCGAGGGCGTCTTCGATCTCTGTCAGCTGCGGGCCGTCCTCCAGCCCGTGCAGCTCGAAGGCGTAGGAGGCATTGGGGCGCACGAGCTCGCCGTCCAGGTCGCGACGGGCAGTGGCCGGGTCGACTCCGGCTTCCCTGGCTGCGTCGCGGGCGGCCTCGATGTAGTCGTCGAGCTCCTCGCCGCTCAGCTGGGCCAACTTGGCGCCTTCGCGCCCAGTGGTGCTGAGCTTTTCCAGGTCCTCCCCCTCGTACTTGCTCATTCCACCCCTTCCCAAACGTCGCCGCTGCGCTTATCCACAAACGCGTTGGCGGCCGGGCGGAACACGAAGAACAGGGCGAAGACCAGAACGCCCACTACCACGAATGCGGCCCAGCCGGCCACGCCGACGAAGAAGCTGGACAGCTGCAAAAACACCGCCAGGCCGATGAACCCGGCCAGCCAACGGCGCGCGACTTTCGAGCCTTTTGGCAAGTAGGCGCAGCACGATGTGATGAGGGAGCCGAGGATGATGCTGCCCCAGGTGTAGATCCGCAGGTTGCGCGCGAAGATGCCCTCGACGTCCGCGTCCAGGTCCTTGGGCGAATCCGAAACCATCGTCAGAAACGCGATGACGAACATCAGCAGCGCCGCAAGAAGGCACAGGTAGTAGCCGATCTTCAGCGGCTTCGGCCACGCCTGGCCGACCTCGCCGGTAAAGCGCCGGTTCCTGTCGTTCGGGTCCGACACCATCGTCGGGAACATCCCTGCCACGGTTTAGTGCTCCTTCTTCTCCGCCGTCTCCGCAGTGGTGCTGTCTTTGTCCTTGGGCGGCTTGGTCCACGCCACGGAGTCCTTATCCACTGAATAGATCACGCCCATCACGCCCGCAACACCAAGGACGATCTGGATGACGCCGTCGATACCGAAAATTGCCGTTGGCACCGTGGTGGAAGCCGGGACCATCATGAACAGCGTGAGCATGCGCAGCCCGAAAAACACGGAGAAGATCTGCAGCAGCCGGCGGGCATTTTCCGCCCACTTCGCCTGTTTTTGCACCGCCCGCAGCGCGAAGACGAACAGAAGGATCACGCCGAGCTGCAGCAGCGCCATGATGAAGATGGAGCCGTACACGCTGGCGTTCATCAGCGCCTCGGAGACCTCGCCGTCGCTGTTTTTGGCGCGCTCCTTGGCCACCTCACGCAGCGCGGACGGGTCGATCACGCTCGCCGCCACAGCAAGAATCTGGTGCAGCAGTTCCCCGCCGATCATCACGGTCCAGGCCGCGAGCATGTAGCGCACAGCTTCTGGCATGGAGCCTTTTTGCTTCTCGACGGCCTCCGGTTCCACCCTGCTCGGCGACCCCGGATTCATTGGCGGCAAGCTAACCATTGAGCCTCTTTGCTGCCTCGATGGCGTAGTAGGTGAAAATCTGGTCTGCGCCGGCACGCTTGATGGATACCAACGCTTCCATCATCGTCTCCTCGTAGTCGATCCAGCCGTTCTGGCCAGCGGCGTTGAGCATGGCGTACTCGCCGGAGACTTGGTAAGCGGCCACCGGCACCGGGGACATTTCCGCGATCTTGGCCAGCACGTCCAGGTACGGGAGCGCGGGCTTGACCATGACAAAGTCGGCGCCCTCGGCGATGTCCAGCTCCGTTTCCAAAAGCGACTCGCGCACGTTGCCCGGATCCTGCTGGTAGGTGCGGCGGTCGCCTTTCAGCGAAGAGCCGACCGCGTCGCGGAACGGGCCGAAGAACTTGGAGGCGTACTTCGCGGAGTAGGCCATGATGGCGACGTCGGCGAAGCCTGCGCGATCAAGCGCTCCGCGAATCTTTTCAATCTGGCCGTCCATCATGCCGGACGGGCTGACAATGTGCGCGCCCGCGCGCGCCTGGGCCACCGCCATCTCACAGTAGATCTCCACGGTGGGGTCGTTGTCCACCACCTCCCTGCCGTGCGCGTCGGTGGTGAGCACGCCGCAGTGGCCGTGGTCGGTGAACTCGTCCAGGCAAGTGTCCGCCATGATGATCAGTTCGTCGCCGAACTCCTTGCGCAGCAGCGCAATCGCGCGGTTGAGCACGCCGTCTTCGGCAACCGCAACGGAACCGGTGGCGTCCTTGTCCTCATCGCGCGGCACGCCGAACAGGTCCACGCACTTCACGCCGGCGTCGAGGGCCTCGCGGCAGATCTCAACCAGCGATTCCGGGGTGTGCTGGTACACGCCCGGCATGGACGGAATCTCCCGCGGGGCGTCGATGCCGTCGGCGATGAACAGCGGGAGGATGAAGTCTGCCGGGTGCAGTCGCGTCTCCGTGACAAACTCACGGATAGCGGGGGTTTGCCGCAAGCGGCGGGGGCGTCGAGTCAAGTCGTAATCAGCCATGCGCCACATCTTAGAACGCACACCCGACACGACCCAGCTGGCGCATTGTTAGCCAGCTGCGGCCGCGGTTTCCCCGCCGGTGCTCTTGTCAGCCTTCGCTGCCTTCCGACGCTTCTTGCGCGGCGGCGGCAACTGCCCCGACGCACGCAGACCCGCCACGTGCTCCGCCAGAGTGTCGACGAGGTTGGGGATGTCGGCGACCTCCGGGACGACGTCGACACGCAAGCCTTGCTCCCGCGCCTCTGCCTCAGTGACCGGGCCGATGCAGGCGATGACCGTGCGCGAGTGCGGCTTGCCCGCAATACCCACGAGGTTCTTCACCGTCGACGGGGATGTGAAGCACACGGCGTCGAAGCCGCCGGTCTTGATCATGTCGCGCGTCTCCGGCGGCGGCGGGGCGGCGCGCACGGTGCGGTAGGCGACTACGTCGTCGACCTCCCAGCCCTTTTCCCGCAGGCCGTCCACCAGCACGTCGGATCCGAGGTCCGCGCGCGGCAGCAGCACGCGCGAGACCGGGTCGATGTCCTCGACGTACTCCGGGAACGCCTCCGCCAGGCCAGCCGCGTTCTGCTTCGTGCGGTGCGGCACAAGCTCCGGCTGCATGCCGCGGGCGATCAGCGCATCGGCGGTCTTCTGCCCCACCGCGCCCAAGTGCACGCCGGCGAACGAGCGGGCGTCCAAGCCCAGCTCCTCAAACTTCGACCACACCGCGTCGACGGCGTTGACCGAAGTGAACAGGATCCACTGGTAGCGGCCCTCCACGATGCCCTTGATCGCGCGGTCCATCTGCGCGGGGTTGCGCGGCGGCTCCAGGGAGATCGTGGGCACGGACTGCGGAATCGCGCCGTGCCGCGACAGACGGGCGTTCATCGGCCCCGCCTGGGACTTCGCACGCGGCACGAGCACGCGCCAGCCGTACAGCGGTCGGTTTTCCCACCACGAGTACTTCGAGCGGTCGTCCGCCGCGGTGCCGAGGGTGACCACCAGCGGCCCCTCCAGCTCGGCGTCGAGCTTGCCAACGGTGCCCAGGGTCGCGTCGAACGTGCGCTGCAGGCGGGTGGTGCCGCGCGTGGTCACCGTCACCGGCGTGGACGCCTGGAAGCCCCGCTGCGTGAGCTGCTCCACCATATCCGCCAGGTGCTCCTGGTTCGCCTGCAGCACCAGCGGCTGCGGGGCGGCGGCGAGCTGGTCCCAGTCCACGTCGCCGTTATTCAGGTCGGCTTCCGTGTAGGTCGAGCCCAGCGCGATACCAGCGAACGACGGCACCGTCGACGGCAGCGACATCCCCGGCACGACCTGGAACTCCATGCCCTCGGCCGCGACCGCGGAGATCTCCTCCATCACGGCATCGCGTGTCAGCGGGTTGCCGGACACCAGGCGGATCACGTCGCCGTCGCCAGCCTCGCCGCGCTCCACGATGTCCGCGGCTTCTGTCAGCGCGAGCTTCAGCTTCTCGACGATCACGCCGCCGTCCAGCCCAACCTCCTGCAGCTCTGCAGCAGTCGGGTCCTCTGGCCGGGGCGGTTTACGCCTCGCACCGGCTGCCTTCGCCTCGGCGCACATCTGCTCGTATCGCTCGTTCGCCGCGTCCATCTTAGCTTTCGGCACCGGCAGCGCCGACCCGACGACGCTTCGGACCCCCGCTGACACCTCAGGGTCCACGAGGGCGATAGAATTGGATTCCATTACCTCGCGGGCGCGAACCGTGAGCAACTCTGGGTTGCCCGGTCCGGCACCAACGAAGATCACCTTCCCCGGCTGGGGGGTGTGAGTGGGCTCTGTCATGGAGAAATCTCTTCTAGGCACAAATAAACCGCCCCCGCGCGGCTGGGTTCGCGGTGTTGATCGGCCTGAAAGCGGCCCACCGACCCGATTGCGCGGAGGGTATCGAACGTATGGTATCTCCACCATAAAATGCTTCAGCTCGAGAACAAAACCAGCGCTGTATTCCAGCGTCTCTCGGCGCTTCCCCGCCGCCCCGGCCACCGATACACACCCACTCCACCGGATCTGCTAGTTCCCCCGGGCATCCATCAAGCACGAACTAGCAGATCACGCCACTGCTGAAAATAATTGCCAACATCACCTGGCCAAACACAAAGTTGGACACTTGATCTGCTAGTTGCGTTTTTGAGCGAACTAGCAGATCCGCAGGTAGAGACAAGCGAAACGATGAAAGCGCGGCCCAGCGCTACTCCATCAGGTCGGCGGCGCCGCGCTCCAGCAGCGCCTCGGCGACCTTGCGGCCCAGCTCAGCCGGGTCAGTCCCCTGCGCTTCCTCCACCAGCTGGCGGGAGCCGTCCAGGGCGAACACGCCCGCGCGCAAGGTCACGCCCGCGCCGTCGAATACGGCCGAGGCTGCGACCGGCGCGGTGCAGCCCGCTTCCAAACGGGCCAGCACAGCGCGTTCGGCGGTGGATTCGGCGGTGGCGGCGACGTCGACAAGCTTGTCGATTGCCTCGCGCGCCACAGCATCGTCGGAGCGGCACTCCACCGCCAGCGCCCCCTGGGCGGGAGCCGGCATGAACACCTCGGGCGCGAAGACCTCGGTGGCGCGGTCGCCGTAGCCGCCACGCACGAGGCCTGCGTAAGCCAGGATGATCGCGTCGAGCTCACCGTCTTCCACATACGACATGCGGCGCTCGATGTTGCCGCGCAGCGGGCGGATGTCCAGGTCAGGACGCGTCCCCTTGAGCTGGGAGATGCGGCGCGGCGCGGAGGTGCCCACGCGCGCGCCTTCGGGCAGCTCAGCCAGGGTCAGTCCGTCGCGGGCGATGAGCGCTTCGCGGCTATCCTCGCGGGTGGGGATAATCATGTGGGCCCGCGGCTCGTCGGCAGTGGGCAGGTCCTTAAACGAGTGGACAGCGATGTCCACCTCGCCGTGAAACAGTGCGTCGCGCAGCGCGGAGGTGAACACGCCGACGCCGATGCGCTCCACGGGCGCTTGGGACAAGTCGCCCGGGGTGGTCACGATCTGCAGTTCAGCCGCGTGGCCGTGCTCGCCCAGCGCGTCGCGGACGTGCCCGGTCTGTGTGGTAGCCAGGTGGGATCCGCGTGTACCAATTTTGAACATCTACTTCTCCTTGCCGTGCAGTTCCTCGGGCAGCGGCAGCTTCTGCGCGTCCACCGCCACGGAGGGGCTTTCCAGCCCGAACAATTCGGTGACCGCCTCTTCCACGCTCACCGTCTCCGCCGTCGCCGCCAGCTCTTTGATCTTCACTGTCGGCGCGTGCAAAAGCTTATCGACGACACGCTTGACCATGCGGCTGACCTGATCAAAGTCGTCCTCGGACATCTCCGGCAGACGGGTTCTAAGCCGCTGCAGCTCTTGGCCGGAAATCTCCGCGGCGTTGCGACGCAGGCGCGTCACCGCCGGGGCCACCTCGCGCACGCGCTGTTCCGAGCCGAACGTGTCCACCTCGTCGGCCACGATCGCTTCGGCGCGGCGCAGCGCGCGGGAGTCCGCGGTGTCGCTCCCGCGCATCTTCTCGTGCAGTAACTCGATGTTGACCAGGTGCACGCCTTCGATGTCTGCGACGGCGTCGTCGATGTCGCGCGGCAGCGACAGGTCCGCGAGCACCAGCGGGCCCGGGATGTCGGCCGGGGTGATGGTGAACTCGTCGGAGGCGGTGGCGGAGACCACCAGATCCACGTGGTCCAGCACCGAGGCGCGGTCGGCGAAGTCCACCACGTCGGCGGGCACGCCGGCCTCGCGGGAGTGTTCGGCGAGGCGCTCAGCGCGGTCGCGGGTGCGGTTGGCCAGCACCAGCTTGTCAATGCCCTTTTTGCCCAGGTGCGTGGCGGCGAGCGAGCTCATCGCGCCGGCGCCGAGGACGAGTGCGGTTTTGCCCCGGAGGTCGTCGATACGCATGAGCTCCATCGCCTCCTCGAGCGCGACAGTGACCATGGACGCGCCCGAGTCGTCGATGCCCGTTTCGGTGTGGACCCGCTTGCCGGTGTGCAGCGCCGCCTGGGCCAGCGAGTGCAGGTTCGGGCCCACGGTGCCCCGCTCCACAGCATCGACGTAGGCGGAACGCACCTGGCCGATGATCTGTTGTTCGCCAACCACCATCGAATCCAGGCCGGATGCCACGGTGAAGATGTGCTCCGCGGCCGCGTCCGAGTAGCGCACGTACAGGTAGCGGCGCAGCTCGGCGGCGTCTACGCCGGAGACGTCTGCAAGCACCCGCAGCACGTCCTCCACTCCGGCGTGAAACGCGTTGGTGACGGTGTAAACCTCCAAGCGGTTGCACGTGGAGATGATCATCGCCTCAGACAGAGACGGCTGCTTCACCAGCGCGCCCGCTGCTCCGTCCTGGACCGCCGTGTCCATGCTGAGCCGCTCCAGCAGGGCCACAGGCGCGGACCTGTGCGACATCCCCACAAGCAGAACACTCACGCAAAACCCTCCAGTCCGGTTGAAAATCACACTAAAGGATAGACCTTTAGTTGGACAGCGCCGCGTCGAGGTCGTCGTTGTCCACTTCCCAGCAGGCGAACTCATCGCCGTCAATGACCACAACCGGCACCCGGTCGCCGTATTCCGCAGCCAGCTCCGGGTCCTTGTCCACGTCCACCAGCGCGAGCTGCACGCCGTGCTTTGCCACCACAGGGGCGATCTGACCGGCCACCCGTTCGCACGAACCGCACGTGGACCGCACCATCAGCTCCACCTTTTTCATCCCCGCTCCTCCTGTGAGTGCTGTTGCCAGGGCGTTGTACGATTGCACACGCTAACACCCCCACCCGAAAGAGCCCGAAGTTTCATGTCTGATCAGCGCGAATTCCTCGCGCAGTGGTCCCAGTCCCAGGGCAACCTGCGCCGCTTCCTCGAAGAGCGCGTCATGCCGCCTCTCGACGACGACGCGCAGCGCACCGCCGGTCGCGCCGCCGCAGCCGCTGCGGTGGAAGAGACCTTCGGCATCAACATCGACGACTTCGCGCTCGGCGTGGACTCCGTCGGCGGCGCCTTCGAAACCGCCGGCCGTCAAAAGATCACCCCGCCCGACCCGGAAGTCCCCCAGGACACTGAAGCGGCCGCGTTTTTCGACGTGGACAACACGCTCATCCAAGGCTCCTCGCTGATTCTGCTGGCCCAGGGGCTGTTTAAGAAACGCTTCATCACCCTGTCCGAGCTGGCGCCTGCCCTACGCAAGCAGATCCGCTACCGCGTCTCCGGCTCCGAAAACGCCGACGACATCGCCGAGGGCCGCGAGCAAGCCCTGGCTATTGTGAAGGGCAAAAGCGTCGAGGAGCTCAAGCAGGCCTGCCGGGAGATTGTGGACAACCGGATGCTGCAAAAGTCATACGCCGACACCATCGAGCTGGCCTCCATGCACCTCGCCGCCGGCCAGCAGGTGTGGCTGGTCTCCGCCACCCCGGTGCAGATCGGCCAGGCACTGGCCGAAACGCTCGGCTTCACCGGGGCGCTGGGCACCGTGGCGGAAGAGGAAGACGGCAAGTTCACCGGCCGTCTGGTCGGCGACATCCTGCACGGCCCCGGCAAGAAGCACGCCGTGGCGGCTCTGGCCGCGCTGCAGCAGCTGGACCTGTCCAAGTGCACCGCCTACTCCGACAGCGTCAACGACCTGCCCATGCTGGAAATGGTCGGCTCCCCCGTGGCGGTCAACCCGGACCGGGCGCTGCGCAAGCACGCCAAGGCCCAGGGCTGGGCGGTGCGCGACTACCGCTCCGTGCGCCGGGTGGTGCGCGCCGGCGTGGTCCCGGCCGTGCTGGCTGCCGCGGGTCTGTGGTGGTGGTGCCGACGCCGGTAGCGCGGCCGCGGTAGATGGCGACGGGGTCGGGGCGCTGGGCCAGGGCACCGGGTTCTAGATGCTTACCCCAGGATGCTTACCGGTGCTAGATGCTTACCCGAGGATGCTTACTTCTCGAGTGACGCGGCGGTGGCGGCCGGAGGTTCGTCGAGAAGTAAGCATCTAGAAGTAAGCATCCTCGGACGGTAAGCATCTAGAAGTAAGCATCCTGCCCCGCAGAAATCAAAAAACCCGCCCTCGATGGGGCGGGTAAAGCTCGCGACTTACTTGCCGAGCTTACGACGCTGCACGCGAGTGCGGCGGAGCATCTTGCGGTGCTTCTTCTTGGACATGCGCTTGCGGCGCTTCTTAATCACTGAACCCATTGGGCTACCTCTTTTCTGTTCAAAGTGCGTACGTACGCGGCCGGCGCAACCGCTTCCGCGGCTCGCGGGAGGTGCACACTCCCACAGGGGTGGCCGACCTGATCGTTCAAAGCATACCGGCAGGCCTTTTCAGTGCCAAAACACCCGCCGCACCGTGAAAACCGGTGCGGCGGGTGTTTTCTCGAGGCCCAGTAAACGAGACCTTGGACTATCCCACGTCGTAGACGGAGGACTCCAGGTACTCGCTCACTGCCGTCTCGTTCACGCGGAAGGAGCGGCCCACACGGACGGCGGGCAGCTCGCCGGAGTGGACGAGGCGGTAAACGGTCATCTTGGATACGCGCATGATCTCCGCGACCTCGGCGACCGTCAGGAACTTTCCTTTATCTTCGTTAACCACTTAATTCATACCTCTCGGCACGCAAACGCGCTGCAGGCTTCCCCTCCCGCAGGACGAACACGCACGTGCTTGAACCACCCTAACGTGAAACCAGCGTCGAGTGCGACTTAAGTGGAAGAAAATTTTCAAAGTGCAGGCAGTGAACCCACAGAAACGGGTGTGAATGATGGGATTTGGGCTACTTGCCTAGCTCGGCCGAACGCTCCGCGCAGATCTCGGTGGCGCGGTAGAACGCGCCACGCAGGCCGGATTCCTCCAGCTCGCGGATCGCGCGCACGGTGGTACCGGCCGGTGAGGAGACGTTCGCCCGCAGCTGCACGGGGCTGTCCTCGCCCTCGAGCATTGCGCCGGCGCCGGCGGCGGTGGCGCAGGCCAGCTGCTCGGCCAGGTCGCGCGGCAGGCCGAGGGACACGCCCGCGTCCACCAGCGCCTCGGCCACCAGGAAGAAGTACGCCGGGCCTGATCCCGAGATGGCGGTCACGGCGTCTATTTGAGATTCGGCGACCTGGACAACCTGGCCCGCGGCGGACAACAGCTCCACCACAGCATTTCGCTGTTCCTCGCCGACAAACCGCCCGCAGGCGGCAGCAAGGACGCCTTTGCCAACCAGCATCGGCGTGTTCGGCATCACGCGCACGATCGGGGTACCGGCGGCGGACACGGCGTCTTCCATCGCGGCGATAGTCACGCCCGCTGCCATAGACACCAGCACAGTAGACGAGCCCGAGCTTGTCAGCTCCTCGCCCACCTCCGCGATGACGTCCAAGATCTGCGCGGGCTTGACGCACAGCAGCGCCACGTCTGCGTCGCGTACGGCCTCGCGGTTGTTGGAGGTGGTGCGCACGCCGTAGCGCTCGGCCAGCTCGGCACTGCGCGACGAGGACCTGTTTGTCGCTGTGATCGAGCTCGGCTTCACCCCATTGGCAACGAGACCCGAGATGAAGGCCTCGCCGATATTGCCTGCACCAATTACGGCGATGCGTTCCATGTCGCTCCTCAAAAAAGGTCGTCTGGAGGTTTTTACAGCAGTGCCGGGCCGAACGCCACGACCGCGGCGGCCAGGCCGGCGATGATCATGGTGACCTTGTCGCGGCCGCTAGCCATGGCGCCGACGGCGGCGACCACCGCGGCAACCACACCGACGCCGACGAGCACCGCCACAATCGCCATCGCGTTGGCCCACAGCCACTTGAATGCCAGGAAGCCCAGCACGCCCAGCAACACGCCGAAGAACACCAGCAGGACCAGCAGGATCGGGTTGACCGCCGCCTCTTCGACCTCGTAGTCGGTGTCGTATTCGGCAGCGTCGAGGGGTTCTACCTCCTCGCGCAACTGCGGCTCCGGCGTATCTACCGTGCGGATCTCGCCGGTGTCGTCCGGCTGCGAGAACTTTTGCTTGGCGACGGGCTCCGCCGTGCCCTCGACCTTGCCCTCGACCTTGCGCAGCACGGTCGTGTCGTCGGTGGCCGGCTGGACCTTCGTGACCGAGGATCCCGCGGGCGCCGGCTTCGGCGCCTGCGCAACCGGTTTCGCAGCCGGTTTCTCGGCTGGCTTCGCGGCAGGGCGCAGTTTCACGGACCCGGCCTGGGCGGGCCTGTCCGCCGGCTTTGGTGCGGGCTTCGGCTCGGCCGGTGCGGGGGCCGGCTTCGGCGCTGGCGTCGGCTCCGGCGTCGGCGCCTGGGTGGGGGTCTTTTTGGGGGTATCCGAAGGTGCGTCGATAGGCACGCTGGAGTGCTTCACCTCAGCCGGCTTGACGTCGACCTTCTTGAACGAGTCGGTCAGTTCGGCAACGGAGACGCCGCCGTCCTCGAGGCTGCGACGGCGACGCGGGCGGCGCGGGCCGGACGGGTTTTCCTTTTCGGCGCGCGCGAGGAGCTCGGCAACAGTGAGCTGTTTGTCGGCCATTAGTTGTCGTCTCCTTCATTAGCTTCCTGCTCAGCGTCCAAAGACCCCTTGTCGATGCGCTTGAGAATCACACCCTCGCGCAACGCCCACGGGCAGATCTCTAACTTATCAACATTCAACGCACGCATCGCAGCTTCCGCCACCAGCGCACCAGCGACGATCTGGTGGGAGCGGTCCGAATTGATGCCCTCAAGCTCCGCGCGGTCCGCCGCCGTCATGCGGGAAATGAACGCGATGAGTTGTCGCAGACCCGGCGCGGTGAGCGTGCGCTGCACGAACGGGCCGGCGGACGACGGCGCGGCGCCGGTGAGGCGGGCCAGGGAGCGGAACGTCTTGGACGTGCCCACGGCCAGGCCGACCTCCCCCATCGCCTTGAACTGCTCGGCAGGACCAGCGAGCTCGGCGTCGATGTAGTCGCGCAGCATGTTGATCTTTTTGCGCTCCGGCGGGTCGGTGTCGAACCACTCGTGGGTCAAACGCCCCGCGCCCAGGTCCAGAGACACGGCCAGATCCGGCATCTCTTCGGTGCCCGTGGAGATCTCCAGCGAGCCGCCGCCGATGTCGAAGTTGGTGATGCGGCCGGCGGACCAGCCGTGCCAGCGGCGCGCCGCCAGAAACGTCAGGCGCGCCTCCTCCTCTCCGGAGAGGATGTTCAGCTTCACGCCGGTCTTCTTCTCCACGCGCTTGAGCACGTCCTGGGAGTTGGTGGCCGAACGCACCGCCGAGGTGGCGAATGCCACGAGTTCCTCGCACTTGAGGTTGTCCGCGAGGTCGGATGCCTCCTGGACAGCGTCGACAAGCTTGGCTACGCCTTTGTCCTCGATATTGCCCTTTTTATCCAGCAGCTCAACGAGACGCAGCGGCTGCTTCCAATCGCTCATCGGCGTCGGGCGGCTACCGCTGTACGCGTCGACCGCCACGAGATGGATCGTGTTGCTGCCGACATCTAATACACCTAATCGCACCACCCCAGGGTAACGGGTCTACCGTGTCCAGGTGTGAATCAACCAGCCCCGAAACCCGTTTTTCTCGGCTTCCCCGCGGACTCGCCGGCCGGCCGCTCCATCTTGGCGGGGCGCGAAACCCGCCCCGATTTCCCCCGCGAGTGGTTCGAATTCGTCCACCCGGATGATCCGAACCACATCTTCTCCATCGACCTGACCTGGGCGGAAGCGACTTGGTCCTGCCGCTTCGGCACGCCCGAGTGCCACGGCATCGACGAATCCAACTCGGCTGTCGGCTGCTGCATCCACGGCGCCTACATCGCCGACGAGGAAGACCGCGACACCGTTTACAACGCCGTCAAGGAAATGCCGGCGAAGTACTGGCAGCTGCGCCCAGCTGAGACGGACGCCTACTTCGCCGCCAACGACCCGACCTGGCTCGAGCCGTGGCTGGAGTGGGATGAAGACGAAGACGCGCTCGATGCCGAGCCCGACCCCGACGACGAGGAGGCCGGCCCCCACATCAAGACCAAGGTCGTCGACGGTGCCTGCATCTTCGCCAACCGCCCCGGCCACCCCACCGGCGCAGGCTGCGCGTTCCACCAGTTCGCCATAGCGGAAGGACGCAACATCGTGGGCACGAAGCCGGAGGTGTGCTGGCAGGTGCCGTTTTCCCGCGAGGACGCGTGGGAGGAGCGCTCAGACGGCCAGGAAATTCTGCGCACCACCATCGGCGAGTACCACCGCCGTCAGTGGGGCGGCGGCGGAGAGGACTTCGACTGGTGGTGCACCTCCGCGCCCGCCTGCCACACCGGCGGCACGCCCATCTGGCAGTCCATGAAAGACGAGCTCATCGCGCTGATCGGGGAAAAGCCGTACGGTGTCGTCGCGAAGCATTGCGAAAAGCGCGCCCAGCTTAGCGACGACCTCCGGGCCACCCACCCCGCAACCCAAGCCGCGCACTCATAATCCCACGAATGTCCCGTGAGCGCGCTTGCGCGCTCACGCCTCGAACTTGTAGCCGAGGCCGCGGACGGTGACGAGTTGGGTGGGGCGCGACGGCTCCGCCTCGATCTTGGTGCGCAGGCGCTTGACGTGCACGTCCAGGGTTTTGGTGTCGCCGACATAATCCGCGCCCCAGATACGGTCGATCAGCTGGCCACGAGTGAGCACACGGCCTGCGTTGCGCAGCAGGTACTCCAGAAGATCGAACTCTTTGAGCGGCATGGGCACTGGCTGGCCGTCCACAAGCACCGTGTGGCGCTCCACGTCCATGGTCACGCGGCCGCCCTGCAGCAACTGCTCGTCGATCTCCTCCACCACCTCGGTCTCCGGTCCGCGGCGCAGCACCGCACGAATGCGGGCGACAAGCTCGCGCGTGGAGTACGGCTTAGTCACGTAATCGTCCGCGCCCAGCTCCAAGCCGACAACCTTGTCAATCTCACTGTCGCGGGCGGTGACCATAATGATCGGCACAGACGACTCCGCACGCAGCTTCTTGCACACGTCAGTGCCGCTCATGCCCGGCAACATCAGATCCAGCAGCACCAAATCAATGTCATGGGAGGCGAACAGGTCTAGCCCCTCCTGCCCGTCGGCGGCCACGACGGCCTCGAAGCCTTCCTTGCGCAGCAGGTAGGCCAAAGGATCCGACAGCGATTCCTCGTCTTCAACGATAAGAATGGTCGTCACTTCACTCTTCCTTTTCTGTTCCTGTTCCGCCAGCGGCCTCGGGGTCGTACAGGGGCAGCTCGATAGTGAACGTTGAGCCCGTCCCAGGCCTCGACCACAATGTAATGGTACCGCCATGGTTGGCCACCACATGCTTCACGATGGCTAACCCGAGCCCCGTGCCGCCCGTGGAGCGCGAGCGCGCCTTGTCCACCCTGTAGAACCGCTCAAACACGCGCTTCTGATCCTCCGGCGCAATACCGATACCCCGGTCCGTGACCCTGATCAACACCACGTTGTCGCGCACCAGCTTCTGCGTCACGCTCACCGGTCGCCCGCTCGGCGAATAGTTGATCGCGTTGGTGATCAGGTTCGACAGCGCGACAGTAAGCATGGCCCGCTCCCCCATCACCCGCAGACCAAGACGCTGGCCGCGGGTGAGCTCAATACCGTGGTTCTCGGCGGCGACCAGGTTGCGCGCCACCGCGTCGTCCACGATGTCGTCCACCCGCACCGGGGCCATGTCCGGCAACGCCTCCGCGCCCTGCAGCTTGGACAGGGAAATCAGATCCGTGATCATCTCCCCCATGCGGTGAGCTTCCTTCTGCAGCTTGTTGCCGAAGTACTCCACCATCTCCGGGTCCGTGGGGTCCTGCAGCAGCGCTTCCGCGAGAAGCGCCATACCTCCCACCGGGGTCTTCAGCTCGTGGGAGACGTTGGCCACGAAGTCGCGGCGCGCGTTTTCCATGCGCACGTTTTCAGACTCGTCCGAGCCGTACACAATGGCGTACGAGTTGTCCGTCAACGTCAGCGGAGCGACCAGCGCGCGCACGTTCCGGATCCGGCTGCCGGTGGTGCGCTGCGGCAAATCCAGGTCGAGGACATGTTCTTCCTGCTGCTCAAGCACGTCCTTCGCCGCCTCCAGCACGCGGGGGTTGACGCTGCCGTCGTGCACGATGGACATGTCGTGGGCCCGCGCGTTGGACAGCATCACGCTGCCGCTGCGGTTGATCACCGCGATACCGGTGGGCGACCCCTGGGTGACTAGGTGCAGCACCTGGCTGACCGCGGCGACGGTATCGTCCTGCGCGCCATCATCAGCCCGGTTCCGGGCGCGCCAGCGATGCGCCCACTGGCCGAGCAGCACAGCGGGCACGGTCAGCGCAGCGCCGATGAGAAAAGCGAGAATCGGCGTCACGGGGACAGTGTGCTACTTCTGCCCCTGGTTCGCCACAGCAGCGGCGCCGGCCTTCGCGGCCTCCGGGTCCAGGTAGGTGCCGCCGGGGTTGAGCACCTTGCCGTTTTCGTCAATCTCGTAGACCAGCGGCATGCCGGTCGGGATGTTCAGCCCTGCGATGTCCTCGTCCGAGATGTTGTCCAGGTACTTCACCAGCGCGCGCAGCGAGTTGCCGTGCGCTGCGACCATGACGTTCTTACCGGCCATGGCGTGCGGCGCGATGACGTCGATGTAGTACGGCAGGAAGCGCTCCACCACGTCCTTCAGGCACTCGGTGCGCGGCACCTCCGGCAGGAATGCGTAGCGCGGATCATTGGTCTGCGCGTACTCGTTGTCCGTGTCGATTTCCGGCGGCGGGGTGTCGTAGGAGCGGCGCCACTCCATGAACTGCTCCTCGCCGAACTCGTCGCGGATCTCCGCCTTGTTCAGGCCCTGCAGCTTGCCGTAGTGGCGCTCGTTGAGACGCCAATTGCGCTCCACCGGGATCCAGTGGCGGTCCGCCGCGTTCAGCGTGATGTTCGCGGTGCGGATCGCGCGGCGCAGCAGCGAGGTGAACAGGATGTCCGGGAGGACGCCTTTTTCAACCATGAGCTTGCCGGCGTTCACAGCCTCGGCCTCGCCCTGCTCGGTGAGGTCCACGTCCACCCAGCCGGTGAACTGGTTCGATTTGTTCCACTCGCTCTGCCCGTGGCGAACGAGAATCAACTTTCCGTTACCCATACCTTCAAGCATGCCACGGATGGGGACAACTGTCGGCGGTTTGCCGGCCGATTAGCTGGATCCTTGTAGCTGGATCCGCAACCGGAAGGGTGTGCCGGGGAGAGGACGGGCAGGGGTTTAGGGTTTGAATACATGTTGAAATCACGCCTCACAGCCACCGTCACAGCAGCCTTCGCAGCTGCCTGCGTCACCCTCGGCGCCCCAAACGCCGCCGCAGCAGCCCCCGCACTCGCCGCCCCCGGCGCACCGATCGCCATGCTTAACGACGACTCCGACTCCTTCGCCCACAGCGCACGATGCAGCCAGGGCCCGGCTGGCGCCGTCCGCACCCCGGACGGGCAAACGAAGCAGGTCATGGTCACCGCGGCGCACTGTTTCGAGGTCAAGGGCAAAACTGTCCGCCCTGTCGTGTTCGCGCCGGTGCGCGAACACGGGAAGGTGGGGTACCCGCGGGTGGGTGACGTGGATAAGCAACGCACCCCGTTTGAACTCGGCAACGGAGAGTTGATGGACTTCTACCGCATCATCGACGAGCCCGACTGGGCGACGGTGCGCCTCGCGCCCGGTGTGGAGCCGTCGGGCGTGTCATCGTCGGTGGATCAGAAGGGTCGCGGCCCGTCCGCGCCGGTGGCGATCACAGGGGTGAAGGACTACCGCAACCTGCGCGGTGACGAGCTGATCAGCTTCGACAATGCCGGCCAACCCCTTTGCAAGGACGGCATGCGCACCGGCCGCTCCTGCGGCGTGCAGATGTTTCGCACCCAGAACTTTGTGTGGCACTTCGGCGTGGGCTACGAATCGGGCGATTCGGGCGGCATCAACTATGACCCGCGCACCGGCGAGGCTGTGGGGCTGAGCATCATCGGCTTCGGGCCGCTGGGGAATTCGCAGCAGGTTGATAGGGCTCTTGAGGACGCCTACGGCATCCCCGACGGCCAGGTCAACGAGGCGTTCACCCCGGCAGGCGACGCGCAGCGCGCCGACTTCGCGCCGTTGTACGAGGATATGGCGCAGTCCTCCCCTCAGGCGCCCCAGCTTGTCGACGGCCCCCAGCCACGCGAGTTGCTCGACCGCGCCGTTATGGGCGCGCAGGCGGACGCGGCGCAGTTCAGCGCGGAGGCCGCGCAACTCCCACAGGCCGCCGATCCGGTTGCAGCGGCGCAGGACCTCGCCGGTCGCGCGAGCGCGGCGGCACAGCAGCACGCGGGCGATGTGCGCGGCGCCGTCGACGCGTTCCTGCGTTAAATCACACTGCTCACCGGCAGGTCCAGCGGCTCGTCGATAAGCATGGCAACGACATCGCCCTTTTGGGGCGGGTTCGCACTGGACGCAAAGATCAAGTCCGCGCGTTAAGGTATTTCTCATGCGATTGAGTCTTCGAACACCAGCAACAGCACTTGCAGCAGCCAGCATGCTCGCACTTCAGGCCCTCCCCACGCCGGCGGAAGCCGCGCCCGCCCTCGTGGCACCCGGCGCGCCGATGCGTGTGTTCCCGCAAGACCCGCCGAAGACGATCGACCTGCCTACCGGCCAGAAGCTGACCATGCCGCGCGACGGCTGGGTCGCCACCTGCTCCCAGGGCCCCAACGGCACCCTGCACCTGCCTGGCAAGGAACCACAGCGCGTGATGCTCACGGCCTCCCACTGCGTGAACACCATGCCCGGCTTCCCAGAGGTGAAAAACGAGTTCTACGCCCCCGTGGGCACCGAGTACAAGCGCTTCGGCGAGCGCGTGGCGTCCAACCACGTCACCCCGGAAGCAATGAACCTGGGCGACCCGATGCAGTCCATCCGCACTGCCGACTGGGGCGTGGTGCGCATCGACGACGGCGTGACCGAAACCGGCCTGTCCCACTCCCGCGACTTCAACGGTGGCGTGCGGGGCGAACCGGTGAAGATCACCCGTGTGCGCGATTTCCGCACGCTCGCCCCGGGCGAGGTCTCGGTCGACAACTTCGGCCAGCCCATCTGCAAGGACGGCGCCACCACGGGCCGCACCTGCGCCAAGCAGATCGGCCGCACCAGAAACGGCATCTACAGCTGGGGACTGAACTACGTGCAGGGCGACTCCGGCGGCGTCAACTACGACCCGCGCGACGGCGCCGCCATCGGCGTGTCCTCCATGACGCTCGGACCCCTCGGCAAGGCGCAGCCGGTGGACCGCATTATCGAGGACGCCTACGGCATCCCCGACGGCAAGGTCAACGAAGCGTTCACCCCCACCGACTCCACCGCGCCGCGCGAAAACTTCACCACCTCCGGTGAAGAGGAGGAACGCGTCACCGCCGAAATCGAGCGCCTCAACTCCAACCTCAAGCCGCCAGTGCCTCGCGAGGAGCTGCGCAAAGCCGTCGACAACGCCAAGCAAGAGGCCGCCGGCCTGGCGCAGAAGGCCTCGCAGGGCCAGTTCGACCCGGCAGAGGTCAACCGCGCCATCGGCCACCACTCCGACCGCATCGGCTACTGGGGCGGGGCATCCATCGGCGAGGAGATCGGCAAGCGCCTCTAGGCGCGGCCCCTACATTCCGCCAGCGTCCCGGGCGGCCACGCCCGGGACGTAGCTGTTCAAGGTGTCGGTGTAGACCTCTATCAGTTTGCTTGCCGAAGCGGACCAGCTGAACGCTTTCGCGTGGGCGACGGCTTGTTCGCCCATGTGGATGCGCGTGGGATCGTCGATAAGCAATTGCTCTAGGGCCTGCGCCCAGTCCTCGCGGCCGTGGCCATTGACGAGCAAACCCGTCTCACCGTCCGCGACCGCGAGCGGCAGGCCGCCGACGCGCGCCGCGACGACCGGGGTGCCCGTCGCCTGCGCCTCCACCGCCACGAGCCCGAAACTCTCGTTGTAGCTGGGCACCGCCACAATGTCCGCGGCCTGGTAAATGCTCACCAGCTCCTCCGGCGGCCGCGGCCCGAGGAAACGGGTGCAGCCGCCAATGCCTTCCGACGCCGCGAGCTCGCGGTAGCGCTCCACCGACGAACCCGCGCCACTCGCGCCGCCGCAGATGATCACGCGCAACGGGCCATCCACGCGGCCGCGGCGCACCACCTCCCCCATCGCCCGAATCAGCACCTGCGGGCCCTTGAAATCCTGCAGCCGGCCCACAAACGCCACCACCTTCGCATGCAGCGGAATACCCAGGTGGCGCCGCGCCAGCTCCGTGTTGCGGTTCGTGCCGGGGGTGTACAGCTCCGTGTCCGCGCCCGGGCTGACCACGGAAATCTTCCCCGGATCCACGTCGTAGAAGCGTGCCAGCTCATTGGTCTCGTCCTCGGTGTTGACCACCAGGACCTCAGCGTTGTCCACCAACTGCTGCTCGCAGATGCGGCGCGCCTCCGACTCTGAAGTGTCTGCGGCGTAGGCGTTTTTCACCGCCGCCCACGTATGCCCGGTGTGCACCAGCGGGATGCCGGCCAGGTCCGCCAAAAGCCACCCCACCTGGCCGGACAGCCAGTAGTGGGAATGGATGAGGTCGTAGTCCAGGTTGTTCGCGCGGACGAACTGCACCACCCCGCCAGAAAACGCGGCGAGCTGGGTGGACAGGTCGTCCTTCTCCAGCCCCTCGTAGGGCCCGGCCACCACGTTGACCACCCGGTAGCCGGGCTCCACATCCACCACCTCGCCCTGGCTGGGACGGGTCGCGCGGGTGAACACGTCCACCGCCACCCCCTTGCGGGCCAGCTGGGTGGCGGTGTTGTGGACGTAGACGTTCATGCCGCCCGCGTCGCCGGTCCCCGGCTGCTCGAGCGGGGAGGTGTGCATTGAAATCATGGCGACGCGCATGCGGGCAAGACTAGCGCGGCTGTGTGGTTCCTGACAGATTCCGCCAGGAAGTGTCGGGGCAGAAAATTGACCACCACGTCAGTGGGCGGCGTGGCGGTGCCAGGAGCCGAAGTCCGCGGCAACCGTGGCCGCCAGGTGCTGGTAGGCCTTCAGCGTCGCCGGCGCGATGCGCTCCAGGTCCACGACGGCCCCTTCAGCGAGGTGGCGGTCGTACGGAATGGTGTGCACCGCGCGGGTGCGGGAGGCGAAGTGGTCGGCGACCTTCACCATATCGATGGTCGGCTTGCCCGGCGCGGACGCGGAGATGACCACCACGGCGTTGGCGGCAAGCTGGTCATAGCCGTGCAGGTTCAGCCAGTCCAGGGTGGCCGACGCCGACTGCGCCCCATCCAACGCCGGCGAGGTCACCAGCACCAGCGCGTTGGCCAGGTCAAGCACGCCAGCCATCGCGGAGTGCATCAGTCCCGTGCCACAGTCGGTGAGGATGACGTTGTAGTGGTGCTGCAGGATGTCGATGGCGCAGCGGTAGTCGTCCTCAGAAAACGCCTCGCTGACGGCCGGGTCACGCTCGGAGCCGATGACCTCCAGGCGCGAAGACGCCTGGTTCGTGTAGGAGCGCACCTGCGGGTAGCGTTCCGTGCCCGGTGCCTGCAGCAGGTCGCGGATGGTCGCCGGCGGCGCGGTGGCGGCACGCTGGGCCAGCGTGCCTAAGTCCGGGTTGGCATCGATGGCGATGACGCGGTCGCCGCGGGTCTGCGCGAACACGCCGCCGAGCGCCACCGTGGTGGTGGTCTTGCCCACGCCGCCTTTCAAGCTCATCACCGCGATACGGTAGTCGCCGCGCAGGGGTGCCCGGATGGCGTCGAAAAGCTGCTGCTGCTCCAGTTCCTGCCGGGAGCCGCCCGGGTTGATGCGGCCGCGCGTGACGGAGTGGACGAGTTTGCGCCAACCCTGCTTGGGCGGCGCCTTCACCGGGTCCACGAGGTTGGACTGGTCCAGGCCCGCCGGCGGGGTGAGCTCAAAGGCCGCGTCGACGTCGATGGACGGCTCGAAATAGGTAGTCATGGTTTCCCCCAATTCCCCCTTGAATGATTTCGCGGCACAGCCTAGAGCAAACCCGCAGACGGCGCAGCGCAACAGACTTACTGCAACGTAGGTTACACTTGTCGTCTACTTGTTTTGCACAACTAATAACAAGGAGGACCTACGTGGGAGCCTTTGACACCAAAGCCTGGATCGACCACTACGCCGAGTGGACCGACCCCAACCCCACTATCGGGACGGACACGCTGGTCAGCTGGTTCAACCAGGCGGTGGCCATGCAGCCGAAGAGCACCGCCACCTGGTTCATGGGCAAAACACTCACCTACGCCGCCCTGAACGAACAGGTCGTCCGCGCCGCCGCTGGCCTGACGCAGCTGGGCGTGCGCCGCGGCGACCGCGTGGCCGTCGCACTACCAAACTGCCCGCAGCACGTCATCGCCGTCACCGCCATCCTGCGCCTGGGCGCGACCGTGGTGGAGCACAACCCGCTCTACACCGCGGCAGAACTTCAGCCGCAATTCGAAGACCACGGGGCGCGGGTAGCAATTGTCTTTGACCAGGTGGCGGACACGTTTGCGTCGTTAAGCAAAAGCACCCAGCTTGAAACCGTGGTAGCCGTGAACATGCTCGAGGAAACCCCGCTGCACCTGCGCGCCGCACTGTCGCTGCCCATCCCGCCGGTGACCAAACTGCGCGCCGAGCTGACCAAACCCGCCCCCGGCGCGATGCCATGGCGCGAATTTATACGGCAACGCTCCCGCTCCGTGCACTTCCCGCAGATCACCCAGGACGACACCGCGTTCATCCTCTACACCTCCGGCACATCCGGCAAGCCCAAAGGCGCACCGCTGACGCACGGCAACATCGTGTCCGTACTGAAAGCCGGCATGGAGTGGCTGGAAGATTGGGGCGCAGTGCGCGAAAAGGTCCTCGGCGTGCTGCCCATGTTCCACATCTACGGCCTGGCACTGAACTACGCGCTGCCGCTGAGCATCGGCGCGGAGATGGTGCTCGTGCCAGCACCGAAGCCGAAGCTCTACCAGGCTGCGATCACCAAAACGCGCCCCACGGTGCTGCCGGGCGTGCCCACCCTCTACGACAAAATCATCGAGTGGGCGGTGGAAGCCAACGCAGACCTGTCGTCGATCCACACCTCCATCTCCGGCGCGTCCACCCTGCCCGTGGAAACCATCGAGCGCTGGGAAAACGCCACCGGCGGGCGCCTAATCGAAGGCTACGGGCTGACCGAGACTGCCCCGATCCTGGCTGGCAACCCCCTCGACGGCACGCGGCGCCCCGGCTACATCGGCCTGCCGTTTCCCAACACCGAAATCCGCATCGCCGACCCGCAAGACCCGTCGCGCACCATGCCCGACGGCGAGCCCGGCGAGCTGCTCGCGCGCGGCCCGCAGGTCTTTTCCGGCTACCTCAACAGCCCCGAGGCCAACGAGCGCGCGTTCCACGACGGCTGGTTCCGCACCGGCGACATGGCCGTGATGGAAAACGACGGCTGGATCAAACTGGTTGCGCGCATCAAGGAAATGATCATCACCGGCGGCTTCAACGTCTACCCCGACGAGGTCGAAGGCGTCATGCGCAACCACCCGGACATCGAGGACATCGCGGTCGTAGGTCGCCCGCGCGGGGACGGCTCCGAGGACGTCGTCGCATGCATCACGCTTATCGACGGCTCCGCCCTCGACCCCGACGGCCTCAAGGCCTACGCCCGGCAGCGCTTGACCCGTTACAAGGTCCCGCGGGACTTTTACCACTTTGACCAGCTCAACCGAGACCAGACCGGCAAGATCAGGCGGAGGGAGGTGCGCGACACGCTGCTCCAATTGCTTACGCAACCGTAGGTTCACAGATCAGTAAAGCGTAGGGTGGTGCGCATGGCTCTCACCCCATCCAACGTCAACGACGTCAAACCCTGGCTGCAGTACTACCCCGAGTGGACCGCACACTCGCTGGAGTACGGCGAGAAAACCCTCGGCGAGTTGTACCGGGAAAACCTCTCCAAGAACGTCTCGCGCATCGCCACCCGGTTTTTCGGCCGCACCCAAACCTTCGGCGAGCTCGACCGCGAAGTGCGCCGCGCCGCCGCCGGCCTGAAAGCCTTCGGCGTGCGCCCCGGCGACCGCGTGGCCATCATGCTGCCCAACTGCCCCCAGCACGTCGCCGCGTTTTTCGCCGTGCAGATGATCGGCGGCGTGGTGGTTGAGCACAACCCCCTCTACACCGCCCACGAGCTGCGCCCCCAGTTCATCGACCACGGCGCACGCATCGCCATCGCCTGGGACAAAGCCGCCGACACGCTGGAGAAACTGCGCGCGGACACCCCACTGGAAACCGTGGTCAGCGTCAATATGACCAAGGCCATGCCGCGCGCCCAGCAGCTCGCCCTGCGCATCCCGCTGCCGAAGATCCTGGAGGCCCGCGCGGCGCTCACGGCCACCAGCAAGAACACCTCCCTGCACACCGTGCCGTGGGAGTCGCTGACCAGCTCCGCCATCGGCGGGCTAGGCGCTGACCTGCACGTCCCCGAGGACGTCACCGCGGACTCCACCGCCGTGATCCTCTACACCTCCGGCACCACCGGCACCCCCAAGGGCGCGGCACTTTCGCACCGCAACCTCATCGCTAACCCGTTGCAGGGCCAGGCCTGGGTCAAGGAGCTGCAAGAAGGCAACCAGCGCATGCTGGCCACCCTGCCGTTCTTCCACGCCTACGGCCTGACGTTTTCGCTCACGCTGACCATGCTGGTCGGTTCCGAACTCGTGCTGCTACCGGCGCCGAAAATGGACCTGATCATGAAGGCCATCCGCATCACCCCGCCCACCTTCATCCCGGGCGTGCCCACCGTCTTCGAGCGCATCGTGAAAACGGCGAAGAAGAAAAACGTGGACCTCTCCGACGTCAAAATCGGCTTCTCCGGTGCTTCGTCCCTTCCTGCCGAGGTCATCGAGGAATGGGAGCGCGCCACCGGCGGCCGCCTCGTCGAGGGCTACGGGCTCACCGAAACCTCCCCCATCATCGTGGGCAACCCTGAATCCTCAGACCGCCGCCCCGGCTACATCGGTATCCCCTTCCCCGACACCCAGATCCGCATTGTCAACCCCGACAACCCGGACGAGGACATGCCGTTCGGCGAAGCCGGCGAGATCCTGGCCAAAGGCCCCCAGGTCTTCTCCGGCTACTTCAACAACCCCGAAGCCACCGAAAAGGTCTTCCACAACGGCTGGTTCCGCACCGGCGACATGGGAATCATGGAGGAAGACGGCTTTATCAAGCTGGTCTCCCGCATCAAGGAGCTCATCATCACCGGCGGCTTCAACGTCTACCCGGCCGAGGTCGAGGAGGTCATCCGCACCCACAAGGACGTCGCCGATGTCGCGGTCGTGGGCCGCCCGCGCGAAGACGGCTCCGAGGATGTCGTCGCGTGCATCGTGCTTAACGACGGCTCCGCCCTCGACCCCGACGGCCTCAAAGACTTCGCCCGCGAGCGCCTGACCCGCTACAAGGTCCCGCGCACCTTCTACCACTTCGACGAGCTGTCGAAGGACCAGATGGGCAAGATCCGCCGCCGCGAAGTGCGCGACGACCTGCTGTCCAAGCTCGCCGAGCGCTAGCGCTGGCGCTTCGGCGGCGGTGTGCTCGAGCGCGGGCCGGGGCGCAGGCCGGCGGTCGGTCGACGCTCAGCGCGTAGCCGCGGCCACCCCGAGGCCCCGCTCCAAGGTTCCCCCACCCCTAAACCACAAATGGTGAAACGCTGATGGTGAATCCGACTAAATTTTCGCGTTCTCACCACTTGGTTTTCACCATCTGCGCTAGTGCGCGGCGGCGGAGGCGGGGCTGGAGCACGGAGCGGGCTGGGGCCAGCGCCTAGAGCCCGACCCAGACGGGCTCGGGGTGCAGCTCCACCCCGAACGCGTCGCGCACCTGGGCCTGCACGCGGCGGGCGAGGTCGACAATATCGGCCGCGCGGGCGTTGCCGCGGTTCGTCAGCGCGAGGGTGTGCTTGGTGGAAAGCCGCGCCGGGGCGTCATCGCCGGGGAAGCCGCGGTGGCAGCCGGCGCGCTCGATGAGCCAGGCCGCCGACAGCTTCTCCTTGCCGTCGCCGGCGGCAAACCGCGGCATGGTGTCCTCGCCCACATGCGCGGCGATCTCGTCCGCAAGCGCCGACGGCACCACGGGGTTGGTGAAAAACGAGCCGGCGGACCAAGTGTCGTGGTCGTCCGCGTCCAGCACCATGCCCTTCGCCCGGCGCGTCTCCAGGACGGACTCGCGGGCCTGCGCCAGCGGCACGCGCGCCCCGCCCAGGTGGCGCAGTGGAATGGACTCGTCGGTCTTTTCCAACTGCAACTCAATTTCCAGCACCACCGCGCGCGAGGTGAACTTCAGGTTGGAGTACCGGTACGCCAGGCCCAACGAGGACGCCGGCACCCACTCGTCCGCGCCGGTCTCGCGGTTGTACAGGCGCACGCGGGTGAGCACGTCGGCGATCTCCGCGCCGTAGGCCCCGACGTTTTGCACCGGGGTCGCGCCGGCGGAGCCGGGGATGCCGGACAGGGCCTCAATACCGCCCAGCCCATGCTCCACCGCGTAGGCGACTACTGCGTCCCATTCCGTGCCGGCTTGGATGCGCAACCGGTGGTCGTCGATAAGCGAGATGCCCTCGTTGCGCACGAGAACCGCCGCGAGATCGAGATCACCATCCGCGACGACCAGGTTGGAGCCGCCGCCGACAACCAGCAGCGGGGACTGGTCGCGGTCGAGCTTAGCCACGGTTTCGGCGAGCTCCTCGGCGGTCGTGCACTCGTGGGCCGCGGCCGGGGTACCGCCGACGCGCAGCGTGGTCAGGGAGGCGAATGATGGGGCAGTCACGATGACAACGGTAGTCTGTGACCCATGACTGCACGTAGTGAGATCACTGTGACCATCAACCAGCCGATCGAGAAGGTCGCGCAGGCCTACAGCACCCGCGAATACTGGGAGTTCATCGCCGAGAAGCTCTCCCCGGAGCCGGGCGAGCTCAACGAGTTCGCGGACAACACCGCTACCCTTTTTGAGATCCTGCCCAAGTCCATCCTCCCGGAAGCGGCCCAGGCCATGGTTTCCCAGGATCTGAAGCTCAAGCGCGTGGTTACCGTCGGCGAGCTGGACGGCGACACCGCCAAGCACACCATGACCGGCGACGTGAAGGGCACCCCGGTGGACCTGGGCGCCGAGTACACCGCGACCCGCGACGGCGATAACACCAAGCTGGACTACGAGCTCGAGGCGAAGGTGAACATCCCGTTCATGGGCGCCGCGCTGGAGCCGAAGGTGGCCGATGCGCTGGAGGAGATCGTGGAAAACGAGGCGAAGCTGACCGAGCAGTGGATTAGCGAGAACCTCTAATTCCCCACTACCACAACCTGCGCGCCACTCCGGGTGCCGCCGGCAAGCCCTACGGGGTAATCACCCGCGGCACCACCGGAGTAAATCGTTTACGCAGGTCAGACCGCTGGACCCGCTATAACCCGCGGGTCCAGTCCCTATTGCGCTCCGCCGCCGAGCCGCTGGCGGTGGACGTGGGCTATGGCGCATCCCACACCACCACCGTGGAGTGGGCCGGGTGGCTGCGCCAGATCCGCCCCGACATCGAGGTCGTGGGCCTAGAGATCAACCCCGAGCGCGTCCTGCCGCCGCGCGACGGCGTGCGCTTCGAACTCGGCGGCTTCGAGCTCGCCGGCTACCGCCCCCACCTCGTACGCGCCTTCAACGTGCTGCGGCAATACGACGTGGACCAGGTCCCTGACGTGTGGCGCACGGTGTGCGCGGGGCTTGCCCCCGGCGGCCTCTTCGTCGAGGGCACCTGCGACGAGCTGGGGAGGCGTTGCGCATGGCTGCTTCTCGACGCCTCCGGTCCCCGCACCCTCACCCTGTCCTGGAGCCCCTTCCACACCTCGAAGCCCTCGGAGGTGGCGGAGCGGCTGCCCAAGGCGCTGATCCACCGCAACGTGCCGGGCGAGCCGATCCACCAGTTTCTTGCCGACGCCGACGCCGCCTGGGAACGCTCCAGCGGCTGGGACCCGCACGGCCCCCGGGTGCGGTGGCGCCACGCCCTCGAAGACCTCGCTCGGGACTGGCCGGTGCACCCGCAGCGACGCCGCCTGGCGGACAACTTTGTCACTGTGGATTGGCAGGCAGTCGCTCCTGCTTCGTAAACTGGCCGCATGAAAACTGCGTGGAAAGTTGCCCTGTCGATCATCGTGGCGGTGCTGCTGCTGTTCATCGTGGCGGAGGCAGGCATCCGGGCGTTCGTTGCTCACCAGGTCACCTCCCAGTCCCCCGAAGGCACCTCAGTGTCCTTCGGCGCCAGCCCCGTGACCATCGGGCTGCTCGGCGGGAAATTCCCGCACATGACGGTGGACCAGCAGTCCGACCTTAAGGTCAACGGCGACCAGATCACCGGCAACCCGGCGTCTGTGGTGGACATGGACAACGTCCGTCTAAACAACGGCGAGCCGGTGGCCGAGTCCGTGCGCCTGACCACGGAGCTGCCCAACGACTTCGTGCGCGCCATGCTGAACCAGCAGATCCAGGATCAGATCGGCGACAACTTCCTCGCCAACGTGATCACCGTGTCCGACGTGGTATCCAACGAGGAGGCCGGCACGTTTTCCATCGTGTTTACCTCGGGCGCCGCCGGGATTGAGCTGCAGCCGGTGATGCAGGACGGCCAGCTGACGTTCCAGGCGCGCAGCACCGAACTGTTCGGCTTCGCCCTGCCGGACGACGTCGCCGACGCGATCAGCTCCGCCATGTCCCAGGGTGTCGCGCAAGAGGCCACCGGCGGGATGAGCGTGGAAGACTTCACGGTCATCCCCGGTGGCCTCCGGGTGACGGTTTCCGGCAACGATGTGAACTTCAAGGAGCTGCAGGAGCTGCAGCAGTCCCAGCAGCCTGAGCTGCAGCCGGCGGAGCCCGCCTACCAGCCGTAGTCGCCGTTGAGGATGCGCTGGATCTGCGGACGCACGTCGAAAAAGTAAATGCCAATTGCCACCGCGCCGAACCACGCGATGAAGGGGAAGCGCAGCAGGCACGCCAGCGCCGCCAGCGCCAGGATGCCCACCCAGGCACCCTTGGACTGGCGGTTCGCCGCCTCGAAGGCGTCTGCGCGGGTGGTGGCCGCCATGACAGCGCCGACGATGCCGGCTACGCCCACCACCAGCATCAGCACCATCCCCACGCGGGACGGCAGCATCATAATCTGGTGAATTTGACTGACTGCGGCGGTTTCCATGGCGTTTACTTCTTCAGGTCCTCGACGTTGACGGTGGTGGTGTCGGTCTTGGTGTTGTCCACAACTTCGCCGTCGATGATATCGCCGTCGGTTTTCTCGCCGGCGAACTGGTCCTGGATGCGCTGCACCAGGCCCTCGAAGCGGGCGCGCAGGTCGTCCACGGTGCCCTCAATGCCCTCGGTCTGGGTGCCGTCGAGGCGCTCGTTGAACGCGGCGCGTGCTTCGTCGATAGTGCTGCGCAGCTTCGCCTTCACATCGTCGGTGAACTGCAGGTCCCGCTCGCGCAGGCTGTTGAAGAGCTTTTCGGCCTCATCCGTGAAGTTGGTAGCGGCGCCGCGCACCTCGCGCTCGGTGTTCGCGTTGCTCAGGTTCTGGCGCGCGTCCTCGGTGGCGGACTTGAAACGGTCCGACAGCTCGCCGGTGGCCTTGCTCAGCGCCGCACCGATAGCGGAGCCGGCGGACAGCAGCGCGTCACCAGCCTCGCGCAGGTTGTTGCGCACCTCCTCGCCGGTGTCGTTGTTGAGGTTGTCGTTGAGGTTGTTGTTCTCGGTCATCATTCGCTCCTTCGCTAGTAGAAGATCAGTTGCGAACCAGTGTAAATAGCTAACCCGGCCAGTGCACCGACGATCGTGCCATTGAGGCGGATGAACTGCAGGTCTTTGCCCACCATGAGCTCGATTTTCTCCGCCGCTTCCTCGCCGTCCCACCGTTCGATGGTCTCCGCGATGATGCCCACAATCTGGTCGGCGCCGTTGTCCGCAGCGAAGTGGGTGGCCTTTTCCAGGGCTCGTTCGGCGTCGGCGCGGACCGCAGGGTCGTCGACAAGCTTCTGCCCCCACTCGCGCGCCGCGGCAGCTGCTTTTCGACGCAGCCCGCTTCCCCCATCCGACGCCTGCGCAACAATCGACGCCGAGACCTGCTCCCAGATGCTGCCCGCGGCGGACGTGACCGCGCCGGAGCCCATGATGTCGGCCTTGAGCGCCTCCACCCGCGAAATCATCTCCCCGTCGAACTGGAGGCCCTGGGCGAACTGGTTGATCTGGCGGCGGATCGCACGGCGCGCCTCGTGGTGCGGGTTGGTGTCCACGTCCTCCATGAACGCGACCATCTCGTCGTAGACGCGCTGGCCCACCAGCTCCTTTGCAAATCGCGGAGCCCAGCGCGGCATCCGCTCGTCGATCATGGTGACCACGGCGGCCTCCATGGTGTCGACCTTGCGGCGCCCCCAGGCGACAATGTCGTCGACCACCGGATCCACCTTGCCGTCCGCGATCAGCCCCTCCAGGGTGCGGCCCAGCGGCGGGCCCCAGATCGGCTCGGCCAGGCGGTCAATGAGCTGAGCGTTAATGAACGCCTCCGCCTCAGCCGGGTCAATGCCCTCCATCATGCGGACGGTGAACTTGCCGGCCTCCGCGCTGACCCGCTCCGCGTTCTCCGGCTTGGCAAGCCAGCGCCCGACACGCTCCGGGATGCCGGCGCCCATCACTTTGTCCGTGATGGTGCGGGCGTTGAGGAAGTTCTCGGACACGAAATCACTGAGCACACCGGCAACCTGGTCCTTTTTGTTAGGGATGATTGCGGTGTGCGGGATGGGAATGCCCATCGGGTACTTAAACAGCGCGGTGACGGCGAACCAGTCCGCCAGACCGCCGACCATGCCCGCCTCCGCGGCGGCGCGGACGTAGCCGATCCAGGCGGCGTCATTGCCCTGGGACTGCGCCCACGAGCAGAACAAAAACACCACCGCCATCAGGCCCAGAAGACTGGTCACCGCGATCTTGTGCTTGCGCAGCACGCGGCGGCGCTCCTCCTCATTCGTGGGGGTGGGCATCATGGAAAGCTGCTCGCTCATGCCCATGATTAAAGCAGGCGTGCCGACACGGGCACGAAAAATGCCCCCTCCGCAGGTGGAGAGGGCATTTTCGGTGCGCGCGGCGCTGCGCGGTTAGTTCACGCGGCCGGTGCGCTTGCGGTAGGCCTTGTAGTCCTTTCGGCCCACGACAATCAGGATGGCGCCGAGGACAGCGGTGACCACTGCCTCAATAACGCCGAGGATGAGCAGGCGCTCCGCCAGACCGTGCGTCTGGGAGCCGAAGCCGTACACCATCGCGCCGGCGCCCCACACGGCCAGACCGATGCCGAAGAGGGTGGACAGGATCAGGCCCATTGCAACCCAGGTCGGGATCCGGGACAGGGAGGAGTGCGGAGCACCCAGGGACACCGGATCGTAGCCCTCGATGTACGTGTCATCGATGCGGCCAGCGTACTCCGGGTAGGACTCGTTGCGGATATCTGCAACTGCGGTGGAACCCATTGTTCTTGCTTCCTTCTTCAGCTTCGGTGTGGCTTCAGCGTGAGCTGCTGCGATAGTACGAGTATACGACAGGCTTCGTTGTTGGCCCTAGTTGTCGCCTCTAGTCGTCGCCGCCCTTGAAGGCAGCGCGGGCGCGTTCGGCGTTGATCGCGCCAACTGCATCCAGCGGGATGCCAGCCGGGCACACATCAGCGCACTCGCCGTACAGCGAGCAGTGGCCGAAGTTGGTCTCCAGCTCGTCAACCATCTTGCGGGCGCGGCGGGAACGCTCCTGCTTACCCAGTGGCAAAAGCTTCAGGTGCTTCAGCTTCGCGCCGGTGAACAGGTGCGCGGCACCGTTCGGGCACGCAGCCACGCATGCACCACAGCCGATGCAAGCAGCGTAGTCGAGCGCGGTTTCAGCGTCGTGGTGGTTAACCAGCAGCGTGTCAGCGTCCGGTGCGGTGCCGGCGTTGACGGAGACGTAGCCACCCTGCTCCATCACGCGGTCCAGCGCGGAGCGGTCCACAGCGAGGTCCTTGATCACCGGGAACGCGCCGGAGCGGAACGGCTCGATCTTCAGGGTGTCGCCATCCTTGTAGTTGAACAGACGCTGCAGGCACGCAGTGGTGTTCTGGCCTGCGCCGTGCGGGCGGCCGTTGACCAGCAGGCCACAGGTGCCGCAAATGCCCTCGCGGCAGTCGGAGGCGAAGACGAACGGCTCCTTGCCCTGCTCGACGTAGGTCTCGTTCACGTGGTCGAGCAGCTCCAGGATGGACATCTGCTCCACAGCGTCATCGACCTGTACGGTCTCGAAGCTGCCCTCGGTGTCAGGACCAGCCTGGCGCCAGATTTCAAGTGTCAGTTTCATTACTTGTAGTTCCTTGCCATCAGCGGGATCGAATCAAAGTGCAGGGGTTCTGCGTGGCGGATGAACTGGCCTTCACCGGCCGGCTCCCAGGCCGACACGAAGCACCAGTTGTCGTCGTCACGCTCTGCCTCGCCGTCATCGGTGAGGTGGTCCATACGGTAGTGCGCACCGCAGGACTCGTCGCGGTCCAGAGCGTCGATGCACATGAGCTCGCCGAGGTTGATGTAGTCGACGAGGCGCAGCGCAGCTTCCAGCGTCTGGTTCATGTCGTTCGGGGAGCCCGGGATGGAGATGTTGGTCCAGAAGTCCTCGCGCAGGGCGCGGATCTTCTTGATGCCCTCCTCCAGGCCCTCCACGGTGCGGGACACGCCGCAGTGCTCGTAGAGGATGTCGCCGAGCTGCTCGTGGAAGTGCTCCGGGCCGTGCGGCTCCGGACCGCGGATGGACATGATGCGCTCGATGCGCTCGGTGACGTCAGCCACCACGTCCTGGGCCTCGCGGGAATCCTCCGGAAGCTTCTCCTCGCCGAGGTGGTCGGCCAGGTAGTTCGGCACCGTGAACGGCAGGGTGAACCAGCCGTCCACAGAAGCGGACAGCAGCGAGTTTGCGCCCAGGCGGTTCGCGCCGTGGTAGGTCCAGGAGCACTCACCGGCGGCGAACAGGCCGTCGATGGAGGTCATCTCGTTGAAGTCCGTCCACAGGCCGCCCATGGTGAAGTGGACGGTCGGGGCGATACGCATCGGAGCCTTGTACGGGTCCTCGCCGGTGGAGTCCTCGTACATCTCGAACAGGTTGGAGTAGCGCTCGCGGATGGTGTCCTCACCGAGGCGCTCAATCGCATCCTTGAAGTCCAGGTACGCGGAGTTGTGCAGCGGGCCCACGCCGTAGCCGGCGTTGAGCTGCTGGGAGATGGCGCGCGAAGCCACGTCGCGGGGCACGAGGTTGCCGAAGGCCGGGTAGCGGCGCTCCAGGAAGTAGTCGCGCTCCTCCTCCGGGATGGTGTTCGGGTCGCGGTCGTCGCCCTTTTCCTTCGGGGTCCAGATGCGGCCGTCGTTACGCAGCGACTCGGACATCAGCGTCGTCTTCGCCTGCCACTTCGCGTTGACCGGCAGGCCGGTCGGGTGGAACTGCACGAAGCACGGGGACGCGAGGTACGCGCCACGCTCGTAAGCGCGCATCATGGCGGAAGAGTTGGAGTTCTTGGCCAGCGTGGTCTTGTGGTACACGTTGCCGTAACCGCCGGTAGCGAGGATGACAGCGTGTCCCGTAAACGGCGCGATCTCACCGTTGATCAGGTTGCGGGTGACAATGCCCTCGCAGTGCTTCTTGCCGTCCTTCTCGGTGATGATCAGATCCATCAGGTCGTGGTGAGTGAAGATCTCCACGTTGCCCAGGTGGATCTGACGCTGCAGCGACGACGCGGTGGACAGCTGCAGCTGCTGGCCTGTTTGGCCGCGGGTGTAGTAGGTGCGCGAGACCTGCACACCGCCGAAGGAGCGGGTGGCCAGGGTGCCGCCGTACTCGCGGGCGAAGGGAGCACCGATGGCGTTCATGTGGTCGATCACGCGGACAGACTCAACGGCCAGGCGCCAGCAGTCGGACTCGCGGCAGCGGTAGTCGCCGCCCTTGACGGTGTCCTTGGTGTGGCGGTAGGCGCCGTCGTTGTCCACCTTCTTGCCGCGGGCGGAGTTCACGCCGCCCTGGGCCGCAATGGAGTGCGCACGGCGCGGAGCGTCGTGGTAGGTGAAGGCCTTGACGTTGTAGCCCAGCTCGCCGAGTGCGGCAGCCGCAGCGCCGCCGGACAGGCCGGTGCCGACCACCAGCACGGTGAACTTGCGGCGGTTCAGCGGCGAGACCAGGTTCATGTGGTCCTTCTGGTACTGCCACATGTCCTTCATCCGAACCTCGTCGCGGTTCGGCTCGTTGGACTCGAGGACGTTACCCGGGGTTACGCCTGCAGCGGCGGACTCGGGCTGGCGGAAGCCGCCGGTGCTCTGCTGGCCCTTGGACTGAGCGGAGGTCTGCTCCCCGCCGTTGGAACCCTGGGCCCCGGAAAGACCGGAAATAGAGGTAGTCATAGTTGTTCTCCTAAAAAGCCGTTACCTGGAAAAATCCGGGACCCAGCCGAACGCGATAGCGAGCGGCATGACAACGTTGCCAGCGACAACGATGAACGGGAGGATGTACGCGAGGATGACCATCAGGCCTTCGCCGCGCTTACCCAGCCAACCGAGGTCGGACACCGCAAGGTAGATACCGTGCGTCAGGTGCAGCAGCAGCGCCAGGTTGGCAACCACGTACACCAGCGTGACCCACCAGCGACCCGGGGCAAAGGTGGCGAGCAGGTTGTTGCGCACCGCACCGTGGACGAACTCGTCGGAGGCGACAGCCTGGCCGAGAGTCAGGTCCAGCAGGTGGAAGATGATGAACAGCAGCAAGATAATGCCGGTCCAGATCATCGACTTGGTGGCGGTGGACTGCCATCCACCCATCAGGTTCGTGCGCTTGAAGCGGCCGCGGGATGCGCTGGAGCGGGCGCGCAGGGCGAATGCGCCCCACACGTGCAGCACCAGGCAGGCCAGCAGGGCGATGCGGAGAATCCACAGGAAGCCCTCGCGCGGGAACAGCGGCTCGCCGATCGTGCGCAGGAACTCGCCGTAGTCGTCGATCGGCGCGGAGCCGTCGGCGTTCAGCGGCATAAAGATCTTCAGGTTGCCCACCATGTGGCCAAGGACGAACAGGCCGAAGATAAGGCCGGTGATGGCCATGGTCAGCTTGATGGCCCACGTGGGGTAGGACGGCCGCTCGCGCAGCGGCTTCTCAGTAATTTTTCCGTGACGAATGGCTTCACGGTCTGCGTTTTGTACAGTCATGGCACCTCCAGTGTCGCTAATACTCTAGGAGATAGCCCCCGCTCACACACACTGGATTGCCAGGTTCACCCCACATCCCCCTAACCTCAACCCCCACTTGAGCCATTCATCCAGCACGCCACACCGATTGTGACCTTCGCCACCGCCGAAGTGATCCGCCTCGAATCCCACATTCTTCACCCCGTTCAGTGTCAATCTTTGGTTGGTTAGCTGGACCTTACTTCGGCGCCAACTCCGTTCGCCGAAAATCGGTACCCTGGCTGCCATGGCTATCGACAAGAACACTGAAAACAAAGCAACCCGCCAGATCGACGCTCCCGCAGCCGAGATCTTCGACATCCTTTCCAACCCCGAGCGCCACGCCGAGACCGACAACTCCGGCATGGTCGTCTCCGCGGACCAGGGCGAGCGCCTGAAGAACGTCGGCGACACTTTCACCATGAATATGACCAAGGAGGACGGCGACTACCAGACCGTCAACGAGGTCTTCGCCATCCAGGACGACCGCATCATCGGCTGGAAGAACGTGGAAAACACCACCGCCGAGGTGAAGGTCGGCGCGAAGTGGCTCTACGAGCTCGAGCCGATCGACGCGGACAACACCAACGTCACCCTCACCTACCAGCGCGATGAGCTGGAGGAGAACCTCCTCGCCATGACCGAGAAGTTCGACGACGACTTCCTGGCCAAGTCCCTCGACTCCCTCGCAGAAGCAGCCGCAGGCGCATAAGCCCTAGCTTTTCGACGTCACCAAAGGCGGCCCGCCGGACCCAGCGCCCGGCCGGCCGCCTTTCCCATGCCCGCCTGCCCCCACACCAGCCTCGCCCGCTCTCCCGATCTGCTAGTTCTCCAAAATCGCGAACTAGCAGATCAACTGTCCAATTTTTCGTTTTCGCAGTTGATATCGGCAACGACTTTCGCTACGAGCCTGATCTGCTAGTTGCCCGGAGGAAGGCGGGGCAGAGAACTAGCAGATCTGCCGCTGAAACAGCCCAGCCACCCCATTTTCACCGTCCGGGCGGGTCCCACTCCGGCCCGGAACTGATCGTCTAGCAGTGTCGGAACACTGCCAGACGATCCCATGCCGCGATCCTGACAGAGGTTCACGCAAAATCGAAGAGCTCTCGCTCATCTGTGGATAGCTCGCCGCCATCGTTGTCCACAGCTCAGGTCTTTTGAAACCTCTCTGTGCAAAAGGCGATATCGGCATTTGCCGTCCCGGTCCGACCGCGACCAGGGCTTTTGCCACCGCGTCAGACCTAAATGCCGATATCGTCCTTTACATTCGCCCCTGCCCCCGCCCCGCAGGTACCGCAGCACCTATGACCGCTGCTTCCACCATCGGCACGCAAAAAGGCGGGCCCTGCCGGAAAGCGGGGCCCGCCTTTGGTGCGTCGTAAAGCGGAGTGCTTTTAGAGGTTGATCATGTGGCCTTCGACGCCGTGCGCGATCTCCTTGAGCACCTCAGACAGAGTCGGGTGGATGTGGATGGAGCGCGCGATCTCGCCAGCGGTGAGGTCGAAGCGCTGCGCCAGCACGACCTCCGGCAGGAGCTCGGAAACGTTGGCGCCAACCAGGTGCGCACCGAGGATCTCGCCGAACTCGGCGTCCGCGACGAGCTTGCCAAAGCCGGCGGTCTCGTTCAGGCCGACTGCCTTGCCGTTTGCGGAGAACGGGAAGGTGGCGACCTTGATGTCGCGGTCCGGCCACTTCTCCTTCGCCTGCTCCTCGGTGTAACCCATGGAAGCGACCTGCGGGTTACAGAAGGTGGCGCGCGGGGTCATCATGTAATCCTCGATCTCGAGGGTCTCCGCGTCCGCGATGGTCTCGGCGGCGATGATGCCCTGAGCCTCAGCCACGTGGGCGAGCTGCAGCTTCGCGGTCACGTCGCCGATGGCGTAGATGCCATCGACGTTGGTGCGCATGCGCTCGTCGATAGCGATGGCGCCGCGGTCCGTGAGCTCGACGCCCGTGTTCTCCAGGCCGTAGCCCTCGGTGCGCGGGGCGAAGCCGACGGAGATCATCACACGGTCCGCGGTGAGCGTCTCCACCTTGTCGGAGCCGTTCTTCTTCACGTCCACCTCGACGGAATCGCCGTTGTCGCGCACCTCGGTGGTGGCGTGGCCGGTGAGCAGCTTCACGCCGAGCTTCTTGTAGGCCTTGGCGATCTCCTTGGACACGTCCTTGTCCTCGTTGGGCAGGACACGGTCCTGGTACTCGATGACCGTGACGTCCACGCCGTAGTTGGACAGCACGTAGGCGAACTCCATGCCGATCGCGCCAGCGCCGACGATGACCATCTTCTCCGGGGCCTCCGGGTTGAGGATCTGCTCCTCGTAGGAGACCACGTTGTCGGACAGCTCGATGCCCGGCAGGGTGCGCACCACAGCGCCGGTGGCGATGATGCAGTCGTCGAAGGTGACGGTCATACCCTTGTCGTCGCCGTCGGTGATCTCGATGGTCTTGGCGTCCTTGAAGGTGCCCAGACCATTGATCTCCTGGATCTTGTTCTTCTTCATCAGGTAGTGCACGCCGCCGACGATCTTCTGGGAGACCTTGCGGGAGCGCTTGTGGGCATCCGTGTAGTCGAACTCCACGTCGCCCTTGATGCCGAACGTCTTTGCTTCGTGGTTGAAGATCTCAGCCACTTCAGCGTTCTTAATCAGGGCCTTGGAGGGGATGCAGCCCACGTTGAGGCAGACACCGCCCCAGTACTGCTTCTCAATAACAGCTACTTTTTTACCCAGCTGAGCTGCGCGGATGGCGGCGACGTAGCCACCGGGGCCAGCGCCGAGGACAACAACGTCAAAATGTTCTTTACTCACGCTGCATATCGTACGTGTCCGTCTGGCAAAATGTTGCGGAGCATCTTGTTTCTTCCTTGAATGAAAGTGAGCGGTTCACTGTGAAGTTCACTCGCACGGCGGTAGCCCTGGGCGCCGCCGCCCTTATCGCCGCAGGCTCCGCGCCCGCCGTCCAGCACTTCGCGGAGGGCGGCGCCGACAAGCCGGTCACCACCCTATCCCCGGCGGCGACGACGGTGCAGACCTCGCTTCCCACCCCAACAACAAGCACCACCGCGAGCTCGACCACCACCACGTCGGAGAAGCCGAAGGTTGTGCCGAAATCCACGACGGCGACACCTTCCACGACGGCCACAACAGCGCCGACGACGGCGGCGACAGATGCGACGCCGACAAGCACGAGCCCGACCGTAACGGTCGTGGAGACCACCGAGGACCCGGAGCCGACGGACGAGCACCCGAACGTCCGCCCGCTCGACGAGGCGCCGAAGACGTACCAGGGCAAGGACCAGGCGTGGGTGCGCATCCTCGATCGCCACCGCGACACCTGGGACAACGAGGCAATCTCCGTGAAGTCCGAGTCCATGGAGCGCGACATCCCGGTGGCGATCTTCTACGCCACCGACGAAAACGGCGACCGCAAGGAGAACGCCCCGACGGTCTACCTGCTCAACGGCGCCGGCGGATCCGAGCAGGACACCGACTGGGTCGCGCAGGCCTACGACGAGCTGGAAAAGACCTATAAGGATTCCGGCGCGAACGTTGTCATCCCGATGGAAGGCGCGTTCTCCTACTACGTGGACTGGGCCGCCGAGCCGCCGGTGGACACGGACACGAACCCGTTCTTCCACGGCAAGCAGATGTGGTCGACCTTCCTGGCTGACGAGCTGCCGCAGGCGGTTGAGCCGTACATGAACGCCGACGAGGAGCACCGCGCGGCGGCTGGCCTGTCCATGGCCGCGACCTCCGTGCTGCTGTTGGCGGAGCACAACCCGGGCTTCTACGACGCGGTCGGCTCCTTCTCCGGCTGCGCGGCGACGTCCCGGCCGATCCCGTGGGCATTCCTGGACCTGACCGTCAGCCGCGGCGCGCCGAATGTGATGACGCCGGAGTACATCTTCGGAGAGCGCGGCTCGGACTACAACCGCCACTACGACGCGCTGGTCAACGCTGCGGATCTGAAGGGCACCGCGGTATACCTGTCCACCGGCACCGGCCTGGCGGGCGCGAGCGATACGCCGGGTTACCTGAAGGACCGCTTGATCAATGAGTACGGCGTGGACCCGGACTCGGCTTCGGCCCGCGCGCTGTCCAACGCGATGACCCTGCAGGTTGAAGGCGGCGTGATCGAGGCTGCGATGAACGCCTGCACCCACGATCTGATGGTGAAGATGCGCGCCAACGACGTGGAGGTCACCCACGCTGAGCTGCGCAATGTGGGCACCCACAGCTGGGCGTCCTGGCGCGAAGACGTGCAGCTTTCCTTTGACAAGGTGTTCAAGAAGGCGCTCGGCCTGGAGCAGTAGGCACCTGCTTTTCGACGAACCAAAGGTGCCTCCCCGACAACAGTCCGGGGAGGCACCTTTTTGCTGCGCAGCGCGCTAAAACATGCCCATGCCGTAGGCGATGGTGGAGGACATGGAGGAGCCTGCGTGCACGAGCTCGCCGAGAATCTGGTTGATCTGCACCTGGACAGTTTCGATGGGGTTCATTTTTGGGGGTCCTTTCGGGGTTTCCGGGCGGGCGGCGCAACACGCCACACGCGTAACGCTGGCCACTACAGTAACGAATGTCCCATAGAATGGCGCAATAATTGCCTGTCAGTTTAACCCCCTCCCCCAGGACTGGATACACACATGAAGAAGATCAAGGCGGCGGCGCTTGCCGCCCTCACGGCAGTCTCCCTCGCCGGCACCAGCGCACCGGCGACCTCCGCCCAGCAGCCAGCCGGCCAGGAAGGCGTTGTGAAGGCGTGGGACGCACGATCGAACCCGCCGCGGATCACCCGCACCGGCCAGCCGCAGGAGTGGGCCAACCAGGTGGACCACAAGACGGTGCTGTCCTACAACGTGTACTCCCCCTCCATGCGCCGCGACATCCCGGTCGCAGTGGTGCCGGCCACCGACGCCGCCGGCAACCGCGTGCGCAACGCACCGACGCTGTACCTGCTCAACGGTGCCGGCGGCGCGGAGCAGAACCAGGACTGGCTGAAGCTCTACCCGGTGAAGGACTACTTCGCCGGCAAGGGCGTCAACGTGGTGGTGCCGCAGGCCGGCGCGTTTTCCTACTACACGGACTGGGTGAAAAACGACGTCGCCTCCGACTACATCAACGGCCCGCAGAAGTGGGAGACGTTTTTGACCAAGGAGCTTCCCGGCCCGATCGAGCGCGTGGTGGGCGCCAACGGCCGCCGCGCCGTGACCGGCGTGTCTATGTCCGCCACCTCCGCCCTGCTGTTCGCGCAGCATAACCCGGGGATGTACCAGGCCGTGGCGGCGTTTTCCGGCTGCGCGTCCACGTCTTCGCCGCACGGCTACAATTTCGCGCGCGTGACCGTCAACCGCGCGGGCAACCCGAATTTCCGAACGGTCACCCCGGAGATGATGTGGGGGCCGATGAACGGGCCGTACAACCGCTACAACGACGCGCTTTTGGGCGCGGAGAAGCTGCGCGGCACCCGTCTGTACGTCTCATCCGGCACGGGCCTGGCGGGCCACCCGGACCAGGTCAGCTACCTGCTGGGTAAGGGTGCGCCGATGCCGGCGGCGCAGCTCGGCGCGGGTGTGCTGCAGGTCGAAGGCGGCGTGATCGAGGCCGCGGTGAACAAATGCACCCACGACCTAAAGGCCAAGCTGGACGGGCTGGGCATCCCGGCGCACTTCGAGCTGCGCAACGTGGGCACCCACTCCTGGCCGTACTGGACCGAGGACATGGACCGCGCCTGGCACACCACGATCAAGCCTGGTCTGGGGGTTTAGCGTGCGCGATATCGAGCCCAAGCTTCTCGACGACCTCACGGCCGCCCCCGCCCTGAAATGGGCCCGGGAGTGGTCCGACGCGACAGAAGCGCGGCTCGATTCGTCCGCGCTGCGTAAGCGGATCCGCACCGCTTTGGATTCGGACGACCGGATCCCGTTTGTCACCCGGCGCGGCGAGTACCTGTACAACTTCTGGCGCGACGCCGAACACGAGCGCGGAATCTGGCGCCGCACGTCCCTCGCCTCGTTCCTCGCCTCGTCCCTCGGCGAGGGAGCAACCGAATGGGAGGTCCTCCTCGACGTCGATGCGCTGGCCGCCGAAGAGGACGAGGACTGGGTGTACAAGGGCGCAACCGTGTTGCCGTTGAGCTGGGACCGGGCGCTGATCCGCCTGTCGCGAGGCGGCGCGGACGCGGTGATGGTGCGCGAGTTCGACCTTGAAACCCGCACCTTCGTGGATCCGGCCGACGGCGGCTTCAGCATCGACGAGGCGAAAACGGATGTCAGCTGGGTGGACCGCGACACCATCCTGGTGGGCACCGACGAAGGCCCGGGCACGGTCACCAACTCCGGCTACCCCATGCAGGTGGCGCGCTGGACCCGCGGCGGCGACACAACCGTCATCTTCAGCGGCGAGCCCGACGACGTTGCCGTCGGGGCGGGCTATGACGTGGTGGACCGGAGGACCGTCGTCACGCGTGCGCTCGATTTTTACACCTCGCGCACGTGGGTAGACGGCGAGTTTGTGGACGTGCCGGACGATTGCGACGCCATCCCCCACCGGAAGTGGCTGTTCATCCAGCCGCGCACCGAGTTCGCGGGCGTGCCCGCAGGTGCCCTCGGCGTCATCGACCTCGACGCGTTCCACAAAGGCGACCGCGATTTCACCGTCCTCGAGCAGGACGCGACCGTCGAAGCGATCACGTTCACCGAAAACGCGCTGCTTATCACCTGCCTTGTGGACGTGGCCACCAGCATCTCCCGCGTCGCGTTGGGCACCTGGGAGCGCACCGAGCTCACGCTGCCCGCAGCCGCGAGCGCCCACGTGGTGGCCGCAAGCCCGCTCGCCGGCGACGAGTTCTGGGTCGCCGCCTCCTCCTTCACCACGCCGACAACGCTGTTGCGTGGCGACGCCTCCGGTGCACTCACCGAAGCCAAACGCGCCCCTGCCCACTTCGACACGAGCGGTCTTGAAACCCGCCAGCACTGGGTGACCTCCGCCGACGGCACGCGCCTGCCGTACTTCATCACCGGCAACTTCTCCGGTGGTCCCCGTCCCACGCTGGTGGGAGGCTACGGCGGCTTCGAGGTCTCGCTTACACCCGCGTTTTCCAACGTGCGCGGCATCGCGTGGCTGGAGCAGGGCAACTTCTACGTCCAGCCCAACCTGCGCGGCGGCGGCGAATTCGGCCCTGAGTGGCACTCGCAGGTGGTCAAGACCAACCGCCACAAGGTGTGGGAGGACCACAAGGCGGTGCTCGAGGACGTCGTCGCCCGCGGCTACGCCACGGCTGCGCAGATTGCCATCCGTGGCGGCTCGAACGGCGGGCTGCTCACCTCCGGCGCGCTGGTGCAGTACCCGGAGTGCTTCGGCGCGGCGGTGATCCAGGTGCCGCTGACGGACATGCTGCGCTACCACACCCTGTCCGCCGGCGCGTCCTGGATGGCGGAGTACGGCGACCCGGACAACCCCGAAGAGCGCGCCGCGATCGAAACCTGGTCGCCGCTGCACAACGTCCGCCCGCGCGAGGAGGTGGCCTACCCGCCGGCGCTGGTGACCACCTCCACGCGCGACGACCGCGTCCACCCCGCCCACGCCCGCACCTTCGCGCTCGCGTTGTGGCGGGCTGGCCAGCCGGTGGACTACTTCGAAAACACCGCAGGCGGTCACGCAGGTGCCGCCGATAATGCACAGGTGTCGCGGGTGGAGGCGTTGATCTACCAGTGGATCGACGGCAAGATCGGCAGACCCCTGGCGTAGACTTCCCGGCGATGAGAAACCTGAGGCTTCGCTCCACACCCATCCCCGGCACCCGCGACCGCTACACCGGCGTGGAGTTCAACCTGGGGTTCCACGTCACGCACTACGACCTGGATTTTGACTACAAGGTTGCCCCGAACCGTCTCGAAGCAACTGCGACCTTGACGCTGAGCACCTGGCGGGAGCTGAACCACCTCACCCTCGACCTCACCCAGGGCCTGTCGGTGCGCCGCGTGGAGGTGTCCAACGGCTTCGGCATCAAGCGCTATCGCCACCACGGCGGCAAGCTGCGCATCACCTTCGACCAGTTCATCCCGGTGGACACGGAGATGCAGCTGACCATCCGCTACGCCGGCTCGCCGCGCCCCCGCCGCACCGCGTGGGGCCTGCTGGGCTGGGAGGAACTGGAAAACGGCGCGCTGACCGCCAACCAGCCCGACGGCGCGCCGTCCTGGTTCCCCTGCGACGACACCCCGGACGAGAAGGCCACCTACACCTTCAACGTGCGCGCGGACCGCGGGTATGTGGCGGTGACCAACACCACCGCCCGCCCGATGGCCACCTACCTGGCCACGGTGCAGGTGGGCCAGTTCCACCGCGTGGCGCTGGGCCGCAACACGGTGGCGTGGCTGCCGGCGGCGACCCAGGTGGGCGACTTGGACAAGCAGCAGGCCATGCTGGACTACTTCGAAACCGTCTTCGGCCACTACCCGTTTGAGAACTACCAGGTGGTCGTGCATGAAGATGAGCTGGAGATCCCGCTCGAGGCCCAGGGGCTGTCCATCTTCGGCGTAAACCACCTGCAGGGCAACGAGCGCCTCATCGCGCACGAGCTGGCGCACCAGTGGTTCGGCAACTCGCTGGGCATCGCGCAGTGGGAGGACATCTGGCTCAACGAGGGTTTCGCCTGCTACGCCGAGTGGCTGTGGGCGGACTTTACGGGGCAAATGCCTATCGACGCCTCCGTGCGCACCCATTACGCCAAAATCACGCCCATGCGGTTTACCCTGGCTGACCCGGGCCCGCGCGACATGTTCGACGACCGCGTGTACAAACGCGGCGCGATCGCCCTCCACGCGCTGCGCCGCGCCTTCGGCGACGCCGTGTTCTTCAACGCGGTGCGCGATTACGTGGCCACCAACGCCCACGGCATTGTGGAGACCTTCGACCTGGTCAACGCGTTTAAGCGCCAGGGCGTAGACATCTCCCCGATCCTGGACGCGTGGATTAACCACCCCGAGCTTCCGGAGTGCCCGTGAAAAATCTCTCCCTGGCCACCATCTTCGCCGCGGCCAGCGGCTTTGTGGTCATGTGGATTGCCAGCTGGGCCCTGGACGCCGAGCACGGCTACAACTCCTTCTTGGCCTACTGGGGCCTGTTTTTCGCCTGCACCGGGCTCATCGACGGCATCACGCAGGAAACCACCCGCGCCGTGGCAGCCTCGCGCGAGACGCAGGTGCGTGGCAGCGCCAACCCGTGGAAGCTCGGCGCGGCGATCGGCGCGGCACTAGCGGCAGTGGTGCTGCTGGTGGGGTTTTTCGCCATGGGCCGCATCGTGCCCACCCACCCGGGCGCCGCCACGGGGTTGTTGGCGTTCGGCCTGCTCAGCTACGCCTTCCAGGCGGTGCTCTCCGGCATCTTGAGCGGCTCCGGACTGTGGAACCGCTACGCCGCGCTGGTCGCCCTTGACTCCGGCGTGCGCCTCGTGCTTGCGGTGGTGGTGTGGGCGCTCGGCGGCGGGCTGGTGGAGTTTCTGGCTATCACCGTCATCGGCGCGCTGAGCTGGGCGGTCATCCTGGCGCTGGCGCCGGTGCGCGTGCAGCTGGACGTGGACCGCGGGGCGTTTGTGCGCCGCGTCGGCTCCGCCATGGTGGCCTCCGGGGCGTCGGCCGCGCTGATCACGGGCTTTCCCACCGCCGCCTCCGCCGCCTTCCCCGCAGCAACTGCTGGCGCTGCCGTCGCCGCGATCAACAACGCCGTCATGCTCACCCGCGCGCCGGTGCTGGTGCCGCTGCAGCGTTTCCAATCGGCGCTGGTGGTGCGCTTCGTGGAGCGCCGCGACAGCGTCTACAAGGCACTCGCTGCCCCGGTCGGCGCGATCATGGGCGTCGGCCTTATCGGCTTCGCGGCCGCCTGGCTGATCGGCCCGTGGATTTTGCGGGTGGCGTACAAACCGGAGCTGTTTGTCGACGGGCTCACGCTCGGCCTGCTCACCTTCGCCTCCGCCTTCATGGGCATGCTCATGATCACCGGCGTGGCCGTGCTCGCCTTGGAGCGTCACGCGTTCTATGTCGCCGGCTGGCTCGCCGCCACCGCCACCGCGTTCGCTGTGTTGTTCCTCGCGCCCTGGGGTGTTGCCACAACAGTTGTGGTGGCGCTGTTCGCCGGGCCGATCGTCGGTGCACTCGTGCACCTGGTGGGCCTTGTAAGGTAGCCGGATATGGAGTCTTTGCTGGTCACCGGCGGCGCCGGTTTCATCGGGTCGAATTTCGCGCGCATGGCGTCCGAGCGCTACCGCGTCGTGGTCGTGGACAAGCTGACCTACGCCGGCAACCGCGCGAACCTGCCCGAGGACATTGAACTCGTACGCGGGGACATCTGCGAGCAATCGCTTATCAGCGAGCTCGTGTCCGCCGCCGATGCCGTCATCCACTTCGCCGCCGAATCACACAACGACAACTCGCTGAGGGACCCGTCCGCGTTCGTGCACAGCAACGTCAACGGCACGTTCGCGCTGCTGGAGGCGGTGCGAAAGTTCGGCAAACGCCTGCACCACATCTCCACCGACGAAGTCTTCGGCGACCTAGAGCTCGGCGGCACCGACGCGTTCACCGAGACCACGCCGTACAACCCCTCCTCGCCCTACTCGGCGACGAAGGCCGGCTCCGACCACCTCGTGCGCGCCTGGGTGCGCTCGTTCGGGGTGCGCGCGACGATCTCGAACTGCTCCAACAACTACGGGCCCTACCAGCACGTGGAGAAGTTCATCCCGCGCCAGATCACCAACATCCTCACCGGCCAGCCCGCGAAGCTCTACGGCACCGGCGCGCAGGTGCGCGACTGGATCCACGTGGACGACCACAACGACGCCGTGCTCGCCATCTTGGAGCGCGGGCGCATCGGCGAAACCTACAACATCGGCGCGAGCAGCCCCGGCGACGCCCACGTCACGAATAAACAGGTCATAGAGACCATCTGCGAGCTCATGGGCGGCGAATACGTCCACGTCGCCGACCGCCCCGGCCACGACCAGCGCTACACCATGGACGCCTCCAAGCTGCGCCGCGAGCTCGGCTGGCAACCGCAGCACACGGACCTGCGCAGCGGGCTGGAGCAAACCATCGCCTGGTACACCGACAACCGCTGGTGGTGGGAAGACGACAAGGCAGGCATCGAACGCGGATACGCGGAAAGGGGACAGTGAAATGACCACCATCGACGGCCTCGAGGTTCACCGGCTCACCGTCCACGAGGACAACCGCGGCTGGTTCAAAGAGAACTGGTCCGGCCAAAAACTCACCCCGAAGCAGCACAACGTCAGCTTCAACGCCCGCCGCGGTTCGACCCGCGGCATGCACGCCGAGCCGTGGGACAAGTGGGTCTCCGTGGCCACCGGCCGCGTGTTCGGCGCGTGGGTGGACATGCGCGAAGGCTCCGCCACGTACGGCGAGAAGTTCACCTGCGAGATTGGCCCGGACACCGCCGTGTTCGTCCCGCGCGGCGTGGCCAACGGCTTCCAGGCGCTCGAGGACGACACCACCTACATCTACCTGGTCAACCAGCGCTACTCCCCCGGCGGCGCGTTCTGCTCCTACAAGGAAATCGACTGGCCGCTCGAGCCCACCGAGCTGTCCGCCAAAGACCTCGAGCATCCATTGCTTATCGACGCCACTGCGCTGCCCCCACGCCGCATCCTCGTCACCGGCGCCAACGGCCAGTTGGGGCGCGCGCTGCGCCAGATCTGGTCGGAAGATCAGGCCCACTTCGTGGGCCACGACGAGTTCGACATCACGGACCCGCCCGAACTGGATTGGGCGGACTACTGGGCCATCGTGAACTGCGCCGCCTACAACGACGTCAACGGCGCGGAGGACGACCGGGCCGGGGCATGGAGGGTGAATGCGGCGGCGCCGGCGGAGCTTGCGTCGATAAGCAATGAGCACGACCTCACGCTTGTCCATGTCTCCTCCGACTACATCTTCGACGGCAGCGTCGAGGTGCACGACGAGGCGGAGGTGGCGTCGCCGCTGAGCGCGTACGGCGCGTCGAAGGCCGCGGGCGACACCGCGGCGCAGGTCGCGCGTAAGCATTATGTGGTGCGCACGAGCTGGGTGTTCGGCGACGGCCGCAACTTCATGTCCGTCATGGCCGACCTGGCGAACAAAGGCGTCGCGCCGAAAGTCGTGTGCGACCAGCGCGGCCGCCCCACCTGGGCCGAAGACCTGGCCAAAGGTATTGCGCACCTGCTCGACACCGGCGCCGAGTACGGCGTGTACAACATCACCTCCGACGGCGACGCCGTCACGCGCGACGAGATCGCCATGGCCGTGTTCGTCGCCGTCGGCGGCGACCCCGCAGACGTCCACCCCGTGACCACCGAGCAGTACGGCACCGAATTCGGTGTGGAAGCGCCGCGCCCGCGCGAATCCACCCTGGCACTGGACAAGATCAAAGCCGCAGGCTTCAACCCGACGAACTGGCGTGCCGCGCTGGCGCTGTATGTGGCACTGCGGTAGCTAGACTTCGCTTCTATGAAGGGCATCATTCTCGCCGGCGGCTCGGGCACGCGCCTGTACCCGATCACCCAGGGCATCTCGAAGCAACTCATGCCCATCTACGACAAGCCGATGATCTACTACCCACTATCCACGCTGATCAGCGCGGGCATCAGGGAGATTCTGATCATCACCACCCCGGAGGACCGGCCGAACTTCGAGCGTTTGCTTGGCGACGGCTCACGTCTCGGCATCATGCTCCACTACGCCGAACAGCCCCGCCCGGAGGGACTGGCGCAGGCGTTTTTGATCGGCGAGGAGTTCATCGGCGACGACTCGGTGGCACTCGTGCTCGGCGACAACATCTTCGACGGCAGCGGCATCGCCCAGGTGCTCGGCCAGGTGCGCGACATCGACGGCGGCGCCATCTTCGCCTACGAGGTCTCCGACCCGCAGCGCTACGGCGTGGTCGAGTTCGACGCTTCCGGCACCGCGCTGTCCATCGAGGAAAAACCCGACGAGCCGAAGTCCAACTTCGCCGTGGTGGGGCTGTATTTCTACGACAACGATGTTGTGGACATCGCCAAATCCATCACCCCCTCGGCACGCGGGGAGCTGGAGATCACCTCCGTCAACGAGGCCTACCTCCGCCGCGGCGACCTGAAGGTGCACCGTCTGCACCGGGGCGATGTGTGGCTGGACACCGGCACCATCGACTCCATGAGCGAAGCCAGCGCCTACGTGGAGGTGCTGCAAAAGCGCACCGGCACCGTCATCGGCTCGCCGGAGGTGGCGGCGTACCGTGAGGGCTTCATCGACGCCACGCAGCTGGAGGCCCTGGGCGAGCAGGTGCTGAAATCCGGCTACGGCCGCTACCTCATCGACGCAGCAAGGGACTAACCATGGCCACGATTACTGCACTGGTGACCGTCTACCACGGCACCGACGAGCACGACCTGGTCCGCGCCCTCGACTCGCTGGCGGCGCAGACACGGCCCGCGGATGAGCTGGTCATTGTGGCGGATGGGCCGGTGTCGGAGGGGGTCCGGAGGGTCGTCGAAAAGCAAGATGCCCGGGTGATCTGGCTGACTGAGAACGTCGGCGCGGGCCCGGCTTCGCAGGCTGGCCTTGCCACGATCGATTCCGACTACACCGCACGGCTGGACTCCGACGACGCCGCGAAACCGGAGCGCTTCGTCCGGCAGCTGGAGTATTTGGAGGCGCACCCGGAAGTTGGCGCGCTGGGCACCGCGGTCGAAGAGTTCGCGGAAACCCCCGGTGACACCGGCAAGGTGCGCGCCCTGCCGGAGGACCCACACGCGTACGCGAAGATGAACTCGCCGGTGAACAACCCCTCGGTGATGCTGCGCACCCGGGCGGTCAAGGAGGCCGGGGGCTACCGGGACGTGCACTTCATGGAGGACTACGACCTCTACGCGCGGCTGATCGCGGGCGGTTGGCAGGTGCGCAACCTACCCGAGGCGCTGACGGACTTCCAGGTCACCGACGCGCAGTTTTCCCGCCGCACCGGCCGCGAGATGCTCGCCGCGGAAGTGCGGATGCAGCGCAACCTGGTCGCCTACGGCCTTGTTTCACGCCCGCGGGCGGCGTTCAACCTGGCGGTGCGCACCGCGTACCGCGCGTTACCCACAGGTTTGCTCCGGCGCGTGTACGCCGCTTTGTTCCACCGCGAGGGGTAACCTAACGGGCGATATGAGCGGATTTTCAGACACTTGGCTGATCGTGCCTTGCTACAACGAGGGCACGGTCATCTTCGACGTGCTCACGAATGCGCGCGAGACGTTCCCCAACATCGTGGGCGTTAACGACGGGTCCGCCGACGACTCGGCCGCGCAGATCCGCGCCGCGGGCGCCCACCTGGTGGACCACCCGGTCAACCTGGGGCAGGGCGCGGCAATCCAGACCGGTGTGGAGTACGCCCGCGCCCAGCCCGGCGCGAAGTACTTTGTCACCTTCGACGCGGACGGCCAGCACCAGGTCAAAGACGTTATGCGGATGATCGAGCGGCTGCGCACAGAGCCGTTGGACATCATCGTGGGCACCCGTTTTGCTGGCCAGGAGAACTCGCAGGTGCCGTGGATCAAGCGTGCGGTGTTGAAGACGGTGGTGATGTTGTCGCCGCGCACGAAGAAGCTCGGGCTCACGGATGCCCACAACGGGCTGCGCGCCTTCAACCGCACGGTGGCCGAGGAGATGAACATCCGCATGAACGGGATGTCGCACGCCTCGGAGATCGTGTCCATGATTGACAAGCACGGCTGGCGCGTGGACGAGGAGCCGGTGGACATCCTTTACACGGAGTACTCGATGTCGAAGGGCCAGTCGCTGATCAACGGCGTGAACATCCTCGCCGACGGGCTCGTTGCAAGGAGGTTGCCATGATTCAGGCGTTGTTGCTGCTCGCGGTTGTTGCGTTGGCCTGGTACTTCTTTGCTAATCGACGAAAAGCTAACGCCAAAGCCTGGGTAAAAATCGGCTTCGCCCTCTTAATGGTGGCGGCCGTGTGGGCGATTGCCCGCCCCGACGATGTCACGGTGCTTGCCAACTGGCTGGGTGTGGCCCGCGGCACCGACCTGATGCTGTACGTGCTGGTGGTGGCGTTCTTCTTCGTCACCGTCTCCACGTGGACGCGCTTCCGCGAGCAGGAGTTGCGCTACGCGCGCCTGGCCCGCGCCGTCGCGCTGCAGAACGCGCAGGCGCCGGAGCAGGACGCGGAGCGCTAGAAGCCGCGGCGGATCCACTCCTCCAGGTGCGGCGCCTCTGCGCCGACGGTGGTGTGGTCGCCGTGGCCGGTGCGCACCACCGTCTCTGCCGGCAGGTCCAGCACGGACTTCTGCAGGGAGTGGATGATGGTGTCGAACGAGGAGAACGACCGTCCCGTCGCGCCCGGCCCGCCCTGGAACAGGGTGTCGCCGGAGAACAACTCGCCAGCCTCTTCGGCGTAGATGACCACGGAGCCCGGCGAGTGGCCCGGGGTGGACAGCACGCGCAGGTCGGTGCCGGCGATGTTGAACGTGGCGCCGTCGAGAAGCTGGCGGTAGTGCGCGCCCGGGTTTTGGCGCTGCCACAAGAAGCCGTCGGTGGGGTGCAGGTACACCGGGGCGTCCACAAGCCGCGACAGCTCGGGCGCGGCGTCGATGTGGTCGGAGTGGCCGTGGGTGGCCAAGATGCCTTTCACGCGCCTGTTTCCCACCGCCTCGGCGATGGCTTCGGCGTTGTGGGCGGCGTCGATGATGTAGACCTCGGAGTCGTCGCCGACGATCCAGACGTTGTTGTCCACCTCCCACTCGCCGCCGTCGAGCTTGAACAGGCCGGAGGTAACGACGTTGTCGATGCGCATTTAGAACTCCACCACGCTTCGCAGCACGTCTCCGCGCTTCATCTTCTCGAAGGATTCCTCGATGTCGCCGACGCCGATGCGCTCGGAGACGAACTCGCCCAGCGGGAAGCGGCCCTGCTTGTACAGCTCCACGTACGCGGGGAAGTCGCGCTCCGGCAGGCAGTCGCCGTACCAGGCCGGCTTGATGGAGCCGCCGCGGGCGTAGAGGTCGATCGCGGGGATGTCCACGTGGTCGGTCTGGTTGGGCACGCCGACCATGACCATGCGGCCGGCGAAGTCGCGCGAGTAGAACGCCTGGCGCCAGGTGGGCTGGATGCCCACGGCGTCGATGGCCACGTCCGCGCCGAAGCCGCCGGTGAGTTCGCGCACGGCCGCGATCACCTCGTCCTCGCTCATGTCCTTGGCGCAGATGGCGTCGGTGGCTCCGAACTCGGTAGCGGCGTCGCACTTTCGCTTATCGACGTCTACAGCCACCACCGTCGTCGCCCCCGCCAACGCCGCACCGGCAACAGCCGCCAAGCCGACCCCGCCGAGGCCGAACACGACCACGGACTCGCCGCGCTGCACGTCACCGGTGTTCACCGCGGCGCCCAGGCCAGCCATGATGCCGCAGCCGAGCAGGCCGGCCGCCGCCGGGTCGGCGTCCGGGTCGACCTTGGTGCACTGCTTTTCGTGCACGAGGGTTTTCTCCGCGAAGGAGCCGATGCCGAGGGCGGGGGTGAGCGACGTGCCGTCGTCAAGCGTCATGCTTTGCGAGGCGTTGTGGGTGTTGAAGCAGTTCTTCGTGTCGCCTTTGCGGCAGGCGCGGCACTCGCCGCACACCGCGCGCCAGTTCAGCACCACGAAATCGCCTTCCTGAACGTGGGTGACGTCCTCGCCGACCTGGTCCACAATGCCGGCCGTCTCATGACCGAGGAGGAACGGGTAGGCGTCCTCGATGTCGCCGTCGCGGTAGGCCAGGTCCGTGTGGCACACGCCGGTGGCCTGGACCTTGACCACCACATCGTTGGGGCCGGGTTCCGGGATCACAATGTCCACGACCTCGACCGGGGCACCCTTGGAACGGGCGATTACTCCTTGAACAGTCTGTGTCATGCCCCCAGACTAGGAGCGGGCGATGACGTTTGCCACGTGCTCGTGGCCGCGCTGGTTCACGTGGATAGGCAGGTTGCCCGGGCCGCCGTAGAAGTCCACCAGCCCGGCCCACATGCGCTTGTTGTCCGGAGCGCACATGTTGTTGTGCCAGGTGGAGGGCTTCAGGTCCAGAAACTCCACGCCGGCGGCGCGGGCGGCGTCAACCTGCATCCACTGCGCGAGGTTCTCCCAGCGCTGCACGTCTTGGAAGCGGGTGGCGTCTGCGACGTTCGGGGCGATGTGGAACAGGCACACGCGGTCGCCGGCGGTGACCTTCGGGTAGCCCACGATCTGGATGCGCGCGTTCGGCGCGGCGGCGCGGATGCGGTTGATCTGTGGAACCATGTAGCGGGTGAAGTCGCGGCGGATGTCGCCGTCCGGGCGCGAGTTGTTGTTGTACGTGTCGTTGAAGCCGACGGAGATGATCACGCGCGCCGTCGCCGGGGACAGCCCCCGGTCCGCGATAGCGCGGTCCACCTGCTGGAAAAAGCCCGGGCCCTTGGAGATGGTCACCACGCCGGTGCACGAGTAGTCGCGCGCAGCCAGGCCGAGCTTGGCGGCGGAGCGCTTGCCCCAGTTCGTGGGGGAAGTCGGGCACCAGGTGCCGTTATCCGAGCGCCCGCGCGGGTCCAGCCCCATCTTGCCGGCGGCCCACTGGCCCATGTTCGGGTCGGAGATGACAGAGTCGCCGAAGATGACCATGTTACGGTCCTGCGCCTGCGCTGCCGGGGCGAGCGGGGCGACAAGCGCGGCCGCCGCAACGAAAATGGCGGCGAGGCGGCGGGAAAATGACACGGTGAAATCCTTTCACAGAGGTCTCTTGCGTAACAGTAGGCTACATTATCCACATGCGACCCACCCACCGTCCGCTGTTCTTACTCAAGTCTTTCGCCCGCTTCGTGCCCGCCGTTACACGCGCCGGCATCGTCAGCGCCGAAGGCGGCCCCCGCGCGGCCCTCGCACTCGCCCCCAACCTCGCGCGCTACTGGTTCACCACCGCCCGCGAGGTCGAACAGGGCGCCGCCGCCGCACCGGAGCGCATCGCGCTTATCGACGACACCGGCGTGACCACCTACCGCCAACTCCGCAACGACTCACGCACCCTGGCCAAGTGGCTCCTCGACGTGCAGGACGAACGCGGCTTGGACGAGCTGCGCATCGGCGTCATGGCCCGCAACGGCCGCGGCATCATCCTCCCGCTTGCCGCCAAAGGCTACGCCGGGGCGCACATCTTCCTGCTCAACATCGGCTCCTCGCCAGAGCAGCTCGCGGGCATCTTCGCCGAAAACGACATCAACGTGCTGTTCATCGACGACGAATTCGCCGACCGCCTCCCCGCCGACGCTGCCAACACCGCCGGCATCACCATCGTGCGCGCGCACGAGGACGGCGGCGCTGGGCTTTCGATTGGGCAGGTGGTCCGGATGGACGTCGATAGGCAACTGCCCCGCTGGCCGAAACACGGCAACTTAGTCCTGATGAGCTCCGGCACCACCGGCATCCCCAAAGGCATCGTGCGGCCTGAACCGCGCATGCCGTTCGTGGTCGCCGGCTACCTCGAAGCCATCCCGTGGCGCGCGGGCGACACCGTGCAACTGACCGCGTCGATCTTCCACACCTGGGGCTGGTCCGCCCTTCAGGTCGCGCTGGCGACGCGCTCCACCATCGTCACCCGCCGCATCTTCGACCCGGAGGCCTGCTTCCGCGACATTCAGAAATACCGCTGCGACGGGTTGATCTCCTCACCCATCTTCTTCAAACAGATGCTGGACCTGGAGGAAAGCTACGACACGTCCACGCTGCGCTACCTCGCCTCTGCCGGCAACGCCGTCACCCCGTCGCTGCTGCGCCGCACCACCGAGCGCTTCGGCCCAATTCTGGCCAACATCTACGGCTCCACCGAACTCGCACTCGCCGCGGCCGCCTCGCCCGAACAAATGCAGGCCGACCCCACCACCGTGGGCAAAATCCCGCCCGGCACGGTGCTCAAGCTTTACGACGACCACGGCAACGAAGTCCCCACCGGCGAAACCGGCCGCATCTTCCTGCACAACGAAACCGCGCTGCGCGGCTACACCAACCCGGCGACCGAGACTGTGGAGATCGACGGCCTGGTGGAAATGGGCGACCTCGGCTACCTCGACGCCGACGGGTATTTGCACGTGCAGTCGCGCAACGACGACATGATCATCGTCGGCGGCGAAAACGTCCACCCGCAATCCGTGGTGGAAGTGCTCGAGGACATGCCGGGAGTCGGTGAGGTGTACGCGCACGGCGTCGACGACGAGCAAATGTTCAAGCGCATCGCCGTATGGGTGGTCAAAAGCGCCGACCTCACCGCCGATGCGGTGCGCGACTGGGTGCGCGCCCACCTGGCCGACCACTCCATCCCCCGGGACGTGCACTTCGTGGACGAGCTGCCGCGCAACGCCGTGGGCAAGGTCGTGCCACGGTTTCTGCCCGGTTTAGGGCAAAAAAATTGAGCCACCAGCGAGAATCGAACTCGCGACCTTCTCATTACGAGTGAGATGCTCTACCGACTGAGCTATAGTGGCCGGGCATACAAGATGCACCACCGCGAAAGTGTAGTGCAGCCGAGGGCAACTAAGAAACCGGCAGCTCAGGACACCTTGCAGGCGAGCCGAATCCGGCCGAGCATCCCACCAAACGCCACCGCCGGCTGCACCTGCTGCGCCAACCGCTCCCGGCACTGCGCGATGGCCTCCTGGCACTCCACCAGGCCTTCTGGGGTGGTGCGCTCCGCGATCTCTCGCGCCAAGCCCTCGTAGTCCGGGTGGATCAGGGCAAGACCGGCGCCGGACTGGATGATCATCGCGTCGCGGTACACCCCCGCCAGGTCCACCAGGACCAGGTCGAACATGTCGCGTTTGCGGCGGGTGCCGCGTTTCTTCTGCTCCTCTTCGAGCGCTTTTATCGACGACGCAACGCCACCCAACGCCCTGCCCGCGCCTTTGCCTTTCGCGCCCATGCCGAGGGCGTTTTCCAGCTTCGCGCGCTCGGCTTCGTCCTCGGCCTTGTGGGCCTCCACCGCCTCGGTTTCCGCCGCTTTGACCAGCCCGCCGACGGCCTGGAACGCCTGCGCGCCGTGGAACACCAGCTCCGCCAGGTTGATCGCCATGGAGCGGCGCTGTTGCACCTGGTCCGAGCGCACCAAAAGCCGCGCACGCCCCACGTGCCGCATCGTCGCCGCGGCGGCAAGGCGCGCGTCGTGCTCGGTCGCGCCTTCCTCCTCGACCAGGATGCGCACAACCTCGTCCTCCGTCGGCGCCGGCACGTACAGGTGGCGGCAGCGCGACCGCAGCGTCTGCGAAAAGTCCTGCGGGTCCGCCGAGGGCGCGCACATAATGATCACGGTGTGCTCCGGCGGCTCCTCCACGGTCTTCAGCAACGCGTCGGCGGCGTCCGTGTTCAACCGGTCGGCGTTTTCGATGATGATGACGCGCCAAGCGGCGACCGTCGGCAGGCGGGCCGCCTGCGGCACGATCGTGCGTCGCACGTAATCCACTGGGATGTTCACCCGCTGCGGCACCACGTGCAGCAAATCAGTGTGCGTGCCCGCCAACGCCAGCCGGCATGCCTCGCAGCGCCCGCACCCGACCTCGTCCGGGTCCGTGCACATCAGCGCCGCCGCGAACGCCAACGCAGCCTGCGAGCGACCCGCCCCCGGAGGGCCGATGAAAAGCCAGGCGTGGGTCATGGCGTAGCCGTCGCCAAGCCTTGCGGCCGTCGCCGCCGACATGATTGCCTCGCGCACCGCCGGCGTACCGGCAAGCCGCTCACTGACGCTACGGGTAGTCACGGATGATCACACTACCCGCGCGCTAAGGTGATACACCATGGAACGATTCTGGCGCGATCTGCGGTGGCTCTGGGGCACGTCCTGGCCCCTATATGCCGCGACCGTGCTGGGAACCAACGTCATCGCCGCCATCGGCTCGATGCTGTTCGTGCGCTACCTCATCCCCATGCCGGAAGTGCGTGAACTCGGCCTCGGCGGGCAACTCGGCGCTATCGGCGTGATCTACGCGGCCGTCGCCGTCGTTCTGGGCATCGTGGTCACGCTGTACCTGTTCCGGCCCGTGCTGGAATGGCAGCGCCACCCCGACGGGCACGACCCGAACATGGTGCGCCACCTGGTCATGCGGCTGCCAGTGCTACAAACCATCATTGTGGTGGGCGTGTGGGGTATCGGCATCGCGATTGTCACCGCGGGGGCCTGGCGTGTCGACGTCCGCCTGGCCACCGTCGTCCTCGCCACCGCCTCGCTGACCGCCTTTGTCACCGCGGTGCTGACCTACCTGCAGGCCGAGCGCCTCGTGCGCCCCATCGCCGCCTCCGCTCTGGCGCGCCGCTTCGAGGACTCCACGCTGCAGCCGCCGATCAAGTGGCAGCTGTACCTGACGTGGTTCACCACCTCCGCCGTGCCGATGGTGGGCGTTTTGTTGCTGACGGTGGCGCAACGCCACGGCTACTTCACCGGCAACGTCGGCGAGCTCACCTCCGCTATTGTCGCGCTGATCACCGCCGGCATGGCCACCGGATTTGTGGGCACCGCGCTGGTGATCATGAGCGTGGTCGACCCGATCAAGGAGCTGCAGGCGGCGATCAACCGTGTGCGCCGAGGCGAGCAGAACACGCAGGTGGACATCTACGACGGCTCCGAGATCGGCGTGCTGCAGGCAGGGTTCAACGAGATGATGAAGGGGCTGCGCGACCGCCAGCGCGTCCGCGACATCTTCGGCCAGTACGTCGGAGCGGAGGTGGCGCAGAAGGCGCTGGAGGAGATCCCGGAGCTCGGCGGCGAGGAACGCAAGGTGGCGGTGCTGTTCATCGACGTCGTCGGGTCCACCACCTACGCCGTGGACCACACCCCGGAGGAAGTCGTCGCGGCGTTGAACGACTTCTTCGACGTCGTCGTCGAGGTGGTGCACCGCAACAAGGGCGTGATTAACAAGTTCCAGGGCGATGCGGCCTTGGCGGTGTTCGGGGCGCCCGTTTCGCTTCACGACGCCGCATCGCACGCCCTCCAGGCCGCCCGCGAACTCCAACGGGACCTAGCCGGCCAGGAGCTGCGCGCCGGCATCGGCGTGGCGTCCGGGCACGTGGTGGCAGGCCACATCGGCGGCTCGGACCGCTTCGAGTACACCGTGATCGGCGACGCCGTCAACGCCGCGGCACGCCTGACCGATATGGCGAAGGACACTCCGGGCCTGGTGCTGACCAACGCCGCGACCCTGCGCGCGGCGAACGAGGTGGAGCAGCAGCGCTGGACGCTGATGAAGTCCGTGGAGCTGCGCGGCCGCGGCAAGATGACGCAGCTGGCGCGCCCGGTGCGCTCCACGTTGGCCGACCGCTCGTAGTTTTTGGGCATGCCGGTGTGCCCCGCCTGGTGGGGCGGGGTGTGTGGGGGTGGGTGTTAGTCGAAGAGCAGTTCCATCGCGCCTGGGGTGGTCATCGGGACTTTCGTGCCGTTGGGTGCGACCCAGCGGATGCGAGCGTTGGGGTTGTCGATGTAGCCGAACGGGCCGTGCCGGTTGTCGGCGTTGACCCCGTTGTGGAACGGGCACAGTTCGGCGAGGTTGTCCATGTTGGTCATCCCGCCGAAGCGCCAGGCGTTGATGTGGTGTGTTTGGGTGGTCTCGGCCGAGTGCTTGCAGTCGGGAAACGCGCAGGCCGGGCAGAGCAGTTTCGACATGGTCTTTTGTTTTGGGTTGGCGCAGCGCTTTGCGTGGTAGAGGTTGACGGGGCCTTCTTGGGGGTGGAACGCGGCGACTTCGAGTATGTCGCCGAATTCGTGCTCCATGTATTCGGCACCGGTCATGGTGGTGCCGTCGGTGCAGATCAGCGTGACCTCATCGCCGGTGCCGGATTGGATGCGGGCCCAGTCGGCGATCGGCACCAGGATGATCGGGCGGAAGTTCGCCTTCGGTATGCCTTTGCCGTCGCGCAGGATCCTGATGAGGGTGTGGGCCATTTGGGCGGCGGCTGGGTCGTCTGCGTCGATGAGTTTGCGCAGCAGGTGCTCAAGATCGGCCAGGTCGCGCTCGTTGTAGGTGAGGATCATGGTGCGCATGCCCGCCTTGGAGCGGCTAAACCTGCACGAGGGTGCTGCGGGTTTGATGGGTTGTTTGATCAACCGTTTGATCCGCTTGGTCAGGGCCCTATATGAGCCGCGGTGGCGCACCAGGTCGAGGCGGATGCGCCAGCGTTCCGCGGCTCCTTCGACGGCGAGGAGCTTTTTCTCGATGTGCACGAGCTGGTCGACCGGTAAGCCCTCGGCGGCGGCTAAAGCGTCGCGTTGTTTGCGGGTGAACTGGGTCGGCCCAAAGTAGGTGTGGTGCACCCGCGCCAAATCGCGCACCCGGCCAGACGATAGGCCGGCGGCCATGGCTACGTCGCGGTCGAAGTCGGCGAGGACACCCACGCCTGCGGTAACGAAGTCGGTGAAGTTCATGGCCCAGAAGCTATGGCGGCCACGCAACTCGAACAAGACCCAAATCAAAATCTGTGGATAACCGCGTTGAAGCGTCAACAACCAACGCCGGTTATCCACAGCAACAGCTTTAGCGCTTGCGGGCCTTCACTACGCGCTTCGTGGTCTGCTTCGGCTTTGTCGCCTTCTTGGCAGCCTTCTTCTTCGTCGCCTTCTTCTTGGTGGCCTTCTTGCCGCCGCCTTCCGCCTCGCGGGCGCGGCGGGCGGAGAGCAGCTCGTTGGCGCGCTGGTCCGTCATGGTTTCCGGGGTGTCGCCGCGCTGCAGGGACGCGTTCGTCTCGCCGTCGGTGACGTACGGACCGAAGCGGCCGTCCTTGACGGTCATGGGCTTGCCGGAGACGTCGTTGTCGCCGAGCATCTTCAGTGGCGGCTTCGCGGCGGCGCGGCCGCGGCGCTTCGGCTCGGCGTAGATGCGACGGGCCTCTTCCAGCGTGATGGAGAAGATCTGGTCTTCGCTGGCCAGCGAGCGCGAGTCGGAGCCCTTCTTCAGGTACGGGCCGTAGCGGCCGTTCTGCGCGGTGATCATCTCACCGTCCGCCGGGTCCTCGCCGACCTCGCGCGGCAGCGACAGCAGCTGCATCGCCTCGTCGAAGGTGACGCTCGACGGCTCCATCGTGGAAAACAGTGACGCGGTGGCGGGCTTGAGCTGCTCGTCGACGAGCTGCGCCATGCGCTTTTCCTTCTGAGCAGCCGCCGTCTTGGTCTCCCAGTTCTTCGCGCGTTTGCCTTCCTCGGCGCGCTGCTTATCCTCCTCGGCGCGCTCCGCGGCGATGACTTCCTCGGCACGGGCTTCGGCGGTGGCGCGCTCGTCGTCACGCACGAGCTCCGTGACGTACGGTCCGAAGCGGCCCTCCTTCGCCACCACGGTGCGGCCGTTGGCGGGGTTGACGCCAAGTTCGCGGCCGGACTGCGGGGTGGCGAAAAGTTTCTCCGCCATCTCCAAGGTGATTTCGTCCGGGGTGGCGGACTCGGGCAGGTTGGCGCGCTGGTACTCGGGCTCGCCGTCCTTCTCGCCGATCACGCGCTCGATGTAGGGCCCGTAGCGTCCGACGCGGACGACGACGGGGCGGCCGGAGGCGTCGTCGAAAAGCTTCAGCGAGTTCGCCGCGCGCGCGTCGATGGCCTCGAGGTTGTTCTCGATCATGTGCTTCAGCCCGCCGCGGCGCGCGAGTGCCTGCGCCATGGATTCGCGTGCGTCGGCGTCGCCGAAATAGAAGCCGGACAGCCACTTGGTGCGGTCCTGGTTGCCGTGGGCGATCTCGTCGAGCTCGTCTTCCATGGACGAGGTGAAGTCGTAGTCCACGAGCGCGTCGAAGTTGTTCTCCAGCAGGCCCACCACGGAGAACGCGACCCAGGACGGCACGAGCGCGTTGCCGCGGACGAAGACGTAGCCGCGGTCCTGGATGGTTTTGATGATCGACGCGTAGGTGGACGGGCGCCCGATACCGAGCTCCTCCATCTTTTTCACCAGCGAGGCTTCGGTGTAGCGCGCCGGCGGGTTGGTGGAGTGGCCGTCGGCCGTGACCTTCTGCGTGGCCAGCTCGTCGCCCTTGGCCAGCTGCGGCAGGCGGGTTTCGTTGGCTTGGCGGTCGGAGTAGGCGCGGAGCCAACCGGGGAAGGTGACGGTGCGGCCGGTGGCGGCGAACTCGCACTTCTCCCCAGCGGCGTCGCCGGCGACGGTGACCTTCATCGAAGTGCCGCGGGCGTCTTGCATCTGGGAGGCGACGGTGCGCGCCCAGATGAGTTCGTAGAGTTTGAACTCCTCGGCGTCCAAGGACCCCGCCAGTTGCCCGGGGGTGGCGAAGCGTTCGCCGGCGGGGCGGATGGCTTCGTGGGCTTCCTGCGAGTTTTTCACCTTGCGGTCGTAGGTGCGCGGCGCGTCGGTGACGTAATTGGCACCGTACAGCTCGCGGGCGGCGGAGCGCGCGGCATCTAAGCCCTGCTTGGACAGGGAGGTCGAGTCTGTACGCATGTAGGTGATGTGGCCGTTTTCGTACAACCGTTGCGCGATGCGCATGGTGCGCGCGGAGGTGAAGTGCAGTTTACGCCCGGCTTCTTGCTGCAGCGTGGAGGTCATAAACGGCGCGTAGGGTTTGCGCGAGTAGGGCTTTTCCTCCACTGCGGTGACGTGCATGGGCGCGGTGCCCAGCGCGTCGGCAAGCGAGTGCGCCTTTTGCTTATCGACGATCACCGCCTCGCCCTTCAGCCGCCCCCGGTCATCGAAATCGCGACCCTGGGCGATGCGCTTGCCGTCGAGGGCGACGAGCTTGGCGTCGAACGTCTCGTCCTTGTGCAGCTCCGCCACCAGATCCCAGTACTCGGCGGGGATGAACGCCATGCGTTCGCGTTCACGCTCGACGATGACGCGGGTGGCCACGGACTGCACGCGCCCGGCGGACAGGCGCGGCATGACCTTCTTCCACAACACGGGCGAGACTTCGTAGCCGTAGAGGCGGTCGAGGATGCGGCGGGTCTCCTGGGCGTCGACGAGCGCCATGTCCAGCTCGCGGGTGTTTTCGGCGGCTTCGCGGATCGCGGATTCGGTGATCTCGTTGAACACCATGCGCTCCACCGGCACCTTGGGCTTGAGCGTTTCCAGCAGGTGCCAGGCAATGGCTTCGCCTTCGCGGTCCGGGTCTGTCGCGAGCAGGAGTTTGTCGGCCTGCTTGAGCTTGGATTTGAGGTCGGTGACCTTCTTTTTCTTGTCCGCGGAGACGACGTAGATGGGCGTGAAGCCGTCTTCGGGGTTGACGCCGAGTTTGGCCCACGGTTCCTTCTTGTACTTGGCGGGGATGTCGGCGGCGCGGCCGGGCAGGTCACGGATGTGGCCGACGGAGGCTTCCACAATAAAGTCGTCGCCCAGGTACTTCTGGATCTTCTTCGCCTTCGTCGCGGACTCCACGATCACCAGAGTCTTGCCGCCTTCAGCCACGTTGACTGACACCTCGCTTTGCACAGAGTTATTGCCTAACAGACAACTAGCACACGATTGTGCACCCGGGTAATAGGACTACACTGCTCGGGTGCCCCGGTGCCGTATTGGCCGGGGGCGGAAAGGATGCGTCTACGTGGTCGATTCCCTCATCGATTTCCTGCATACGCTCATGGCGATGCCGGTGTTTTACCCGCTGGTGACGGTACTTATTGTCGCTGATGCGCTGGCGCCTGTGGTGCCGTCGGAGACGGTGCTGAACTTGGCGGGCGCGTTTTCCGCCTCCCGCGGGGTGCCGAGCGTGTGGGGCGTGATCGTTGCGGCGATCATCGGCGGGATCATCGGCGACAACATCTGCTTCGCGCTCGGCGGCAAGCTCATCGGCCGGGTGGAGGCGCTGGACCCGGAGTCGAAGGCGGGCCAGGCGATCCGCTGGGTGCGCCGGAACATGAACCGCGGCGCGGGCGCGACGATTATCGTCGCGCGTTTCATCCCCTGGGCGCGCTGGGTGGCCACGATTGTGCTGGGGTCGGTGCGCTACAACTGGTTCAAGTTCGTCTTCTTCGACACCATCGGCGTGATTTTGTGGGCGTTTTTGAGCGTCGGCGTCGGCTACCTGGGCGGGCGCATCTTGCAGGACTACCCGCTGTTGGCGATGCTTCTGGGCGTGGTGCTCGGCTCGTCTGTCGGCTACCTGATTCAAAAGGGCCAGAACAAGCTCGCCGAGTGGCGTGACGTGCGCCAAGGGGTCAGCAACATATAAAAAACGGGGCTCCGAGCGGAAGCCCCGTCGATAAGCAAGGAGTGCTTAGAGCGCGCGCACCTGCTGTGCCTGCGGGCCCTTAGCGCCCTCGCCGACCTCGAACTCGACCTGCTGGTTTTCTTCCAGGGTGCGGAAGCCGGAGCCCTGGATTTCGGAGTAGTGGACGAAGACGTCGGAGGAGCCGTCGTCCGGGGCGATGAAGCCGAAGCCCTTTTCGGCGTTGAACCACTTCACGGTACCGGTTGCCATGGTGAAACCTTTCAAAAATTTGCGTAGAGATGTCGTCCACCAGGGCCTAACGGGTCCTGGTGCCCGCGTGCACAATCCTCGCGAGCACCGCTTCGGGCGCACACAAAATCTGTGACCGCCACCTAGTGTGCCATGAAGTGCGGGCCTTAGCACTGGGAACTGGCATACTTCCCTGTGATTATGGTTTCCCCGTTCGGTACTGAGCTGCTCGGCGCGCTGAAGCGCCGCCATCCTGCGGCGACGATCACGCATGTCGAGCACGTTCCCGCACGTCACGCCCGGTACAGCGAGTGGCCGGAGTGGGTGGAGCCGCGTTTGAAGCAATTGCTTATCGACGAAGGCTTCGCCTCCCCCTACCTCCACCAAGCCCAGTGCGCAGAACATGCGTGGCGCGGAGACGATGTGGTGGTGGCGACGGGGACGTCTTCCGGCAAGTCGTTGGGCTACCAGCTGCCGGTGCTGACCACGTTGGCGCAGGATCCGACGGCGTGCGCGGTATATGTGACGCCGACGAAGGCGCTGGGTTCGGATCAGCTGCAGGCCACGCTGCGGATGGTGCAGGCCGCGGGGCTGGAGGGCATCCACCCGGCACCTTACGACGGGGACACGCCCGCAGAATCGCGCGCGGGCATTAGGGAGCACACGCGCTACGTGTTCACCAACCCGGACATGCTGCACGCGTCTGTGTTGGGTTCGCACGCGCGGTGGGCGCGGGTGCTGCGGCATTTGAAGTACGTGGTGGTGGACGAGTGCCACTCCTACCGGGGTGTCTTCGGCGCGAATGTGGCGCTGGTGCTGCGGCGGCTGTTGCGCATCGCGGCCGCCTACGGTGCGTCGCCGACGGTGATTTACGCCTCCGCCACCGCGGCGGACCCGGCGGGGCAGGCTCGCCGGTTGAGCGGCCGCGAGGCGGTGGCCATAACCGACGACGCCGCCCCGGCTGGCGAGCGCACCATCGTGTTGTGGGAGCCCGGCTTCATCGAAGGGGCGGAAGGCGAAGGTGGCGCGCCGGTGCGCTACCCCGCCACCACGGAGGCCGCTTCGGTGTCCGCGGAACTGCTGCTGCAGGGCGCGCGGACGCTGACGTTCGTGCGGTCCCGGCGCGCCGCGGAGACGGTGGCGATGCGCACCCAGGAGCACCTGTCGGTGGCGGGCCGGGCGGATGTGGCCGAGCGCGTCGCGCCCTACCGGGCGGGGTATTTAGCGGAGGACCGCCGCGAGCTGGAGCGCCGCCTGGACTCCGGCGAGCTACTCGGGGTGGCGTCCACGAACGCGCTGGAGCTGGGCATCGACGTCGGCGGTCTGGACGCGGTGGTGATGGCGGGGTTTCCGGGCACGGTGGCGTCGTTTCGCCAGCAGGCCGGGCGCGCGGGCCGGCGCGGGCAAAGCTCGGTGGCGGTGCTGGTGGCCCGCGACGAGCCGATGGACACCTACCTGGTCCACCACCCCGACGCGCTGTTGGGCACGTCGGTGGAAAATTCCGTGTTCGACCCCACCAACCCGTTCATTTTGCGCGGGCACGTGTACTGCGCGGCGGTGGAGCGGCCGTTGAGCGAGGCCGACGTGGAGGCGTTCGGTGCGCGCGACGTGGTGGATGATCTGACCACGGCGGGCCTTTTGCGCCGCCGGCCGGCCGGCTGGTTCGCGGTGCCGCAGCTGGACGGCGAGGTCACGCCGGAGTCGGCGCACGCCTCAGTGTCGTTGCGTGGCGGTGTTGGTGAGCAGGTGATGATCGTGGATGTCACCGACGGGCGCCTGCTCGGCACCGTGGATGCGGCGCGCGCGATGAGCCAGGTGCACGACGGGGCGGTCTACATCCACCAGGGCGAGTACTTCGTGGTCCAAGCGCTGGATCTGGACGACTACGTCGCGTTGGTGGCGCCGGAGCGGCCGGACTATTCCACGCAGGCGCGCTCGACCACGGACATCACGATCCTGGGCAAGCCCCACGAGCTGGTCAATCCCGCGCCGGGGCTGTGGGTGGCCAGCGTGGACGTGGAGGTCATCGACCGCGTCACCGGGTACGTGGTGCGGCTTTCCGACGGCACCGTCAGCGAACACATCCCCCTCGACCTACCCGAGCAGCGCCTGGTCACCCGGGCGGTGGCGTACACGATCGACCCGCTGGTGTTAGACGAGCTGGGCATCACCGCCGGCGAGATCCCCGGTGCCCTGCACGCCGCCGAGCACGCCGCGATCGGGCTTTTGCCGCTTCTGGCCACGTGCGACCGGTGGGACATCGGCGGCGTGTCCACCGCGCTGCACCCAGACACGACGCTGCCCACCGTCTTCGTCTACGACGGCCACCCCGGCGGCGCGGGCTTCGCCGACGAGGGCTTCGCCCGCTTCCACGAGTGGATCGAGGCGACCTGGGAGACCGTGCGCTCCTGCGGCTGCGAGGACGGCTGCCCGTCGTGTGTGCAGTCGCCGAAGTGCGGCAACGGCAACCAGCCGCTGGACAAACGCGCCGCGTTAAAGCTGCTCGGCGCGCTTGTGACCATGACGGCGGGCGGGGCACCGCGCTAGGCGGAGTGTAGGTTACGGCCCGGCGCGGGCGGCGGCCTCCGCCCGGCGGCGGGTGGCTGCCACCACGACGTCGCCTGCGGTGACCTCGCAGGACACCACTCGCGCGCCGTTGAGCTGCGCGGTGCGATCGGCGTTGGCGCAGGCGTCGGCGCCGCGATACATCGCGGTCGCCCCGGCCGCCGCGGCGAGGTCCGCGGCAACGCGGGCCCGGTGCGTGTCAGACACGTGCACCCCGAACGCCACCACCGCCAGCGCGAGCGAGACCACGGAGGTGATGATGCCGGTGGCGGTGACGGTGGCGGAGCCGTCGCTAGAAAGCAGACGCATCTAGAACTCCACGGGGAACACGGCGGTGGCGCGCATGGTGCCGATCGGCGCCGGAACCGAGGCCGCTGCGGTGGCCAGGCCCGCGTTTTCGGTGACGGCGACCTCGCCGCAGGGCGCGGCGTAGTCCACCCCCAGGGCGTGGGCGCGGGCGGCGGCACCTGCGATGTCCACGGCCGTGATGTAGGCGGCAACGGTTGCGATCCCGCCCACGATCGCGGCGGTGACCACCACGAGAGCCGACAGCGACAGCGCGGTTTCGATGGTGCTCATTAGCCCGGCGTGTTGCTCAGCGCGTCGGTGATGACGCTTTCGATGGCGTTGGTGACGGCGTCGCCGTTGACCACGAGGTACAGCACGCCGGCGAGGGCCGCGGCCGCGAGGCTGCCAAAGGCGTACTCGATGGTCGACATGCCCTGGTCAGAGCGCATTTTCTGGGCTCTGGAGGCAGCGTACAGGTATGCGGTGGTGAGTGCGGAATTGAGATGGTGCATAGGAAAACTCCTTCTAGTTGATCAGTGAGGTACCGAGGCTGATCACCGCGGGCGCGAGCCCGAGGACGAAAAACGCCGGCAGGAAAAACGCGGTCAGCGGGATGGCGATGAGCACGCCCGCGCGTTCCGCTTTGGCTTTGGCCCGGTCCCCCGCGCCCGCGCGCAGCTGGGCGGCGATGCGCCCGCAGCCTGCGGCCAGCGAGGTTCCGGAGGTGGCGGATAGGGCAACAAGCCCGGCGAGATCCTCGCCGCCTGGCAGGTGGCGGATCTCGGCCCAGGCGCGCTGGGGTTCAACCCCCAGCGCCGTCAGCGAGGCCACGGTGTGCCACGGGCTGCGCTCGCCGTGGGTGTCGGCGACGGCAGCTGCCGCGGTGGCGGCGGGCAGGCCCGCTGAGACGCATGCCGCGAACAGTTCGATGTCGCTGGCGCAGCGCTCCGGATCGGCCCCTGTGGGGCCGTCACGGGGCGCCTTCGGCGTGGTTGCGGTGACCCGGCTGCCAGGCCCGGCTGGTGCCACGCACAGTGCCGCTGCGACAAGCAGTGCAGGAACAAGGCCGATCATGCGCTGGCCCCCTCGATGATGCGGCGCGAGACCGTAACCCCGGCGCACACCAGCGCGGTGCCGACAACCAGCAGCACCCCACCGAGCCCGCTGCCGGTGAGAAACGCCAGCGGTTTCGCACCCATCGCGGTGCCCATGAGCACACCGGCAATCGGCAGCAGCGCCAGCACCACGGCGGTGGTCTGCGGACCGGCGAGGGCTGCGCGGGTGGCGTCGCGGTGGCGGTTGGCGTGGTCGATGTCGTCGCGAAGTGCGGCGACCAGCTTCGCCAGCGGCACCCCGCGCGAGACCGACAGGGCCCACAGCGTGCCGAGGCGCTCAAGCTCCGGCACCTGGGTCTCCAGCGTCGCGCCGGAGCGGGCAAGCTGCGTTAAACGGGCTGCTTCTTGCTGCAACGGCGACGGCACCTGCTCGGCGGCACGCGCGAGCGCGTCCGGCATAGCGGCACCGGCCTGCAGGTTGGTGGACACCGCCCCGAGGTACGTCGCGGCCGCCTCGCTGCGCCGCCGGGCGGTGCTGTCGTCGCGGCGGGCGCGCAGCACGTGCACCAGTGTCGCGCCGGCCATGGCTGCGGCGACCACCAGGCTGACTCGACCGAGCACCACCGCGAAGCCACTCGCGAGTACCACAGTGGCCGGGATGAGCCGAGGCGCGGGCCGCAGGGTGCGCTCAACCACCCGGTACACGGGCGATGGCGCGGCGACGGCGACAGCGCAGGCGAGGAGCACCACGGTGATCATCGGGCCAGCTCCTCGTAGCCGTCCAGTTCGCCGCGCTCGGCGTCCCAGACCACCTTCGCGCGCACCGGCTCGCCCTCGAGCACACCGATCTGCTGGAGGTAGCGGGTGCCGTCGGTGCGCCGTTTGACCACCAGTACCACGTCGATGGCGGCGGCGAGCTGGGTGTGCAGCCCGGCGCGGTCCATCCCGCCGAGTGCGGCGAGCGCCTCGAAGCGGGCGGGCACCTCCTCGATGGAGTTGGCGTGCAGGGTGCCGGCGCCGCCGTCGTGTCCGGTGTTGAGCGCGGCGAGCAGGTCCACCACTTCCCCGCCGCGGATCTCGCCGACGACGATGCGGTCCGGGCGCATGCGCAGCGATTGGCGCACCAGGTCCGCGATCGTGATCGCGCCAGCGCCGTCGGCGTTGGCGCCGCGGCTGGTCAGGTTCACCACGTGCGGATGGTCCGGCGTTAGCTCGAGTGTGTCTTCGATGGCCACGATGCGCTCGGCCGGATCCGCCTCCGCGAGCAGGGCGGACAGCAGCGTGGTCTTGCCGGAGCCGGTGCCGCCGACGACCACGAACGCCTTTCGCTTAGCGACGATCCCCCGCACCAGCGCCGCCCTCTCATCGTCGAGAGCGCCGCGCGCCACCAAGTCGTCCAGCGTGGCCGAAGCGGTGCGCAGCACGCGCAGGGAGATGCAAGTGCCCGCCTGGGCGGTCGGTGCGAGCACGGCGTGGAAGCGCAGCAGGGTGCCGTCGTCGCGGGTGACGTGCCCGTCGCAGAACGGCTGCGCGTCGTCCAACCTGCGCCCGCAACTGACGGCCAGGCGGGTGGCGAGGCGGCGCACGGAGGCTTCCGAGTCGAACGTCAGGCTCGTCCGCTCCAACCCCTGCCCGGTGTCCACGTACACCTCGTTCGGGGCGTTGACGCAGATATCGGTCACGGCCGGGTCCGCCAGGATGGCTTCCAACGGCCCGGCGCCCGTGGTGTCGTCGCGAAGCTTGCGCATGATGTCTAACACCCCGATGTCGCTGATCACCACCGCTTCCTCGCGGATGATCGCGGCGATGCGCGCCGGGTCGGGCTGGGCCGGCTCATCGGCCAGGCGGCGCTTCACGCGGGCGAGCACGTCGTCCATTTAGGCCACCTCCCCCAGCACAGCCTCAGCGGCGCGGTTCAGCGTGCGCGGCAGCTTCGCCGGCAGGCCGGACTGGTCCAGCTGCTTGGTCAGCCCCCGGATCTGCTGCACCTGCGCGATCACGGGCGCTTTCGCCGTGTCCTCCACTTGTGCCGGCTCCAGCGACGCCCACGAACTCTGGCGCAGCAGCAGCGCGTTGGCCACCCCGGCAGCGTTGCACTCGGCGACGATCCGGGCGGCGGCAGCGGCGGCGCGCAGCTCCGGGCGCAGCACCACCACGGCGAGGTCGCACCGGTCCGGCAGCAGCGCAAGCGGCGTATCCACCGCTGTCAGGCCCTCGGTGCCGGCGGCATGGACCACCGCGTTGAGCTCCTCTGGCGAGAGCCGGAAGGGATCCGCCACGGTTGTGCGCGGAAACGTCAACAGGGCGGTGTCGTCCTCGGTGGCGGGCAGCGCCCCGCGCATCTCCGCGCGCGAGACCGCCCCGCCGGCGGTGAAATCGATGTCGCCCCAGCGCGCGCCGGGCGTGGCCTCCAGGCCCAGCAGCAGGTCGAGTCCGCCGGAGAACTGGTGGGCGTCGATCAACGTGGCGTCGCCGGCCACGCGGCACAGCACCGCGGAAAGCACCGAGGCGCCAGACCCGCCGCACGCGCCGAGGACGGCGACCACCTTGCCGCGCGCCGTGTGCGCCGCCGGTGCCAGCGCCAGCGCGCCGATGCTGCGCAGCACGTCCGCGGCCTGCGCAGGCAGGGCAAAGACGTCCTCGCGCGTCGCGGCCGGGGCGGTGTCCGCCACCACGGTGAACACGTTCGGTCCCCGTGGTTGGGGGTGTAGGGAGGGGGCCCGGAGGTCGTCGATAAGCAAGGCATGCGCCTTGGGTGCGTGGCGGGCGAGCTGGGTGTCGTCGGCGGCGTCGATGACCTTGCGGCCTGTGGCGGCGGCGATATGGATGGCTTCGGAGTGCAGCGCCGGGTCCGCGACCGCGACGACGATGGGGCCTGTGTTCGTGTGTGTCATGGCGGTAGCGTGCAACCGCGACAACCCGGAAACAATGGGCAAAATTTTTTCTGTGGATAACCCGCCCCATTTGCGGACGCTTCAACAATTTCCCTGTGGATAAGTCGCACCACACATCACACTGGTTTCTCAGCGCGTAGCTACGCAGCCGTAGGGATTGGGGTCTACACTGCAGGAGTATGTCTGCTAACACGCCGGTGGCGGCCTTCTTCGACCTGGACAAGACGATCATTGCGACGTCGTCCGCGTTCGCCTTCGGCAAAGAATTCCTGAACAACGGGATGATCACCCGCCAGGAAGCCTGGGAGCTCTACATCACCAAAGCGCAGTACATGCTGGTGGGACAGTCCAGCGAGAGGATGGACTCCACCCGCGACGCGCTGGCGCAGATGGTCGCCGGCTGGGACGTCAAGGACATCCAGCGCATCACCCGCGACACCCTGCGCGAGGTCGTCGCCCCCGCCATCTACGCCGAGGCGCGCCAGCTTATCGACGACCACGTCGCCGCCGGCCACCACGTCATCATCATCTCCGCCTCCGCGAAAATCCTGGTGGAGCCGATCGCCGAAGAACTCGGTGTGGACACCGTGGTGGCCACCGAAATGGCTGTTGAAAACGGCAAGCTCACCGGCGAGATCACCCGCTACCTCAAAGGCGACGCGAAGGCCGAGGCGGTGCGCCAGTTCGCCGCCGAGCACGACTTCGACCTGGACAACAGCTACGCGTACTCCGACTCCGCCACCGACATCCCCATGCTGGAGCTGGTGGGCAACCCGGTGGCCGTGAACCCGGACCGGGCGCTGAAGAAGCACGCACTGGCCAACGGCTGGCAGGCCCGCACCTTCAAAAACCCGGAGCCGTTGTTCCAGATGCCGAACGCACGCGAGGTGGGCATCGGCGCCGGCGTGATCGCGGGCGTGACCGCGCTGGCCGTTGCCGGCGTCTTCATCGCCCGGGCCATGGGTGGCGGCAAGGACGACGAACGCTCGGCGTAAGCAGCCTCGACTAACCGTGCCACTCGGCGAGGCGCTCGCGCAGCACCTGCCAGGACTCGTCGTGGGCGCGCCGGTTGGCCTCCTGCGTGCCGCCGAACATGATCTGCCAGCCGTTTTCCTGAGCCTCAGAATCCTCGAAGAAGATGTGGCCCGCATCGTCGTAGACGTGCGCTTCGGCGCGCGGGGACTGCTCCGCTAGCGCACGCGCAGCGACGTCGGACTGCCACATCTGGTCGTCACCCGCGCCGAAGAATACGGCGTTGCCGTCGAAGCCGCCGAGATCAATCCGGGCATCGTCGCCCGCCGATCCTGCCGCCCCCTCGTAAGTTGGCCGGTAGGACGCGGGGTATGCCGCAATCATCCGCCCGAACATCTTCAGCCCGGTGAGCACGCCGGACTGCCAGGAGGAGGCGAACGGCACTGCCTCGCCGCGCAGGGTGAACGACGGCAGGTCCTGGCCCGAGGAGAAATCCAGTCCGCTGTAGGAGAAGTGCGCGGGCACGAACCCGACAAGGTTATCCACCGCGAACCCGTTGGCGGCCAGCAGCGCTGCAAATTCTGCACCCTTGGAGGTACCCATGACCGTCACCGGCGATGGATCCGCGACATGCTCGCGGATGTAATCAGTGACCTCGTCGAACTGCTCCAGGGGCACCTCGGCCAGCGTCGGGCGCTGGTTGTCCTGGCCGAAGAAGTACAGGCTGAGCACTTCGTAGCCGTCCTGGGCCAGCGTTTCGGCCCGGGCGTAGTCCGGCGAGCCCTCGGACCCGCCGTAGACCACCACCACGCCGCGGCGCGCCTCCGCGCCCTCGGCGGGCAGGAAGTGGAAGCCGTTGAGGTACTCGCCGGAGATCTTGCGCACCCGATCGTTTTCCGGGTACTCCTCCCCGCTTGCTCCGCCCGAGGCTTCCATCTGCGCGATCGGGTACTTGTTCGCGTTGTACGCGCGCAGGCCAGCGACCACCAGCCCCAGCGCCACAACCACGGCAACGCACCACGCCGCCACTTTGCCAATACGTCTCAGCGCCCTCATGCTCTACATTTATACCCCGATTCGGGCAAATGCCTCCATACATCGCTAACATCGTGTGAAGAGTTTCCAGGCACCTTCCCGGGTGCCGTGTATAAGCCACCCAGGAAGGTGAACTACAAGTGAGCAACGAAGGCCTCTACACCAGCGGCTCCACCGCCGTGAACGCCAAGGTGGACTCCATCCCGCTGCGCGACACCTACGCCACCCAGCCGGGCAACGACTCCATCGGCACCCTGATGTCCAACGCGTCCCAGCAGGTCTCCACCCTGGTCCGCGGCGAGATCGAGCTGGCCAAGGCCGAGGTTGTCGGCGAGGTGAAGAAGGGCGCGATGGGCGGCGGCCTGTTCGCCGCGGCCGGCGTGATCGCGCTGTACTCCACCTTCTTCCTCTTCTTCGCCATCGCGGAGATGCTCGCGTCCTGGATGCACCGCGGCTGGGCGTTCCTGATCGTTTTCCTGGCCATGCTGGCGCTGGCGGGCCTGCTCGCTTTCATCGGCTTCAAGAAGGTCAAGAAGATCAAGGCGCCGGAGAAGACCATCGAGTCTGTCAACGAGCTGAAGAACCTCAAGCCGGGCCAGGCACAGAAGAACCTGGCAAAGGACGAGGCTGGTCTTTACACCTCCACCGGCACCGGCTCCTCTTTGCCGCGCACTGGCTCCACCGCCGTTAACCGCTAACGCACGCTTGCGTATCCGCGGGGCGCGTTAAGCTCCGCACATCCCCTACGCGCTGCTGCACTTGGTGTGCAGTCAGCGCGTATCCCGTTTCTGAGGTGTCCAGCGACGCCCCGAAGATCATGCCCGCGACCTCACCGTCCGCAGTGAGCAGCGGCCCGCCGGAGTTGCCCTGGCGGATGTTGCCGCGGATGGTGTACGCCTCGCGCTCCACGCGCCCGGTGGTGTAGATGTCCGGGCCTGCGATGTCCAGCTTGCCGCGGATGCGCACCGGCGCCGCCTCAAACGGGCCGGAGCGGGGGTGGCCCATCACCACGGCGTCATCGCCCACTGCTAGCTCGTCGTCCGCCCACTGCAGCTCCGGAAGACCCAGCGCCTCGGCGCGCAGCACCGCAATGTCGGTGTCGGGGTCGAACAGCACCACCTGCGCGGGCTTGACTCCCACCACGGTGTCCAGGGCCACCCGCTCGGTGCCGGCCACCACGTGCGCGTTGGTGAGCACGTAGCCGTCCTCGATGACAAAACCGGTGCCCATGAGGCGCCGCCGGCAGGTTTCCGCATCACCCATCACGTGCACCACGCTTGGGCGCAGCTTCTCCACGACCCCCGGGGCCACCACAGACTCATCCGGCGCCGCCACCTGCGCCCCGCCCGGCGATTGGAAGGGCGAGACCAAAGGCGGTAGCCCGGATTCGTCGAGAAGCGCGGCGAACCTCGCCGGCAGCTTCGAGGCCGCCTCGGGGGCGGCGGCGTCGATGGTGCCGAAGACGCGGGAAGAGCGGATGCCGTCGCCGATCTCGCCCGGCACCGAAGCTGCCAGCGGGATGGAGATGAACCACAGCACCGCCGCCACCGCCACCGACTGGAACGTCGCGCCGAGCGCGGAATCCAGCGTGCGGCGACCCTTCGAACGCACGCGCCCGCGCAGGTTCCCGCCGACGGTGACGCCGACCAGGTTTCCCAGCCCCACAAACAGCACGACCAGGGCGATGAGCAGGACGATGCGCACCGTCTGGGATTCCGACAGGTCCAGCGTGAACGGCGCCAACGCAAGACCGATGACCAGGCCCGCCACAACGCCAACAGCAGAAAGCACCGCGGACAGCGCCCCCTGACGCCAGCCGCTGATAAAGGCGGCGACGACGGCGAGCGCGAGCAGGACGTCGATAACCAGGTGCATTTCGGTGATGTTACCGCTCACGGTTGGCAGAGCGCGCCAGCGCAGCCCGCAAGTCGCCGGGCTTTTCGTCCCAGGGCCGCACCCAGCCGCCCAGCTTCAGCACCACGGCGAGCAGCACCCCGGTAAAGCCCCACACCAGAAACTCGCCCGCCCAAAACGCGGGCCCCGACCACTCCTTGATGCCCAGCATCGCCCGGTTTCGCGGATCCACTAGCTCGCGAACCGGCACGAAAAACACCGCGTCGGTCTCCTCCTCGCTGGCCGGGTAGACCTCGCCCGGCTCCGGGGTGAACGCCACCACGGGGCGCACACGGCGGTTGCTGCCGCCGGTGGTGGCCGCGTCGAGCATGGCCAGCGGGATCACCCGGTCCGGGTCCAGGCCGGTTTCCTCCCACGCTTCACGCAGCGCGGCGCCAACCGGCCCGCCGTCCGCGGCGTCGATGTGGCCGCCAGGAAACGCCATCTGCCCGGAGTGGCTGCGCATGCGCGGGGTACGGTGGGTAATCAGCACCCGCGCGTCTTCCGGCAGCTCGGTGGCGCGCGGGTCGCCGGCGAACAGGATCAGCACCGCGGCTTGATCTGCGCCGTCTTTTTGCGGCACGCGCGGCGATAGGAGCCTGCGCGGGATCTCTGCCCCGCCATCCGCGATGGCCTCAAGCAGCGGCACGAGCCACCTGGGCGCGCGGTCCGGGCGCAGCGGCACGTCCACTTACACGGCCCCCTCGACCGCCTCGGCGAGCTCTTCGGCCGAGGTGAATTCCCTGGCAAACACCGCCACCTGCTCTCCGCCGCGCAGCACCACCGTCACCGGCACCACTGGCGGCAGCCCCTGCGCCGCGGCGAAGGCGCCTGAGTCGTCCTGGTAGCTGGGCAGGCTCACGCCGAGATCCTCCAGCAGCGCCGCGCCGTTGCCGGCGTTTCGGTCCGCGTGCACGCCCACCACGGTGTACTCCGGGTGCGTCCGCGCGAACTCCTCTACCGCCGGCAGCTCCGCGCGGCACGGGTCGCACCACCAGGCCCATACGTTGACCACGGTGATCTCCTTGGCTTCGCCGGCCACGTCCCCGCCCAGGCACGGCAGGTCCAGCCCAGCCGGGCAGTCGGGCCGTTGAGGCACTTGCTTGTCGACGGCCACAGGTTCCCCCGGAGGTTGATCGTCCATAAGCAAACTGCGCACCCCGAACACGAGCAGCACCGTGGCCGCCGCGATGACCGCAACACTCACCCAGATCGCGCGCTTCATACAAGCCCCAAAATATGCTCGCGCTCCGGGCCCGTGACCAGGCCCGCGGCTGCCTCCGGGGCCACCGGGCCGGCGCCAAAGCTGGGGCAGTCGAACGCGATCGGGCACACGCCGCACGCCGGTTTGCGGGCGTGACAGATGCGGCGGCCGTGGAAGATGATGCGGTGGGAGAACATGGTCCACTCGCGACGCTGGAGGAGCTCGGCGATGGCATGCTCGATCTTCACCGGATCCGTCTCATCCGTGAGCATGAGGCGGCCCACCAGCCGTTGGAAGTGTGTGTCCACCGTCAACCCCGGGATGCCGAACGCGTTGCCGCGCACCACGTGCGCCGTCTTGCGGCCCACCCCCGGAAGCGACACGAGATCCTCCAGTTTGGTGGGCACTTCCCCGCCGAAATCGGTGACAAGCTTCTGTCCCAGGCCGATCAGATTTTTGGCCTTCGAGCGGTAAAAACCGGTGGAGCGGATCAGCTCCTCCACCTCCGCCTGATCCGCTTCTGCATACGCTTCGGCGGTGGGGTACTTGGCAAACAACGCCGGGGTGACCATGTTGACGCGCACGTCCGTGGTCTGCGCCGAGAGCACCGTTGCCACCAGCAGCTCCAGCGGGTTGGAAAAGTCCAGCTCAGCGTGCGCATTTGGGAACGTTTCCGCCAGCGTGCGGTTGATGCGGCGGGCCCTCCTGGTGCGCCCTAAATCCGTCTCCGCCCCCTTCGCCGCCGGGTGCACCCCAGGACGGCGGTGCTTCTTCGGAGAGGTGGAGGACATGACGGACATGCTAGTTACCCGTGGCGTAAAATGACACCTATGAATGTGATCCTCGTGCTGCTGGTCCCGCTTGTGCTCGGGGCGTTCCCACTGGCGATGGAGCGGCTCGAGGCGCGCGTAGTGGATTAACACCAACTTGGCCAACCACCTGACCAAGACTGCAAACGGGTGGTAAAGTGCGAAACGCACTGTGACGGCTGCCAAAAAGTTACGCGAAAGTGACTGTAACCACTACCCCTGGCCGTCCCGCAATGAGGAGGATTCATGGAAGGTGTACAGGACACACTCGCCCGCGCCGGCATTTTCCAGGGCGTGGACCCGGAAGCCGTAGCCGCGCTGATCAACGAGATGGACACGGTGACCTTCCCCAAGGGCACCACCATCTTCGACGAAGGCGAGCCCGGCGACCGTCTCTACATCATCGTGGACGGCAAAATTAAGCTCGCCCGCCACGCCCCAGACGGCCGTGAGAACCTGCTGTCCGTGATGGGCCCGTCCGACATGTTCGGCGAGCTGTCCATCTTCGACCCGGGCCCGCGCACCTCCTCCGCCGTGTGCGTCACCGAAGTCACCTGCGCCACCATGGACTCCACCATGCTGCGCACCTGGATTGACACCCACCCGGAAATTTCCCAGCAGCTGCTGCGCGTGCTGGCCCGCCGCCTGCGCCGCACTAACGCCTCGCTGGCGGACCTCATCTTCACCGACGTGCCCGGCCGCGTGGCCAAGACCCTGCTGCAGCTGGCCAACCGCTTCGGCACCCACGAAGGCGGGGCGCTGCGCGTCAACCACGACCTGACGCAGGAAGAAATCGCCCAGCTCGTCGGCGCCTCCCGCGAGACGGTGAACAAGGCACTGGCCACCTTCGCCCACCGCGGCTGGATCCGCCTGGAGGGCAAGAGCGTGCTCATCGTCGACACCGAGCACCTGGCCCGCCGCGCCCGTTAGCACGAAGCGACAAAGCTCCGGCTTTTCCATTTAAGGGAGAGGCCGGAGCTTTGTCGATTGTCCCCGTCGTAAAAGCTGACACTCGGGCGGAATTCGACCGCTAAACCCCCAGGTGGGAAATCAGCGCTGTCAGCTTTTACGACGGGCGCCCCTAGGGCGCGGCCTTCAAGTAGCGCAGGGCCACGCGGGTGGACTGCTCAGCGGCGCCGCGAAGCACCGGGTCGACGTCGTCGTAGATCGCGTCGACCAGCGTGTTGATGTCGGCGTTTTCGCCGTGGATCTTCAGCGCCTCGCGGATCTGCTCCAGGCGCTGGTTGCGGCGGTCGATGTACTTGCGGGCATAGGCCGACAGGTCCGCGCCCTCGGGGCCATGGCCCGGCAACAGCGGGATGTCCTTGCCCTGCTCTTCCAGAAGCTCCAGGGAATCCAGGTACTTGCCCAGGTCGCCGTCGGTCTCCGAAATCATGGTGGTGTGGCGGCCGGCGATGGTGTCACCGGTGATGATGCCCTCCAGCTCGGTGGAGTCCGGGTCGCCCGGGTAGACGTAGAAGCACACGGAATCGCTGGTGTGGCCCGGGGTAGCCACGACCTTCAGGCGTGGGGTGATGCCGTCGACGGCGACCACTTCGCCGTCGACAAGCGGATCAGCCCCCGAGCTGTACTGCGGGTCCAACGAGCGAACCGGTGCACCAGTGAGCTGACGGAAACGCTCCGCGCCATCAGCGTGATCGTGGTGGCGGTGCGTGAGCAAAATCAGCGCCACCTCCCCCGCCTTGGAGTGGAGGACGTTGAGGTGGCCCTCGTCCTCCGGGCCCGGATCAACGACGATGCTTCGCTGATCCCCCTCACCCCTGATCACCCAGGAGTTGGTCCCCTCGAGCGCCGCGTAGCTGGGGTTCGGCGCCAGGACCACCGCGGCGTTGGCGGTCACAGGGCGCAGTTGGCTGTAAGCGGGATGTTGCATGTGCCCCAGCGTACCCGCTTAGCAGCCGTTTATTGGAGTTCTAGCTCTTCAGCTCGACGACGAGCTCGACCTCGACCGGCGTGTCCATCGGCAGCGCCGCCACGCCCACTGCGGACCGGGCGTGCGCGCCGGCCTCGCCGAAGACCTCCTGCAAAAGCTCGGAGGCGCCGTTGATCACGGCGGGCTGGCCGGTAAACGCCGGGTCAGAGGCGACAAAGCCGACGATCTTGAGCACACGCGCGACGTTGTCGATGCACACGAGGTCATCCACCGCGGCGATAGCGTTGAGCGCGGCCTGGCGGGCGTAGCCGTAGGCGGCCTCCTCGGTGACTTCCGCGCCGACCTTGCCGGTGGCGGGCAGCTTGCCGTCGGTAAACGGCAGCTGGCCGGACGTCCACACCTGGTTGCCGGCCTGGACAGCGGGCACGTACGCCGCCACAGGCGCGGCGACGGCGGGCAGCTCGATGCCCAGTTCCTTCAGACGGTCAGTCCACATTTACTCGACCTCCCGCTTCATGTAAGCGACAACGTTGTCCTGGGTTGGGCCCGGAACGACGGAGACGAGCTCCCAGCCGTCCTCGCCCCAGGTGTCCAGAATTTGCTTGGTGGCGTGCGTGAGCAACGGAACCGTTGCGTACTCCCATTTCGTCATGGCACCCAAGACTACCTACAGGCCGACAACTTCGCCGCCGGCGGACAGGTGCTCCGCCCAGTCGGTCACGTGCGGGTTCTTCCGCAGCACCGCGCGGCGCTGACGCTCCGTCAGCCCGCCCCAGACACCGAACTCGACCTTGTTGTCCAGCGCGTCCGCTCGGCACTCGGTGAGTACCGGGCACGCGCGGCAGATCGCGGCCGCCTTACGCTGCTCCGCGCCGCGCACGAACAAGGCGTCCGGGTCCTTGCCGCGACACTGTGCGTGAGTTACCCAATCCCCCCGGTCAAAAACGAGATGTCCGGATGCGTCGCACTTGCGGGACGTGGTCCGTTGTGCGTTTCGCTGCGTCCTGTTACCCAAAGCCGTGCTCATAGCCGTGCTCCTTTTCTCGTTCGCCTGCGCCGCCTCCTGGGCGCAGCTTTACACATCTGACCGCATATCTCCGGTCCCATGTAAATGTAATCACATAAAAAAGTTTGCTGTCGAATGGATCACATTTTCGGGGGGTCTTTTATATTCCCACGCACAGGCCCAGTCATTTAAGGTATTGGCGTGTCCGCACTGAAATCCCTAGGAAGCCTCCTGGCCGCGCTCGTTGCTGCGGCGCTGGCTATTGCCCTGTGCCTCGCTCCTGTCGCAGGCCTGGGCGGCGCCGCCGTCGCCCGCACCGACGAGACGATGCAGTCCAATCTCTCCGACCTCACGCACGGCGAAGTCCCCGGCGTCACCACGATTAACGACGCCACCGGCGCCCCCATGGCCTGGATTTTCAAGCAACGCCGCTACGAGGTGGCCAGCGACGGGATCTCCCAGCACGTCAAAGACGCCCTGGTGGCAACGGAGGACCGCCGCTTCTACCAGCACGAAGGCGTGGACATGCAAGGCTTCGCCCGCGCGATGGTGACCAACGTGCTCGCCGGTGGTGTGGAGCAGGGCGCGTCCACGATCAACCAGCAGTACGTGAAGAACTACCTCTGGCTCATCGACGCGGAAAACGAGGAAGAGGCCAACGCCGCCACCGAGCAGTCCATCCCGCGCAAGCTGCGCGAGATGCGCATGGCCTCCGACCTGGACAAGACGCTGGAAAAGGACGAGGTGCTGACCAGGTACCTCAATCTCGTCTCCTTTGGCAATCACGCCTTCGGCATCGAGGCGGCGGCGCTGACGTACTTCGACGTCCCCGCCCGCGACCTCAAGCCGGAACAGGCGGCACTCCTGGTGGGCATCCTGCAGTCCGTGGAAGCGCTCAATCCGTACACCAACCCGGAGGGAGCCACCCAGCGCCGCAACGTGGTTTTGAACAACATGGCAGCCCAGGGCTACATGGATCAGGCGGAAGCGGACCGCCTGGCCGGCACCCCACTGGGCATCTTGGAGCGACCGAAGACGCTGCCACAGGGCTGCATCGCCGCCGGCGACAAGGGGTTCATGTGCGACTACGCCCTGCGCTACCTGGAGGACAAGGGGCTGGACACCGAGACCATCCTCAACGGCTCTTACACCATCACCACCACCTTGGATCCGGCGGTGCAGCAGGTGGCCAACAACGCGGTTCGCAACAATGTCAGCCCCTATGCCCCGGGTGTGGCCGAGGTGATGAACATCGTCCGCCCCGGCGCTGATTCCCGCGACATTATGGCCATGGCGTCCTCACGGTTCTACGGCCTGGACCTGGACCAGAGCCAGACGATCCTGCCGCAGCCGGTGTCGCTGGTAGGTGCCGGCGCAGGTTCAGTGTTCAAGATCTTCACCGCCGCCGCGGCACTGGAGCAGGGCTACGGTTTGAACACGATGCTGGAAACGCCGGTGCGCTCGGTGCTTTACGGCATGGGCGGCGGCGGCGCAGCCAACTGCCCGCCGGGTGCCTACTGCGTGGAAAACGCCGGCACTTACGCCCCGCGTATGACGCTGCAGGATGCGCTGGCGCAGTCGCCGAACACCACGTTTGTGGAGCTGATCCAGAAAACCGGTGTGACGCCGGTGGTTGACTTGGCGGTGCGCCTGGGCTTGCGCTCGTACGCGGACGAGAACTCGTTCGGCGACGGCCGCTCCATCGCCCAGGCGGCAAAAGATGAGAACATGGGCGCCTTTACCTTGGGCCCGCTGGCGGTGAACGCGCTGGAGCTGTCCAACGTGGGCGCCACCTTGGCCTCGGGTGGGCGTTGGTGCGAGCCGAACCCGATCAAGGAAGTGCTGGATCAGCACGGCAAGCAAGTCTTTATCGACCGTCCCGCCTGCGAACAGGCAGTATCCCCGGAGGTCGCCGGCGCCCTGTCGCACGGTATGTCGAAGGACATTATCGACGGCACCGCGTCCGCTTCTGCCCGCAACAACGGCTGGTCAGCCCAAACGGCCGCGAAGACGGGCACGACGGAGTCCCACCACTCCACCGCGTTTTTGGGATTCACCCGCGGCATGGCGGCGGCGCCGTACATCTACAACGACGGTGTGCAGTCCACCCCGCTTTGCACCCAGCCGGTGCGCCAGTGCCAGTACGGCACCCTGTTCGGCGGCAACGAGGCCGCAGACACCTGGTTCCAGGCTGCGGCCGGGGTGCCGGGTGCCGCGGCTGGTGGTTTGCCGCCTGCGAGCCCGGCGCACGTGCGCGGCACCAAGCGCGGGGCGCTGGACGCGGTGGTCGGCCAGTACTCCTCCGCCGCGAAGTCCCAGCTTGAGGCGCAGGGCTACGTGGTCACGCTGAACACGGTTTACGGCGCCGGCGCGCCGGCTGGCACGGTGGTCTCTGCGGTTCAGGACGGCGCGAATACCACGGTGACTCTCAACATCTCTGACGGCGCCGGCGCTACCAGCGCTAGTCCCACCGCGCCGCCGACCACCTCGCCGGCGCCCACGTCGCCGACCGCGCCGCCTTCGCCAAGCCCCGCTCCCCCGCCGGGCATCGAGGGGCTCGAGCAATCGCTCAACGACGCCCGCGATGCCATCGCCGACGCTTTCGGCGTCGGCAACGACGCCGGCAACGACGCAGCCCCGAACTAGCTCAGGCGGGCCTTGACGGCCTCGGACAGGCGCTTGCCGTCGGCGCGGCCTGCAGCCTTCGCCGTGGCGGCCTTCATGACCTGCCCCATCTGGGCCATGGATTCGGCGCCGGTTTCGGCGATAGCTTCGTCGATAAGCTTGGCAAGCTCCTGGTCATCCAACTGCTTCGGCTGGTACGCCTCGAGGATGCCCGCCTCCGCGAGCTCGGCGTCCGCGAGGTCGTCGCGGCCGTTGGTTTTATAAATGTCCGCGGACTCGCGGCGCTTCTTGACCTCACGGGCGATGATCTTCTGAATCTCCGCGTCATCCACCTCGTGCTTGGAGCCCTCGGTCTCGGCGGTCTGGATCGCGGCCAGCAGCATGCGGATGGTGCCGGTGCGCTCCTTTTCCTTCGCCTTCATGGCTTCCTTGAGGTCTGCGCGGATCTGGTCTTTCAGTGCACTCATGCATGCGAGATTACAGTGGTGCGGGTGAAGAAGTTGACGGGAATCGGAGCACTTTGCCTATCGACGGGCGCCGCCGCGCTGACGTGGGGGTACCCCCAACGCAACAATTTCCAGCTGCGCGAATACACCTTGCCCCTGCTCGCACCGGGTGTGTTGGACGGGCGGGATGCTTTCAAGGTGCTGCACATCTCCGACCTGCACATGATCCCGGGACAGAGGCAGAAGGTGGAGTTCGTCTCCAGCCTGGACGAGCTCGAGCCAGACCTGGTGATCAACACCGGCGACAATCTGTCGGATGTCGGCGGCGTGCCGTGGGTGCTCGACGCCCTGGGCCCGCTGCTGAACCGCCCGGGCGCGTTCGTGTTCGGCACCAACGACTACTGGGCGCCGCGGCCGGTCAACCCGTTGAAGTACCTGACCGGGGCGAAGCGCGAGCCGTCGTACGAGGATCTGCCGTGGGAGGGCATGCGCGCCGCGTTTGTGGAGCGCGGCTGGCAAGACGCCACCCACGCCCGGCTGGAATTCAAGGCGTCCGGGGTGCGCCTGGCGCTGGCGGGCGTGGACGACCCCCACCACGAGCTGGACCGCTACTCCGAGGTGGCAGGCGCGCCTAACAGGGACGCGGATCTGTCCATTGGCCTGCTCCACGCGCCGTACCGGAGGGTGCTGGATTCATTTGAAACCGACGGCTACCAGCTTGCCCTGTCCGGCCACACCCATGGCGGGCAGATCTGCCTCCCCGGTCAGCGCGCGATTGTAACCAACGCCGACATCGACCGCGAGCGCGCGTCCGGGCTGCACAAGTACGGCAAGATGTGGATGGAAGTTTCCAATGGCCTGGGCCAGTCCAAGTACGCGCCGGTGCGGCTGTTCTGTCCGCCGTCCGCGAGCCTGATCCGCGTGGTGGAGCGAGGAGAATAGGCCGACCTACCTGGTGTTTTGGCCGAATCGCCACCCGGGGGTAATGTGTTGCCAGTACCGCGGGCGAGAGCCTGCAGATACAACCGGGATATGGCGCAGCTTGGTAGCGCGCTTCGTTCGGGACGAAGAGGTCGCAGGTTCAAATCCTGTTATCCCGACCACCTCAACGGGTCGATGACCTGCATTTACTTCAAATGCAGTGATTCGGCCCGTTTCTTTTGTGCTTTGTTTGTGGGTTAAACGACAAAAAGTGTGTCTGATTCAGCGTGTCGTGGGGGTTAGATTTGGCCTTTTTGGATGCCGATTGAGTGTGTGTAGTTGGTGTCGATAGCGTTGTCGTAGAGGGCTGGTCGTCCTGTTTCGTGGTCGGCTTCGTTCTCGTTTCGGGTCAGGGTGGATACTTTGGCGAGTTGGCCCTGGCCCCAGTCGGACTGACTGGCGATTCGTACTGGATCGTCAGGCAGTTCCGTTTTTAAGTAGAGCCACCAATCCAGCATGCAGCGTTGTCGTTCACCTGATCTGCCCCGGTGGGTTCTGGCGAGCAGTTTGAGCGGTTGCGTCCCTTAGTGTGGTGTAACGATTGCTGATGGTGGGCCCTTGAAAATAGTGGGGCGGCCACCGCCAGTAACCTTTCGACTCAACTACCACATCTCACCGAAAGGCACATGACGATGACCGCTGCACCGCATTCTATCGACCCGACAACCTATCTGGATGATCTGCTCGCTCAAGCCTCTCCTGATTTGATGCGCCAGATGCTGCAAGGGTTTATCAACCAGATCCTCTCCGCCCAGGCAGACACCGTCTGCGGCGCCGAATACGGCGTTGCTTCCACCGAGCGGGTCAACCACCGCAACGGGTACCGCCACCGCGACCTTGACACCAGGGTCGGCACCATCGATGTGGCGGTGCCGAAGCTGCGCCACGGCGCATTCTTCCCGGACTGGCTGTTAGAGCGCCGCTCACGGGCCGAACGCGCACTATCGACCGTGATTGCCACCTGCTATCTCAAAGGGGTCTCCACCCGCCGAATGAACGATCTGGTGGCAACCCTTGGGATTTCCAACATGTCGAAATCGCAAGTCTCGCGCATGTCGGAAGAACTCGACGAGATGGTCGCCGATTTCAAAAACCGTCCCCTGGATCCCGGCGGGTACGCCTACTTGTCGTGCGACGCGCTCACGATCAAAGTCCGTGAAGGCGGCCGGGTGGTCAAATGCTCAGTGCTGCTTGCCACCGGGGTCAACGCCGACGGCTACCGGGAAATGCTCGGCATGCACGTTGCCACTGCGGAATCCAACGCGTCGTGGAAAGGCTTCTTCCAAGATCTGAAAGCCCGCGGACTTCGCGGGGTCTTCCTTATCACCAGTGATGCTCATGAGGGCATCCAGCACGCCATATCTGAGGTGCTGCCTGATGCATCGTGGCAGCGGTGCCGGACACATTTTGCGAAGAACCTCTACGAAAAGGTGCCGAAGACACAGTGGCCGATGGTCTCTGCGATGTTCCAGACGATCTTCCAGCAACCCGACGCTCAATCCACCTGGGGACAAGCCCGCGAAGTCGTCGACTTGTTGGAGCCGAAGTTCCCGCAGGTTGCGGCCTATCTAGAAGAGTCGCTCGATGAGGTGTTGGCGTTTACCGCAGCGCCGAAACCAGTCTGGACGAAGGTGTGGTCAAACAACCCCACCGAGCGGTTAAACCGGGAGATCCGCCGGCGCACCGATGTTGTGGGTATCTTCCCGAACCGTGAATCGATCATCCGGCTTGTTGGCGCGGTTCTTGCCGAGCAACACGACGATTGGATCCAGCAAAAACGCTACATGTCACTATCCGCACTCGAGCACACCAAACACCTCATGCACCAAACTGGAGGTGAACATGGCGAACCTCACCAGCTAACCGCCTAACCAAACCCCCAACTTCATAACGAGCCGAAAGCACAAACGGCTACACCACTACACGGGACTTGACCCCATGCACCGGTTTTGGGATCTTTGACCAGGGTTTTCTCGTCCATCCATGACCGGTAGATCGTGGAGAACTCGTGCAGCTGCGCACCCCATGCAGCGGCTGCATCCAGCGTGGTGATCCGGGTCAGCTTCAGCGCAAGTCGGTAGATGGTGCGCCCGGCATCGGTGCGTGGGTTACTGGTGGTGTAGCGGCGTACCACGCGTTGGGCGTGGGCGAGGCAGCGTTGAATTTTCGTAGTCGGCCAGCACTTTTTGATCGCGCTGTATGCGCCTTGGCCGCCGTCGATGACGGCGATGAGTGGGGCTTCGATGCGCTCAAGCAGCAGTTGGTAGTCGCGGGTGGTTTCGTGTTTGCACCAGTGCCAGGCAATCACGTGGTCGATCGTCGCCGCGACGATCAAGCAGCCGCCAGCGGTGTAGGTGCCGTCAAGGAAGATCTGGTCGTAGACCCGCTTGTCGTGGCCGGCGGTGGGGTCAGGCACATCAACGAACCAGAACGGTTCGAATCGACGTTGCATCGTGCGCGGTGAGCACCCCACACGGCGGGCAACGGTATCGAGGCTGGCGCCGGTGGTGAGGTGGTCGATGAAGACGGTGAACGCCGCCGCGTTGGTGATGTCGCTTCTGCGTTTCACGCTGGAGGCGCCGCATCGTTTGCAGCGCCACCTGGTGGTGCCTTTGCTAGTGGTGCCGTTTCGTTTCATTTCTCCGCCGCAGTGGCAGCGTGGTTGGTTCTTTGACATTGCGACACCACACCACGCCGCACATAGCACATCACGGCAGCCACACCGCGGATTGAACGCTCGAGACCTAAATATATGCCCCCGAAGCATATATTTCCCTGAAACCTACAGGTCAAACCCTGAAAATCGTCGATTCCAGACACACTTTTTGTCGTTTAACCCTTGTTTGTCACCTGGCTACCGGGAGTTGTTGGACATGCAGGTCGCCACGGCTGAGTCCACTGCCTTTTGGACTGGGTTCTTCCGCGACTGAATCGCCCGTGGCCTGACCGGGTTTTCCTCGTCACCAGTGATGCACATCTTGGTATCCAAGCAGCCGTTGGTCACTGCTTACCGCAGGTGAGTTGGCAACGGTGCCGGACCCAATCCGCGAAGAACCTCTACTCGCAGGTGCCGAAAACACAATGGCCGACGCTATCGGCAATGTTTCACACTCTCTTCCAGCAGCCCGACGCTGACAGCGTCTGTGCTCAGGCCCGTGAGGTTGTAGAGTTCTGCGGGCAAAAATTTCCTCATGTGGCCGACTACCTGGAGGAATCACCCGATGCGCTGTTAGCTTTTTACTACTGCACCGAAACCGGTATGAACCAAGATCTGGTCTAATAACCCCACCGAACGGCTCAACCGAGAAATCCGACGTCGCACCGACGTCGTCGGGATCTTCCCAAACTGTGAAGCCGTCATCCGGCTGGTCTGGGCCGTCCTGGTGGAACAACACGATGAGTGGATCCAGCAAAAACGCTACATGTCGCTGACCAGCCTGACCCAGACCAAGGAAATCATCGCTGCCAACCTCGTCGACGACACTCCCACCGACAGCAAAAAGATCGCCGCCTAATGCTAACCCACCCCCGCCCCCGAGACGGCCCCAAGCACCCGCCCCCGAAACTAACCACATACCCGAAAGCCAAATACACCACTTCCCAGGACTTGACCGAACACCTTCTCCCACTGCGGTCTTTGGGAGCTCCCCGAGGACTACGTTCTTTGTTCCAGACCTTGCGTGCCTCCGTCCCAATCGCGGGTACGTTGCTGGTTCCACAAGGGGAGCGTATTTGTTCCGTAATTGTTACGGTACCTTTGCCAGGGCATTGGAAGAGTGGAGGTGCAAATTTTGGCTAGCTCTTGGTTTCCAATTTTGATAACTCTCAGCGCCTCAGTGGTCATGGCTACTGCAAGCTATTCCGCATGCAGACGCCGTCCCAATCATCCGCTGGTTAGTGATCGCTCGATTTGGGGAGCGGTTTTATTCGCTATTTCTTTCGTCAGTTACCTAGCTTCGGCGACGTTGCTGTTACTTTATGGAATTAACGATAGCGCTATAGTTGCCGCTACAGCAGGGCTCTTTATTTGTGCTTTCGCTTACGCTGCAACGAAGCCGAAACATGACCAAGATTATCTGTAGGCATGGATCAACCTAAGAAGGTGAAAGCGTTCTGGATGACTGAGTAACTTCTTGCTCGATGTCAACGTGCATGCTGCGACGAGCTCATCGCGGGGCACTTAACTGACCGACCGGATGCTCACAAGGTCCAACGTGGACTGATTTCTTCGCTTCTTTCGTGCCCGTCTCATGGCACATTCTTGTCACCCGTTTGTCACCCAGGGTGACGATACGAGACAAACGAGACGAGGGTGTCAGGAAGTTTGTGTGTGAGGCTCTGATCTAGAAGGAGTTTCACCGATAATGACTACGGTGTCACCGAAG
>NZ_JANRML010000030.1:0-3237 GCF_026930265.1 Corynebacterium pilbarense
GTGACGGTACCTGGAGAAGAAGCACCGGCTAACTACGTGCCAGCAGCCGCGGTAATACGTAGGGTGCGAGCGTTGTCCGGAATTACTGGGCGTAAAGAGCTCGTAGGTGGTTTGTCGCGTCGTTTGTGTAAGCCCGCAGCTTAACTGCGGGACTGCAGGCGATACGGGCATAACTTGAGTGCTGTAGGGGAGACTGGAATTCCTGGTGTAGCGGTGGAATGCGCAGATATCAGGAGGAACACCGATGGCGAAGGCAGGTCTCTGGGCAGTAACTGACGCTGAGGAGCGAAAGCATGGGTAGCGAACAGGATTAGATACCCTGGTAGTCCATGCCGTAAACGGTGGGCGCTAGGTGTGAGTCCCTTCCACGGGGTTCGTGCCGTAGCTAACGCATTAAGCGCCCCGCCTGGGGAGTACGGCCGCAAGGCTAAAACTCAAAGGAATTGACGGGGGCCCGCACAAGCGGCGGAGCATGTGGATTAATTCGATGCAACGCGAAGAACCTTACCTGGGCTTGACATACACCAGATCGCCGTAGAGATACGGTTTCCCTTTGTGGTTGGTGTACAGGTGGTGCATGGTTGTCGTCAGCTCGTGTCGTGAGATGTTGGGTTAAGTCCCGCAACGAGCGCAACCCTTGTCTTATGTTGCCAGCACGTTATGGTGGGGACTCGTGAGAGACTGCCGGGGTTAACTCGGAGGAAGGTGGGGATGACGTCAAATCATCATGCCCCTTATGTCCAGGGCTTCACACATGCTACAATGGTCGGTACAACGCGTCTGCGAGCCTGTGAGGGTGAGCTAATCGCTGTAAAGCCGGTCGTAGTTCGGATTGGGGTCTGCAACTCGACCCCATGAAGTCGGAGTCGCTAGTAATCGCAGATCAGCAACGCTGCGGTGAATACGTTCCCGGGCCTTGTACACACCGCCCGTCACGTCATGAAAGTTGGTAACACCCGAAGCCAGTGGCCTGTCATGGGAGCTGTCGAAGGTGGGATCGGCGATTGGGACGAAGTCGTAACAAGGTAGCCGTACCGGAAGGTGCGGCTGGATCACCTCCTTTCTAAGGAGCTTTTATTTTGTGTGCCCACAGTTGTGGGCCTGTTGCGGTTGAGTCGCCGAGTGTGTGACTGCCGCATTGTTTGTTTTTGCCGGGTGGAGGCATACCCGCAAGTTGGCTTGCATCGCTTCGATGGTGGTGTTGGTGGCTTGGTTGGGGTGTGTGCTGCGTGGTGCTTGTGGTTGGTGGATACACCGCTTATGCGTGACAAAAGGGTTTTTGTGTTGGTGCACTGTTGGGTGTCTGGGGCAGCATTGGTTGTTCCTGTTGGGCCCTGCGTACACGAATGGCCTGTTGTGGTTGTTTGTGTGTGGGGTTGTGTTGTGTGAGAACTGTATAGTGGACGCGAGTATCTTTCTTTTTTGTGTTTTGGTGTTTATACCTGTTTGTTTGTGTGTCCGTGTGTTTTGTTACGGGCGTATGGTGGATGCCTTGGCATGCTGAGCCGATGAAGGACGTGTGAGGCTGCGTTATGCCTCGGGGAGTTGCCAACAAAGCGTTGATCCGAGGATGTCCGAATGGGGAAACCCAGCACCGGTTGTGTGGTGTTACCCGCAGGTGAATTCATAGCCTGTGTGGGGGTTGACGCGGGGAAGTGAAACATCTCAGTACCCGTAGGAGAAGAAAACAATTGTGATTCCGTGTGTAGTGGCGAGCGATAGCGGATGAGGCTAAACCGTGTGCGTGTGATACCTGGCAGGGGTTGCGTGTGCGGTGTTGTGGGGCGCAAGTGGTGCAGGCTGCCGACTGCAAGCGCAATTTGCATACATCAGCGGAAGCATCTGGGATGGTGCACCGGAGTAGGTGATGAGTCCTGTACGTGAAGGTGTGTGTGGTTGTGTTGTTTGTGTTTTTCCCCGAGTAGCAGCGGGCTCGTGGAATCTGCTGTGAATCTGCCGGGACCACCCGGTAAGCCTAAATACTCAGTGTGACCGATAGTGAATGAAGTACCGTGAGGGAATGGTGAAAAGTACCCCGGGAGGGGAGTGAAAGAGTTCCTGAAACCATGCGCTTACAATCCGTCAGAGCACCTTTGTGTGTGATGGCGTGCCTTTTGAAGAATGAGCCTGCGAGTCAGCGGCATGTCGCGAGGTTAACCCGTTTGTGGGGTAGTCGTAGCGAAAGCGAATCCGAATAGGGTGGCAAGTGGCATGTCCTGGACCCGAAGCGGGGTGATCTACCCATGGCCAGTGTGAAGCAGCTGTAAGAGGTTGTGGAGGCGCGAACCCACTTAGGTTGAAAACTGAGGGGATGAGCTGTGGGTAGGGGTGAAAGGCCAATCAAACTCCGTGATAGCTGGTTCTCCCCGAAATGCATTTAGGTGCAGCGTGATGTGAGCTTGCCGGAGGTAGAGCTACTGGTTGGTTGAGCGGGACTATCATCTTAGCGACGTCAGCCAAACTCCGAATACCGGTGAAGTGGTGCATTGCAGTGAGACTGTGGGGGATAAGCTTCATAGTCGAGAGGGAAACAGCCCAGATCGCCGGTTAAGGCCCCTAAGGGTGTGCTAAGTGGAAAAGGATGTGGGATCGCGAAGACAGCCAGGAGGTTGGCTTAGAAGCAGCCATCCTTGAAAGAGTGCGTAATAGCTCACTGGTCGAGTGGTTCCGCGCCGACAATGTAGTGGGGCTCAAGCACACCGCCGAAGCCGCGGCAATAGTTTTGCTATTGGGTAGGGGAGCGTCGTGTGTGGGGTGAAGCCGTATCGGAAGGAGCGGTGGACTGCATGCGAGTGAGAATGCAGGCATGAGTAACGAATGGCAAGTGAGAATCTTGCCCGCCGGATGACTAAGGGTTCCTGGGTCAAGTTCGTCTTCCCAGGGTGAGTCGGGTCCTAAGGCGAGGCCGACAGGCGTAGTCGATGGTCAACGGGTTGATATTCCCGTACCCGTATGTGCGCGCCCAGTATCGAAGCGGTGAGACTAACCACCCTGATCTACCGACCGGTGCCACTTTTCGAAGTGGTTGGTTGGTGGTGATGCGTGGGGCCTGATCCGTGGTAGGTCAGTGATGGGGTGACGCAGTGAGGTAGCCGAGCCGCTTATTGGATTGCGGTGCAAGCGTGTGGCACGACAACATTGGTCAAATCCGGTTGTCATGAGTGTGAGGCGTGATGCGTAGCCCATTGGGGTGATGTTGGTGATCCTGTACTGCCGAGAAAAGCCTCTAGCGATGTG
>NZ_JANRML010000031.1:0-3127 GCF_026930265.1 Corynebacterium pilbarense
GATGTCCAATAAGTGACCAGACTCCGCGTCCAAAAACTCACCAGACTCCATGTCCAAAAAGTGTCAAGACATGACAGGTCTAGCAGGCTGGGCGAGGCTGCTAGACCATCAGTTGGGTAAACGGCTAGGAGCCTGTGCCTTATTAGTCGTACGTGCCGAGCAGGTACCCGACGGGGTAGTGCCAGTTTTCGTAGAACTTCTCGGTGTCCCCCGAGACGGCTTCAATGCCGCCGTTCGCCGGACGGATGTCGGCGGAGTAGTGGTTGACAAAGCCGTCGGCGGTGAATTGGCCGCGCTCCGACCACGCAACGGTGGCGCCGCCGTTTTCTAGCGGCGTGATTTGGTCGATCTGGCCGAAGAGTTTCACCTCGCTTGCCGGTTCGCCGTCGACGTACAGCGCCAACCCGTCCGCGATCGATCCCGCGAGGCCCTGCGGCCCGTTCTCACCGCCGAGCGAGCCCTTGAAGGTGATCCAGCTCAGCGGCGCGCACGGGTCGTACTGGTTATCGATGTCCTCGATCCAGTAGTTGGTGTCAGACCCGTTATCCGCCGGCATGCGGCCCGGGGCGGTGCCGGTGGCGTACTGCTGGCGTGGGTCGGAGGGCAGGTGAGCGCAGTTGTCGCCCTCGGGTGCTGCTGCGGCAGGAGGGGCGGTCTTGTCGGCTGGTGGCTGCGCGACTGTCTCGGTGACGGTTTTCTCCTGGGTGTTTTCCTGGGCGCGTTCCTTGGTCACCGTCTCCGCCCCGGCCCCGCCGATGGATGCGGTGACGGTCGGCGCCATCCCGCCGGTATCCGCAGCTGTGTCCGCTGTCGTGTCTTCCGTGGCGCTGCACGACGCAATCGCGAGCGCCGCCGGAACTACAAGAAGGAGCTTGGTGGCTTGGTTGATTCGCGTCATACCTCGTTAGGGTAGGAGCTTTGCCACGCTTTCTGGGTCCGCATCGGAGAGCAGCTGGCGGCAGCGGTCGTATTCTGCCTGGTCACCGATCTTCTGTGAGGTTACTGCCAACATCGCAATCGCCTTCAGCACGCCCTGATTCGGCTCGTGCGAGGCGGGGACCGGGCCCCAGCCTTTCCAACCGTTTGCGCGCAGGCGGTCCAAGGAGCGGTGGTAGCCGGTGCGGGCGTAGGCGTAGGCGATGAGTGCGTCGCCGCCGTCGAGTTCACGCTCGGCGCGGGCAGCCCAGACTGCGGGGGAGTCGGGGTGGGCGAGCGCGGTGTCGTCGGCAAGCAAATCCTTGCCCGCGGCCGGATCGGCGGGCAGCTCGATGGGCTTCGGGGCGAGCATGTCGTTGATTTCCATGGCCGCCAGGCTACTAGTTTGCTGGCAACCCGTGCCGGGCCCGGCATTCGCGCATATTGTGGTGCGCGTAACCCGATGTGATCTGTGTCCCACACCGAGGAGCACCAATGGCAAGCCCGCTGTATGCCGCCCAAAACGGCACCTACGAGGAGTTTCTGGAGGTCTACGACCCGGAAGCGAACGACGCGACGGAGATGCTGTGCGCGGGACTGATCAACCGCGACCCGGAAGCGCGCGAGAAGATCAGCAACGACATGCTGGACCGCGGCGCCGATGCGACGGTGGTGGATTACGGGCAAAACACGCTGACGCTGCTGCTGAGCCACGACCGGCTCGCTGACAGCGACCCGGCACTGGCGCAGCGGCTTATCGACGGCGGCGCCGACGTGAATTTCCGAAACAGCGGCGGTGATGTGCCCATTCGGCTGGCAGTTCGTGTCCGCGTCGACGACGACGAGCAGCGCCGCCCGCTGTACGAGGCATTGTTCGCTGCAAACGTGGACTTGGACGAGCCGTCGAGTGTCCGCAACCCGATAAACACGATCGGGAAGTGGCTGCGCATGAACGTGGACGGGCGCCCCGGCAAACTCGATGTCCTGGACGAGTTTCTCAAGGACAGAGGCTACTAGGAGGCGGCGATGGCAAGCCCGACGTACACGGCGAAGAAGGGCACCTACGAGGAATTCCTCGAGGTGTTCGACCCAGAGGTGAATGACCCGACGGACATGTTGTTTAACGGCCTTACCAACAAGGACCCGGAAACCCGCGCCGCGATCTGCAACGACATGCTGGACCGGGGCGCGGATGCGTCGAGAGTCGAATACGGGCAAAACGCGCTGACTGTCCTGCTAGGCAGGCACCGTCATCTGGGTTCCGGTGATGCGGCGCTTGCGCAGAGGCTTGTCGACGGCGGCGCCGACGTGAACTACCGCGAACGCCGTGGATCGCTGGTGGCGCAGCTGGCAGTCGAGATCCGGGTGGACGACGACGAGCAGCGTCGGCCGCTGTACCAGGCCCTGTTTGGAGCAAAAGAGCTGGATTTGGATCTTCCGTCCAACGCACACGAGCCAGTCATGAGCATCGGCGAGTGGCTGCGCATGAACGCCGACGGCCGCCCGGAAAAGCACTATGTCCTCGACGAATTCTTGAAAAGCAGAGGTTACTAGAAGGAGCACTTATGGCAAGCCCGCTTTATGTCGCCCAAAACGGCACCTACGAGGAGTTTCTGGAGGACTACGACCCGGAGACGAACGACGTGACAGAGATGTTGTGCGCGGGACTGATCAACCGCGACCCGGAGGCGCGCGAGAAGATCAGCAACGAAATGCTGGACCGCGGCGCCGATGCGACGGCGGTGGATTACGGGCAGAACACGTTGACGCTGCTGCTCAGCCACGACGATCTCGGCGACGGCGACCCAGCCCTCGTGCAGCGGCTTGTCGAAGCCGGCGCCGACGTGAACTTCCGCGAAAGCCACGGGGACACGCCGATCAAGCTCGCGGTGAAGATCGGAGCGGAAAGTGACGAGCAGCGCCGTCCGATTTATGAAGCGCTGTTTAGCAAGGATGTGGACTTGGACGAGCCGTCAAGTGTCCGCAACCCCAAGAACAAGATCGGCGAGTGGCTGCGCATGTGCGTGGACCACCAGCCGGAGGGGCTCAAGGTCCTCGACGAGTTCCTCACCGCCCGCGGCTTCTAGGGGCGCGTGCGGGGAGTTCGTCGCAAATTTGTACGAATCAACAACGTGCCCTCACTGTCAGGCTGGTTGTGAACAACGATCCGTAGGAGGTTTTGTTCATGACTTTGCTCGATGTTCCAGTGTTG
>NZ_JANRML010000032.1:0-3010 GCF_026930265.1 Corynebacterium pilbarense
CAGAACAAAAACAACTGGGATGCCGGTCCGTCCAGCATGTCGCGACTCATGCGTCAAGCATGACGCGACTCATGACATTGGGGTGGCTGACGGGACTCGAACCCGCGACACCCAGGATCACAACCTGGTGCTCTACCAGCTGAACTACAGCCACCATCGCTGTTTTTGCAGCGGGAACTACCTTAGCCCCTCACCGTGTTTTCACAAAAACGGCTGGTAGGCGTCGGTTGCGCCGGCTGCCGCATCAACGGCGGCCTCCGTATCCGGCCCGGGGGCGGGCACGAACACCGCGCGGCGGTAGTAATCCAGCTCGCGGATGGACTCCACGATGTCCGCCAGCGCGCGGTGTGCCATGCCCTTTTGCGGCTGGTTGAAGTAGGCCTTTGGGAACCAGCGGCGCGACAGCTCCTTGACCGTGGAGACGTCGATCATGCGGTAGTGCAGCGCGGCGTCGAGGCGCGGCATCTGCGCCTTGATGAACGTGCGGTCGGTGGCGATTGAGTTGCCGGCGAGCGGTGCGGGGTGGGCGGGATCGCAATGCTTCTCCACGAGCTCGAGCACCGCATCCTCCGCCTCCTCGATGCTGACCGTGGACGCCTTGATGTCGTCCAGCAGCCCGTTGTCGGAGTGCATCTGGGTGACAAAATCGTCCATCTCGGCGAGCTCGGCGTCGGTGGCGTGCACGACCAGGTCCACGCCTTCGTCGATGATGTTCAGCTCAGCGTCCGTGACTAGGGCCGCGACCTCCACGATGACGTGACGGGAAGGATCCAGTCCCGTCATCTCCAGATCCACCCAGACGATTCGGTTGTCCTTGGCTGCGATGTCCATTTATTCCTCTCCCATCTGTGCGTAGAACTTGCCCATGATCGGCGGCAGCCACCCGCGCGGGGCGTAGTTAGAGACCACATCCATGGCCTTGGACAGTGGGCCGGGCACGATGCGTCGGCGGTTCTTGCGCATCGCGTTGATCGTGTCGGCGGCGCAGGACTCGTAGGTGGTCCACAAGAAATCCGGCACGACCTTGTCCACGATGGACTGCTCTTCTTCCGGGATGTACGCCTCGCGCACCGGGCCGGGCGCGAGCAGCGTGACGTGCACACCGGAGTCTTTGAGCTCGTAGTGCAGCGCCTCGGTGAACTGGTTCACGCCGGCTTTGGTGAACACGTAGGTGGCGTTGTTCGGGATGGGCAGGTTGCCGGCGGCGGAGCCGACGTTGCACAGCGCGCCCTCGCCGCGCGGCACCATCTGATCCAGCACCGCCTTGGTAATGCGGAACACCGCGGTGGCGTTCAGGTTGAACTGGTTCGTCTCGTACTCCCAGTCCTGGGCCATGAACGGGCCGAAGCTGGCGATGCCTGCAGAGTTCACGCAGATCGACACCGTGCGGTTTCCGATGTGCTCGATCAGCGCGTCCACGTCGCGCGCCTTGGACAGGTCCCCGGCGAAGATTTCCACATCGACGCCGTGGGCGAGCGAGAGCTCGTCGCCAAGCTTTTGCAGTACTTCTTGGCGCCTCGCGACAAGGATGAGGTTGTGGCCTTCAGCGGCGAGCTGGCGCGCGATGGCCTCACCGATGCCTTGGCTCGCGCCGGTGATCAGCGCGAACGCGCCGGGTGCAGGTGCGGGAAAACTCATGTGGACGAATCTACCCGCCCGCGATCTCGCGCAACGCGGCCGTGTGGTTTTCAAAGGCCTGCGCGCCGGTTGCGGTGAGCGTGACCCACACGGTGTCCTTCGCGCGGGATGAGCCGTACTCGCGAAAGCGCGTGATGTAGCCGTGCTCCTCCAGCGTGGCCAGCTGCTTCGACAGGGCCGAATCCGACAGGTCAGTTTTCTCTCTCAGCGAGCTGAAGCGCATCTCGTGCCGGGAGCTTTGCTTCTCGACGGCTCCCGCACTGTACAGCGCCGCACAAATCTTCAGCCGCGCCAGGGGGTGAATGACTGGGTCGATAGCAGGTGCGTTCATCGGTTCTTCTCCCCATAGATCAGGACGGCCGTGAACACGACGGCGACGACAACGCCGGCGATGACCCCGCCAACCACGCTTCCTTCTGGGACGAACCAGATCAGCGGCATCATGAACGCAGGGGCGAGAGCGGCGGCCCAGTTCGTTTTGGGGTCTTCTTGGAGCGGCTGCTTCATGCTCGGGCGCACGTTGCGGTTGTTGTCCCAGATCGCCAGCGCGATGCAGGCGACGGCGATGAGTAGGAACAGCACCCACCAGTACTTCCAGCCGATAATCGTGCCGGCGATCGTGATGCCGAAACTGGTGCCGAGGATGGCGTAAGCCCACGGTGGTGTGTGCTTGCGTTGTGTTCCGCGCTCGATCCCGTCGATCTGCTCGAGGGCGGCGCGGGCTTCTTCTTGGGAGATTTGTGTTTGCGGTGGGTTGGGCTGCGGTGCGTTGTTTTCCATGTCCGCAAGTGTGTCACTTTCCGGGTTGGAAAGCAAGGGTTCCGACGCTCATCCCGCGGATCCAGCTACTAGGGCCCAGCTAATCGGCCCCTGGGGGGCGATTATCGAGGTGCTGCCAGCTGGATCTAGCCCCGGCGTGGACAAAAGCAAAGGGCGGCCGGAGCCGCCCCTGAGGTGGTTGGGATGCGTTAAATCTCGTGCATCTCCTGGCCCTTGGTCTCGTGTGCGGAGAGGATCGCCACCAGAGAAATCGCGGTGACAATCACCAGGTAGTAGCCCACCGCCTTCGGGCCGTACTGGGCGTTGAGCGCCGTCGCGATGAACGGGGCGATCGCCGCGCCCAGAATCGAGGAGACGTTGTAGGCGATGCCCGAGCCGGTGTAGCGCACGTTGGAGGGGAACAGCTCCGGCAAAATCGCGGACATCGGCCCGAAATCTGTGGGCGGGCCGAGTGCTTTTGTACGAATCGACATTTCAGCCGATTTCGGTCCCTATAACCCCAGGTCAGATTTTGGCCGCTTTGTGTCAAGTGGTTGTGAACAGTTTCTGGTTTAGGCGACGGTAAGTGTGGGTGGCTGTGAGCGGGTTTTGG
>NZ_JANRML010000034.1:0-2371 GCF_026930265.1 Corynebacterium pilbarense
CTGCAATGCTCTTTTTCTTGTAGGCAACTGAACCAAGTCCCAAGTCTGGTTATTTACCAAGGAATCCATTTCCTCTTTCATGCCTTGCTCCCACTTCTTTTTGGTGTCTACCTGCATTGCCTCTTCATAACATTCTGGTTCACCAGAATCAGTCAACAATAAATAATACAATGAAGGAGAGTATCGTTCAGGGGGTATACTTAACCTGGTAGATCTTCTAACAACACTTGCAGGTGTTTGAGGTACCTGCTGCTCCTGTTGTTGTACATTTTGATTTTCAGGTTCCTTTGGAATTTATTTTTCAGTGATCTCATCAAGCACTGTGTATTCTTGTTTTTCTTCTTCCTGTTTCTTTCCCTGCAACTGATCTTTGTACATGACCTTCTCATTGAATATGATATCTCTACTCCTAATGATTTTTTTATTTTCATAATCCCATAAGAGATAACCAAAATCATTAACACCATATCCAATAAAGGTACACTTCTTGGATTTTGCCTCAACCTTTGTTCTATTTTCTTTATCAATATGGACAAATGCTTCACAACTGAAAGTTTTCAAAAAAGAATAGTTTACCTTTTTTCCTGTCCATTCCTCCTCTGGAATTCTACCATCCAAAGAGCTTGAAGGTCCTCTGTTTATTAAGTAAACAACAGTATCTACAGCATCTGCCCAAAACTGTAAGGGCAAACCATCATGCAATCTCATACTCCTTGCACACTCCATGATGGTCCTGCTCATCCTTTCTGACACACATTTTTCTTGTGGTGTTCTTGGAACTGTCTTCTCTCTAAGAATCCCATGGTATGAACAATAATCATCAAACTCCTTGCTGCAATATTCACCTCCATTATCTGATCTGAGACACTTCAAACTTTTTCCTGTCTCATTCTCAACTAAAGCTTTCCATTTCTTAAAAGTATCAAAAACATCAGATTTTTGTCGAATGCAATAAACCCAAGTTTTTCTAGTTGCATCATCAATAAAAGTAACATAATAACGAGAGCCACCAAGAGATGATACCTGAGCTGGTCCCCATACATCTGTATGCACAAGCTCTAACCTTTCATTCTTCTTTTCTTTTCCGACTCTGAGAAATCTGACTCTCTTTTGTTTTCCATAAACACAATGCTCACAGAAGTCCAAATCAATTTGTTTAAGATCTGGCAACAAATTTCTTTTGTGAAGTATCTGCATACCCTTCTCACTCATGTGTCCCAGCCTATGATGCCACAGTGTTGTATCCACTCCTGTAGAAGCTAAAGATATAGAAGAGTCAGTATTACCAATACATAAATACAATGTACCTACCTTCTCTCCTTTCGCTATCACCAATGATCCTTTGATGACCTTCCACGTCTTATCTGTAAATATGGATATACAACCTTCACTTGCCAACTGCCCTGTTGAAATCAGATTTTTCCTTAAATATGGAACATGTCTTACCTCTTTCAACAACCATTGGTTTCCATTGCGTTGCTTTATTTTTACCTTTCCCATTCCAACAATTTTGCATGGTGCATCATCACCCAAATGAACCTGTCCAAAATCACCTTGAACATAATCTAGAAAATGTTTCCTATGGGGTGTGGCATGAAATGAAGCCCCTGAATCTACTACCCAAGACTCAGAAATATTATCTACAGAAAGAATCAAAGCATCTTGTAACACATCACCTATTACATTTGCTTCCTGATTTCTCTCTTGTTGTCCATCTCTTTGTTTCTTTGGAGCTCTGCAGTCTTTCTTCAGATGTCCTTTCTTCCCACAATTCCAACACTCTATCTTTCCAAGTCTGGATTTGGATCTTCCCTTCCTAGAATTCCCACGGTTCCCTGAGCCCTTTCCTCTATCCTTTTGTCTTCCCCTGTTCTCCATGTTCAACGCATTACCTGATGTCTCACCTGTGCTTTTCCATCACATTTCCTCACTAAGGATAACACCAACAACATCATCAAATTTTAAAGTATTTGAACCAGAGACAGAGTTACTTACAGCCATGACCAAGCCATTCCATCTTTCTGGCAATGAGCACAAGATTAGAAGAGCCCTAACCTCATCATCAAAGTCCACTTTTACAGAACTTAGTTGATTAGTAACCGTATTAAATTCATTTAAATGATCTGCAACAGACCCACCTTCTGACATCTTCATATTAAATAATCTCTTCATTAGAAATACCTTATTCGATGCCGAGGGTTTTTCATACAATTTGGCCAACGCGTCCATCAAACCCTTCGTTGTCTTTTCTTTCGAAATATTGAAAGCCACCGACACTGTCAGGCTCAGCCGTATCGTTCCTAGAGGCTTTCTTTCAACAATCTCCCATTCTTCATCCTTCGTAGCCGTCGACTTCTTTGCTATTCCTCCC
>NZ_JANRML010000035.1:0-2223 GCF_026930265.1 Corynebacterium pilbarense
GGGACATAAATGATTTACAAAAGAAGATAGTAACAAAAGATGAACTACAAGAGATGGAAGCTAAGTTGGAGGCAAAGATGGATGGTTTAAAAGAGGAGATCATGGAAGTATTGAAAAATTTCGTAACAGAGAAGACACCTGAAAGTGAAAATGCATCCCATGAAATTCATGATGAGGACACAAGGAAGGTGAATCAAGAATGGAGAAACTCCAACTTTGGTTTGAAGACCAACCACGTTCCTAAGATTGATATGAGGAAGTTTGATGGCAAGGACCCAATCACATGGATACTTCAGATGGAGCAATTCTTTGATCTCCATAATGTGCCACATACACAAAAGGTACGAATTGCTTCTTTATATTTAGAACCTAATCAATTTGTATGGTATCGATGGCTTTGTTCTCGCAAATCACTCGTCACTTGGACAATTTTCACGGAAGAAATGATAGCACACTATGAGGATACAAGGAGCAATACCTTCTTTAGCCAATTGATAAATCTCAAGCAAAAGGGTTCAGTTACAGAGCACATTGAGAACTTCCAAAGATTGAATATAAAGGTAACAGATATTCCAGATGAGCACTTGATTGATGTATTCATAGGAACTTTAAAGGATAACATTCAACATGAGGTTCGCCTTTGGGAACCCAAATCATTGGAGAATGCATTTAAGGTGGCAAGAAATGTTGAAAGTAAAAATATGGCTATGGCTACTAGAAGGACCTATCCTAACATCTATAGAGAGAACAATGCTCCTTCTCCTAAAACACCTCAACCTACAAGGTTGACACCTCAACAATTGGAGGAAAGAAAAGAAAAAGTTTTATGCTTTAATTGTGACAGCAAGTACAGTAAGGGACATAAGTGTGGTGAGAAGAAATTATTCTACATAGATTGTGAAGAGGAAGAAGAACAAGAACAAGAACCATCTCAAGATGAAAATGTAGAAGCAATTTCGTCTGAAGAGTTGACTCCCACGATATCGTGTAATGCATTGGCTGGAATTAGCACTCCTCAAACCCTCAAGATCGAAGGATACATCAAAAAGAAAAAGGTAATAGTCCTAATTGATTCTGGCAGTACTCATAATTTCATTCACTATAAATTAGCCAAAGATCTCAATTGCTTTGTATATCCAGCACCAGAGTTTCAAGTAATGATTGCAGATGGAGGAACTATCAATTGCTCAGGAAAATGCAATAAGATCAATCTTACTATGGGGGAATATGTAATGAATAGTCCAATGATTGCTATACCCATGGGTGGTGCAGATGTTGTACTAGGAATCCAATGGTTACAATCATTAGGAACAATGGCTTTTAATTTTCAAGAACTTTTCATGAAATTTTCATTGGAAGGAAAAGAAATTGAGTTAAGAGGTATCACAGGGAAACCCGGTAAGGTGATAAGCTCTAACGGCATGACAAAATTATTGAAAAAGGGGCATCAAGGCATTATTGCACAACTATGCTCACTAGATGTTCAAACATCTAAGCCATCTATTCCTCAAGATCTCCAAAGGATCATTGATAAGCATTCCAAAGTATTTGAAGATATTCCCAAAGGTCTTCCACCCACTCGAAATCATGATCATGAAATTCACCTAATTCCTGGGAGTGTTCCTCCTAACATCAGGCCATACAGATACCCTTATGCCCAGAAGAGTGAAATTGAGCGCATGGTTGAAGAAATGTTAGAGGCTGGCATTATTAGACCTAGCCAAAGTTCTTACTCTGCACCAGTGGTAATGGTATTCAAGAAAGATAGCTCATGGCATATGTGTCCAGATTATAGAGAGCTCAACAAGATCACTATTAAAGATAAGTTTCCCATTCCCGTCATTGATGAATTGTTAGATGAACTACATGGAGCAATCTATTTCACAAAATTGGATCTTCGTTCAGGGTATCATCAGATCAGAATGAAGGAAGAAGATATCCCAAAAACAACATTCCGAACTCATGAAGGCCATTATGAATTTTTGGTCATGCCTTTTGGCCTTACAAATGCACCTTCCACATTCCAAGGGTTGATGAATTCCATTTTCAAGCCCTTCCTTCGAAAATTTGTGTTAGTATTTTTTGATGATATACTAATCTATAGCAAGTCTTGGGAGGATCATGTGCAACATGTTGACAAGGTGCTACAACTACTAAAGGAGCAACAACTATATGCTAAACCATCCAAATGTTTATTTGGAGTAAAAGAGGTAGAGTATTTGG
>NZ_JANRML010000036.1:0-2102 GCF_026930265.1 Corynebacterium pilbarense
GAGGATGCTATCAGTCTGTTGTTGGAGCAAGCTCTCACGCGACAGAGGGACGGAATGATGGAGAATTTTTCCCACATCCTTCAACGCCTGTCAATAAAGCGGCCACCTTGGAGGCACCTCGCCTTTCAAGGTACAGGTTAATTTTGATATTCTCGTATTTGAAGGTCAAATAGATGCAAATGCCCTAGATAAATGGTTAAATCTGCTAGAAGGTTATTTCTCTGTTCATAATTTTTTCGACAAGGAAAAGATCACCTTCGCACTCCTTAAGGCTCTCCCCCATGTCAAACATTGGTGGGAAACTTATTGGGAGCAGAGTTCCACAGAGGAGTCTGGAATATATGGGGTCGAGCCCACTTGGGATTTTTTTGTGGATGTGGTAAAGGAACAGTATTACCCTATTGGCAACTATGAGGACCAGTACATGAGATGGACCACACTGCGGCAAGAGAGGGGCCAAGCAGTTCCAGAGTTCACCAATACCTTCCATACCTTGCGCACCAAGCTGGGTATCAAAGACTCCGAGCGACATTTGGTTCTGAAATACCGTGGGGCTCTACACAGATACATCCAAACTGAAATGGATTTTCTGGACATCTCATCACTCGATGCTGCCTATCGATATGCTGTTAAAATCGAGCAGAAATTTAAGCACCAGAACAAATGGGAGTTCGGGTCTGCAAATCCACAACAACCAAAGTATGACAAAGACAACCCTAACAAACAGTCTCCCGAAAACCAGTCCAAGCCACAGGAAAAGAAGGGTCACGGGAAGACAAAGAAGGACACCGGAAAATGGTGTGATTTCCACAAAATCCCCTGGCACAACACCGATGAATGTCGCTCAAAACAGTCATTGGTGGCCGAGATCAAAGACAAGGAGCCGAACCCTTATTCAGAATCTGATTCAGAAAATACTGGAAGGAGACAGATCATCGACGTAGACCCCACTGCTATTGTCACGACCGCAACAATTCAACCAGAAGAACCAACAGATCCTGAAGAGGGGGAGCACCTTTTTCATTCATAGATGTGGGTGAAGGGGACCCCGCTGCATTTTATTGTTGATAGCGGAAGCCAGAAGAACCTCATCTCAGCAGAGGTCGTCAAACAGTTGGGATTGTCGACAACACCACACCCGCAACCATACAGCATTGGGTGGCTTCGCCAAGGATGAGATCTTCATGTCAGCCAGCAGTGTCGATTTTCATATGGCATCCAACCCTTCAAGGATGAGGTATTATGTGATGTTTCCCCACTGGATGTCTGTGATGTTCTCTTGGGCCAGCCATATATGTGGAAATGCCATGCTATTTATGAGTCTCGACCCCGTAGTGTCATTGTTACTCTGGGGGGTCATCTCTATAGGATACCAGAGGTAGTTCCAACTACTGCCCCACCTAAACAGTGCTGCAAGGTAGTATCTCATACTACAAAATTCATCTTCTCCACAATCTGTTCAAAGGGTGAACAGAAGGATACTGCAGCCACCACAGCTTCGGCCAAAGCACCTTCTATCCAACAGAAGCAGGTCGACAAGGTTGCAGCAAAGCACGAAGATTCCTTCTGCACACAGTCATCTAAAATAGCCAAACTGGTTAAAAAGGTCCAAACCTTCCAGCCACAGGTTCGTGACAGATTTCCACAAACTAAGCAGCGCGACTTCTCCAGCAAGGCAAGCAGCTCACCAAGATGCAGATTCAACAAATGCTTTTCCCTCTCCCCCGGGAACTCAACGCAATGGAGACCATTGCTTCCTAAGGAGGGAGGATTGATCCAGGTGGATATCGGTGGCCACCCACCTTTTCCGACTGGCTCAAAACAGTTTTCTAACAATTTTGGCAATTTACTATTTTTAGCAGTTTTTAACTTCTGGGGCCATTTTGAGGGCCCAAATGAAGGTTTTTCAGGATCGAGCTTCTCAATGATAGCCAAAGGAATAATTGAGCCCCCAAAATGAATCTCCTTGACGATACCTTTCCAACGAGCTATTGTGCACCCCAAACGGAGATCGTATGCCAAAGTTACGCCCCTGGGAAGTTGATACACCAAACTACCCAAAACGAGGTCCACAAAAATGTCATCTTTTCATCTTTTGGGGT
>NZ_JANRML010000038.1:0-1807 GCF_026930265.1 Corynebacterium pilbarense
ATCTGAAGTCCCAGAAAGAAGGATAGTTCTCCAAGTAACAACATTTCAAATTCATTCTGCATGTCTTTTGCAAATTTTTGGCTTAACCTGTCATCATCACTACCAAAAATAATATCATCAACATAAACTTCAATTAATAAAATATTACCTTGACTTACCTTGATGTAGAGGTTGTTGTCTGCACTTCCTTTTCTGAACCCTGCCTACTACAGATACTTATCCAGTCTGGAGTACCATGCTCTAGGAGCCTGTTTTAGACCATACAAGGCCTTCTTTAATTTACACACATAGTCTGTGTTCTCTGACAACTGAAATCCTTCTGGTTGTTCAATGTAGACTTCTTCTTCAAGTTCCCCATTCAGAAAAGATGATTTTACGTCCATCTGATATACTTTAACATTTTTGGAGCATGCATAAGCTAAAAGCAAATGGATTGCTTCCATTCTGGCAACTGGGGAAAATGTCTCTTCAAAGTCGATTCCTTCAATCTATGCATATCCTTTACATACCAATCTAGCTTTGTTCCTTGTAACTTGTCCATCTTCATTCAATTTATTCCTGAAAACCCATTTTGTGCCGATCACATTCTTATTCTTTGGTCTTGGAACCAATTCCCAAGTGTCATTTTTCTCTATTTGATCCAATTCTTCATCCATGGCCTTATTCCAAAATTCATCCTTGCTGGCTTCTTCAAAACAGTTTGGTTCAATTGTAGATAAGAGTGCTAGGTGTGTTTGTTCTGGTGAACAGATTTTTCTTCTAGTCTCAACTCCTGCATCTTTGTTTCCGATAATCTGATCTGAAGGATGATTCTTCTGTACTCATTTTCTAGGTGTCTTTGGAGATACTTGTTGAACTTGCTCTTCTACTTCTGTTGGATTCTCTTCATCTTCATCTTCCTCTTCTTCTTCTTTTTCATCTTCTTCTTTGAAAAGTTGTTCCATTGATTTGTTTTCTTCTTCCTTTGATTCTGGTCTGCCTGTTTCATCAATTGTTACGTTGATGCTTTCCACAACTTTGTTTAATCTTAGATTGTAACACTTGTATGCTTTCCTTGTACTTGAGTAACCAACAAGTATTCCTTTGTCCACACGAGAGTCAAACTTTCCCATTCTGCCATCTTCTCTTTTGATGTAGCATTTGCTTCCAAAAACTCTGAAGTGCTTCACATTTGCTGGTCTTCCTTTCCATAGCTCGTAGGGAGTTTTATCAGTGTTGTTTCTGAGCATTACTCTGTTTTGAATGTGAACTGTTGTATGCACTGCCTGTGTCCAAAAAATATCTGTCAACTTTGAATCCATTATCATTGTTCGAGCCATTTCTTGTATTGTCCTATTCTTTCTTTCTGCAACTCCATTCTGTTGAGGTGTATATGGAGTAGTCTTCTACCTTGCTATACCGCACTTCTTACATAATTCTTCAAATTAATTCCCGCAGAACTCTCCACCATTATCTGTCCTCAACACCTTGATTATTTTCTCTGTTTGATTCTCAACAAGAGCCTTAAACTCTTTAAATCTGTCAAAGACTTCAGATTTCTTCCTGAGGAAATATATCCAAGTTTTCCTCGAGAAGTCATCTATAAATGAGACATAGTACATAGATTTTCCCAATGATGGGACCGACACAGGTCCAAAAACATCACTGTGAACTAGTTGTAAAATTCCTTCTGCCCTCGTTGCACCAGAGGGGAATCTTACCCGATTCTGCTTCCCATATAGACAATGTTCACAAAAATCAAAATCCAGAGAGCCATTAGACATACCTTCAACCATACATTTACTGTGTAGTGTTCGAGGGCCCTTTT
>NZ_JANRML010000039.1:0-1714 GCF_026930265.1 Corynebacterium pilbarense
TTGTTTATGGTACAGGTTGATTACAGGTTGGTGCATGGTTGATGCACTTGTTTATGGTACAGGTTGATTACAGGTTGATGCATAGTACATGTTTACAGCGGTATATCTCACAGTGATAGTGTGACATTGGTTCCATCATTCTACTTCAGGGTGGCAGGATGGGGCAAGGACAGGTGGTTGTAGCCACCTTCCGGTTGTAGCCGGAGAACATTGGGGGTTGTAGCCTCCTTCTGGTTGTAGCCAGAGAATTGGGGAGTTGGAGCTTCCCTCAGGTTGTAGCCTGAGAAACTAGGGGGTTGGAGCCTCTTTCCAGTTACAGCTGGAAAACAAAGGAAGTTGGTGCTTCCAATGAATGTAATTCTTAAATACATATAAGAAAAATCATTCCGTGGTTTTCTCCTGATTTGGGTTTCCACGTAAAACACTGGTGTACTGTGCATGTGTGTGATTGTTCATTTGTTCATTGCTTATTTACTCTGCAGTTATTGGATGATAATGCTACATTGATATAACACTTGGATTATATGGTTAAAAAGGATTAAATTGCTCTATTACTGATTCACCCCCCCTCTCAGTAATCCAACAATTGGTATCAGAGTGGTTTCCTTCAGAAAATAGTTTAACCAATGAAAGGTAGATAATCGAGAGAAACAACATGTATAAAAATGGAATACCACAATTTGATGGACAAAAGTATGCATTTTGGAGCATAAGGATGAAGACATATATACAGGCACAGGGATTTCAAGTTTGGCAATCAATTGTAGATGGATACACAACACCAGCAGTTCCACCAACAAATGACAAAGCAGTGAAACTTGGTGAGAATAATTCCAAAGCCATAAATGCACTTTTGAATGGTCTCAGTGATACGGTATTCACCAAAGTTGCACATTGTAAATATGCTAAAGAGATTTGGGACAAGCTTCGAAATATTTATGAAGGAGATTCAAAAGTCAAAGCAACAAAGCTTCAAACTTACAGAGGTCAGTTCGAACAACTAAAAATGAAGGAAGATGAAGATATCGCAGCCTACTTCTTACGAGTCGATGAAACAGTGAATGCAATCATAGGATTGGGAGAAGAAATCGAAGAATCTGTAATTGTTCAAAAGGTACTAAGATCTCTTCCTATGAGATTTGACCCTAAGATATCAACACTAGAAGAAAGAGTCGATCTAAACTCAATAAGCATGGACGAACTACATGGAATCTTCACAACATATGAAATGGGAAACGAACAAGAAAATCCAGATGTAAAAGAAGAAGCCTTCAAAGAATCCAAGAAAAAGGAACAAGAAGAATATAGCAGCAACAGTGGCACCTCGGAAGATGATGAAGAAGTGGCCAACTTCGTCAAAAGACTGAACAAGGGAACCAACGATAGGTATAGAGGTAAGCTTCCTTTAATTTGTTTTAATTGTGATGGTATTGGTCATTTTGCTAACAAATGTCCTCATAAGAAAAAGAGAAATGATGAAGGTTACTCAAAAGGAAAATACACATATAAAGGCAAAAGAACTACAAAGAAAGTTTTCAAGAAAAGCTTATACACCAAAGAAGACATCTCATCATCAGATGAAGATGAAGTTAGTGACAGTGAGACAAGAAGAGTTCTATTCATGGTAGTAAAAGACTCTGACAAAGAAGTCTCCAAAGAAGAATATGAATAAGCCAAAGAAGATGTCGAAGAAGAAATTGAAGAGGGATAAGTT